>CANQFR010000029.1 GCA_947599905.1 uncultured Lachnospiraceae bacterium
CCCGGTGCTGTTTTGTATATCGTATGCGGGGAAAGGCGGCGCGGTTCCGGCTTTTTTCCATTCTTAATTTTCTCTTAATGCATGAATCCCGGCTGGACGGAAAAAGATATTTGTTGTATGATATACACGGATTTCGGAAAAGAGAGAAGGGGGCTGTCATCATGTTGTTTTTGATACTGATCGCCGCGGTGGTCATGCTGGATCTCTGTCTCAAGGATGAGATCGAGCGTACAAAAGATGATGTATTTCCGAAGAAACTTGCGGGGACGGACGGTTATGTCACCGTTATGAAATGCCACAATCCGGGACTGCCGTTCGGATGTCTGGGGAAATATCCGCAGCTGGTGCGGGAACTTCCGCTGGCTGTCGCGAGCGCGGCCGCGGGCGTGCTTTTATGGCTGCTTCCCCGGAAGGGCAGCCGGCTGCAGAAGCTGGGACTGGCCCTGACGGTCGGCGGTGCGGCAGGCAATCTGTACGACCGTTTTGTCCGCGGCTACGTCGTGGATTATCTGAATGTCAGGCTGGGGCGGCTACGGAAGGTGATTTTCAATGTCGCCGACGTCTGTATTCTGGCCGGTTCCGTCATTTTCCTTATCGGAGAAATGGTCTCGGCTTCGCGGGAGAGATAAACGCAAAAGCCCTTAGAAGGGGCATATGTTAAAATAAGAAGTGAGCGTGGAGGATAAAATCATGGCAAAATATTTTGGTACGGACGGATTCCGGGGGGAAGCCAATGTGGGGCTGAATGTAGAGCATGCCTACAAGATCGGGCGGTTCCTCGGCTGGTATTACGGACAGAAGAGAGCCAGCGGTCCGGCGAAAGTGGTCATCGGCAAGGACACCCGCCGTTCCTCGTATATGTTCGAGTACGCGCTGGCCGCCGGCCTGACGGCATCGGGTGCGGACGCCTATCTGCTGCATGTGACGACGACGCCCAGCGTCTCCTATGTGGTGCGCACCGAGGATTTCGACGGAGGCATCATGATCTCTGCCAGCCACAATCCGTATTATGACAATGGAATCAAACTGATCAACTATTACGGCGAGAAGATGGACGAAGAGACCATCATGAAAGTGGAAGCCTATCTGGACGGTTATTCCGGAGAGATCCCTTACGCGACCCGTGAGAAGATCGGCCAGACTGTGGATTACGCCATCGGAAGAAACCGCTATATCGGCTATCTGATCTCCCTGGCGACCCGCTCCTATTCCGGCAAGAGGGTCGGTCTGGACTGTGCCAACGGCAGCGCCTGGATGATCGCGAAGAGCGTGTTCGACGCGCTGGGGGCCAAGACCTACGTAATCGGCAATAAGCCGGACGGCCAGAATATCAACGCGGACTGCGGTTCGACCCATATCGCGAACCTGCAGAAGTTTGTGAAAGAGAATCAGCTGGATGTGGGCTTCGCTTTTGACGGTGACGCGGACCGCTGCCTCTGCGTGGATGAGAACGGCGAGGTGGTGGACGGCGATAAGATCCTCTACATCTACGGCTGCTATATGAAGGAGCAGGGCGAGCTTCTCGGCAATAAGATCGTCACGACGGTCATGTCCAATTTCGGCTTGTACAAAGCCCTCGATGCGGTGGGCATCGAGTACGAGAAGACCGCCGTGGGCGATAAGTACGTCTATGAAAATATGGTCTCCAACAACTACCGGATCGGCGGCGAGCAATCTGGCCATATCATTTTCCGCAAATACGCGACGACCGGCGATGGAATCCTGACGGCGATCAAGATGATGGAGGTCATGCTGGAGAAGAAGCAGACGTTAAGCGAGCTGGGCGCGCCTATGGTCGCCTATCCTCAGGTGCTTAAGAATGTCCGCGTGAAGGATAAGAAGGCGGCCAGGGAAGACGCGGCGGTACAGGCGGCAGTCGACCGTGTGGCAGCGGCGCTGGGAGACGACGGACGGATTCTGGTGCGCGAGAGCGGAACGGAGCCGGTCGTGCGTGTCATGGTGGAAGCCGGCACGTTGGAAAAATGCCAGGAGTATGTGGACAGCGTGGTGAACACGATCATTGAAAGAGGTCATCAGGAGGCGTAGCGCATGTGCGGAATCGTAGGGTTCACAGGCAGGCAGCAGGCGGCGCCAATTCTGCTTGACGGGCTGGAGAAACTGGAATACCGCGGATATGATTCGGCAGGGATCGCGGTGGCGCAGGAGGGCGCAGAACCATCCATTGAGATCGTGAAGGCAAAGGGGCGCTTGAAAGTTCTGCGTGAGATGACGGACGACGGCCGGTCGGTACCCGGTACCTGCGGCATCGGACACACCCGCTGGGCGACCCACGGGGAGCCGTCTGTGGTCAATTCCCACCCTCATTACGCGAAGAACAAGCGGGTGGCGGTGGTGCATAACGGTATCATCGAGAATTATCAGGAGATCCGCGACAGGCTTACGAAAGAAGGGTTTTCATTTATCTCGGCGACGGACACGGAGACCGTGGCCCATCTTCTGGACAAATATTACACCGGCAATCCGGTCGAGGCCATCAGCAAGGTAATGTTCCGCGTTCGCGGTTCCTACGCGCTGGGCATCCTTTTCGCAGACCGGCCGGGCGAGATCTACGCGGTACGCAAGGACAGCCCGCTGATCGTGGGACGGTCGGAACAGGGGAATTTCATCGCGTCGGATGTGCCGGCGATCCTCAAATACACCAGGGACGTATGCTTTATTCCGAATCTGGAGATTGTGAAGCTGACGGCGGCAGAGATCCATTTCTATAACGTGGATCAGGAAGAGGTCGGGGAAACATTTTCCGAGGTTAGCTGGGACACGGAGGCGGCGGAGAAGGGCGGATTCGCCCATTTCATGCTGAAGGAGATCTATGAGCAGCCCAAGGCGGTGCGGGACACGGTGAGTCCAAGGATCAGCGAGGGTCATGTGAATCTGGAAGAACTGGGCATGAGTCAGGAGGAACTGGCGAAGATCTCCCGGATCCAGATGGTGGCCTGCGGCTCGGCTTACCATGTGTGCATGACAGCCAAATACATGGTAGAGCAGACCGCGCGTGTGCCGGTGGACGTGGATCTGGCCAGCGAGTTCCGCTACCGGAATCCGGTGATGGAGAAGGATACTCTTGTGATCGTGGTCAGTCAGTCGGGCGAGACGGCAGATTCCCTGGCGGCGCTTCGGGAAGCGAAGAAGCTGGGCTACCGGGTCCTCGGAATTGTGAACGTGGTGGGGAGTTCTATCGCGCGGGAGGCGGACAGTGTGTTCTATACCTGGGCCGGACCGGAGATCTCGGTGGCGACGACGAAGGCCTACAGCACCCAGCTGGCGGCGGTCTATCTGCTGGCCATCGGACTGGGAAGGGCGAAGGGCGTGATCGACGAGGCGGCCGAGAAAGAGATGACCGCGGAACTTATGCGGCTGCCGGAGAAGATCGAGCGGATCCTGGAGGAGAAGGAGCGGATCCAGTGGTTTGCCAATAAATTTTCCCACAGCAAGGATATATTCTTCATCGGACGGGGGCTGGATTACGCGTCTTCGCTGGAGGGATCGCTGAAGCTGAAAGAGATCTCGTATATTCATTCGGAGGCGTATGCGGCGGGCGAACTGAAGCATGGGACGATCTCGCTGATCGAGGACGGGATTCTGGTAGTCGGTGTGGCGACGCAGAAGAGCCTTTTTGAGAAACTGATCAGCAATATGGTGGAAGTCAAGAGCCGCGGGGCTTACGTGCTGGGCGTGACCAGCTACGGCAACTACAGCATGGAGGACGTGGCGAATTACACGATCTATGTGCCGAAGACGCTGGAGTGCTTCGCGGCCAGCCTGACCGTGGTGCCGCTGCAGCTTTTGGCTTACTATGTGGCGCTGGGCAAGGGCCTGGATGTGGATAAGCCACGGAACCTGGCCAAATCGGTGACGGTGGAATAGGAGGATCAGTTCTCGCCGAACGTATGGTCCAGCCGCGCGTCCAGCGGCGTCGTGCCTTCCGTATACGCGCGGAAATTCCTGATCAGTTCCGCTGCGAAGGGAACGGCGGTCTCGTAGAGACGCATCATCTCCGCGCAGATCGGCGTGCTTCCGGGCAGCGGCCGGGGCGTAATAACCATGTCGTGGATGCTCCTCGGGCAGTGAACCAGCCGCATGAGGAACATGAGGGCACGGCGCTTCAGCGCTCCCTTCGGGGCCAGAAGCTTCAGATCCGTCCGCTGGGAGCGGATGGCGGTAAGTACCTGCCCTCTGGTAATCTCCGGGAAGAACGCGGCGATGATCCGGGCGTTGAATGGAGTGGCTTTCAGGTGTTTGATCGGACGGTAGCGAAGCGGGTCATAGCCGTCCGCTTCCATCAGAATCCGGTCGAATTCGGATTCAATGGCGTTATGAGTGAGCGGAACTTCGCGCGCCGTCTGTTCCACGTAGGGGTGGCAGGTGCTGTCCAGGGCAAAATGGCACATAAAGCCATAGAGATAGGCCATGGACGGGGCGATGTCCACCGATGGAATCGAGCGGAGAATATCCTCCGCCCGCTCGAAGAACTCAAACCCGGGACGGGCATGCATCGCAAAGCCGGTCTCACTGACCGAATTCTTCTTCATAGCTTTATAGTAGAAAAGGACGTCCGGACCATGGAGTCCGATACAGTAAAGCCCCAGGTAAGGGCGGATGCTCTCCCGCAGGTCGCGGGGGAGATTTTTGTATACTTCGGTTCCGAAACGATAGTGTGCGTATGTAGTAGGCATCAGATCCAACCTCCATCCAGACCTATGACCTGCCCGGTCAGATAGGTATTCGACTGTGTCAGCTGCCAGACCAGGTCAGCCGCTTCCTCCGGCGTCCCCAGACGTCCTGCGGGAATCTGCCCGGTCAGCGCAGCCAGTTCTTCGGGTGTCAGAAAATGATTCATCTCCGTGTCAATGGCCCCGCAGGCGATGGCGTTGACCTGAATATGGCTGGGCGCCAGTTCCTTGGCAAGGGCGCGGGTAAAGGCATTCAGCGCGCCTTTCGTCGCGGAGTAGGCGGTCTCGCAGGACGCGCCGACATTGCCCCACACGGAAGATATGTTAATGATATGTCCGGTCTGGCGCGAGACCATGCCGGGAATGACCAGCTTGCTTAAATTGAACGCGGCGGTCAGATTGGTTCGTATGATCCGGTCCCAGTCCTCGCTCTCCATATCCTGCAGCAGGCCGATATAGGAAATGCCAGCGTTATTGATCAGGATATCGATATGGCCGAAGCGCTGTTCAGCGAGGGAGACAAACTCCCGGCAGCAGTCCATGTCGCCCATGTCGCCGGTGTAGGCGAGGCAGGCGCTCTGCAGTTCTTCGGCTTCTGCTTTCGTCTCCGCCAGCCGTCTGGTATTCCTCAGACAACTGATCGCCAGATTGTTATGTTCTTTTGCAAATCGCAGAGCAACAGCCTTCCCGATCCCACGGGAAGCGCCGGTCACCAGAACGGTTTTTCCGCTCATACAGGATCTCCTTGCAGCCTGGTCATTTACATCATTACGGTTAGAATGGTACTTTACTATGATACCATGTTGGGGTGTGAAATGCAAGGTGCAGGGCGCTGGAAAATTTGTTCCGGAATTCGCCGGAATAAATGCAGGACGAAGGGTACAGCAAAATTCGTTTGGATAATATGGGGATAGTATGGTATAATAACGAAGTATATTATACTATCCGTATAAGGATGGGCAGCGTGAAAAACTGCGTACCGGCATCATTCAAAACAAAAGGAGAATACATATGGATAAAATCTACGATCTTCTGATTCTCGGTTCCGGCCCCGCCGGCCTGGCGGCCGGTATCTACGCGGAAAGGGCCCGCCTGGACGCGCTGGTGATCGAGAAGGAATATGTCAGCGGCGGTCAGGTGGTGAATACGTATGAGGTGGACAACTATCCGGGACTTCCAGGCATCAACGGTTTCGATATGGGCATGAAATTCCGGGAACACGCCGATGGTCTGGGCGTGAAGTTTGCCACAGACAGGGCGGAGCATGTGGAATGCCTGCAAGAAGGAGCTGATCCGGCCGCGGGTGCAGCCGGCCGGCCCATTTATCAGGTCGTCTGCGAGAATGAGACCTATGCGGCGCGGAGCCTGATCATTGCCACCGGCGCGGTTCATCGCAAACTGGGCGTGCCGGGGGAAGAGGAACTGGCGGGTATGGGCGTGTCCTACTGCGCCACCTGCGACGGCGCGTTCTTCCGCAATAAGGACGTGGCTGTGGTGGGCGGCGGCGACGTGGCCATCGAGGACGCCATTTTCCTGGCGAGAGGCTGTCGGAAGGTATATGTGATCCACCGCCGCGACGAGCTGCGGGGGGCGAAGAGTCTGCAGGAGAAGCTCTTAAGCCTTCCGAATGTAGAGATGCTTTGGAGTACGGTCGTGGAGAAGATCGAAGGCGACGGCCAGGTGAGCGGCCTGACGGTTAAGAATGTGAAGACCGGCGAGATCTCGGCGCTTCCGCTGCAGGGCGTATTTATCGCCGTGGGCATTACGCCGAATAGTGAGATCTTTGAGGGATTGGTGGAGATGGATCACGGATATATCACGGCGGATGAGACCGGGAAGACCTCTGCGCCGGGCGTTTTCGCCGCGGGCGACGTGCGCACGAAGGCGCTCCGGCAGATCGTGACCGCCGTAGCCGACGGAGCCAACGCAGTGGCGTCGGCGGAGAGATATCTGGCGGAGTAAAACGGCCGCGGCATAGCTGCTTTCATCATTACCGGTGTGGTGAAGGAAACTGCTGCGAAAGAATGAGTCAGACTCCTTGACTTTATATCGCTGTAGAGATATAATAGAACAGAAAGGAGTTGAAAAACGATGCTTGTTTATCATGGTTCGGACCATATCATTGAGGTTCCGCTGTATCAGGGCAGTAAACGAACAAATGACTATGGATACGGTTTTTATACGACGGAAAGCATCGAACTGGCAAAGGAGTGGGCCTGTGCTGACCGGAGGAATGGTTTTGCCAATACCTATGAACTGGATCTGGACGGCCTTAAGATACTCCGGCTCAATTCCTCCGACTATCATATTTTGAACTGGCTGGCAATTCTGGCGAGATACCGTAGCTATTGGCAGAATGGGAGTATTGCGGAAGAGGCAAAGAACTATATTCAGCAGCATTTCTTTGTTGATCCGTCACCGTATGACGTTATCATTGGCTATCGCGCCGATGATTCTTATTTTACGTTTGCCCAGGATTTCGTCGCCGGTACGATTTCTCTTAAAACATTGTCTGAGGCAATGCGGCTGGGCCGGCTGGGCGAACAGATCGTTCTGAAAAGCCGGTTTTCGTTTGAGCATATCCGTTTTGTGGATGCAGTGCCTGTAGCCGCTGATGTTTATTACGGGAAGAAAGTTCTCCGTGACAGGGAAGCGCGGCGGGCATACCGCAGGACCCGGCAGTCTTCCGACGGGGTCAATGAACTATATATGATCGACATTATGAGGGAGGGCATTGAAAATGACGATCCGCGCCTACGATGAAGAATACCTTGCCGGGGCGCAGCGTATCCTTGGAGACGCCGTGGATTTTGCGGTCATGACCCTCGGGGTGGAGCCGGATGTTTTCGGCAGGGCTTTTGCTGTGTCAGATACCGCCAGACAGTTCGGCGGCGGCAATCCTCGTTATGTCGCGGGAATCAATGGCTGTGAACTGGCACGGAAGGTACTGACGGAAACAAATACGCCGTTCGCGGATGCGGAAGATGCCATGTACATCGATAAAGGGCTGGAGTATTGGGCCGGATGGGCGTTGGTGTTCTACCAGTGGTACAGTGGGTATTCATTTATGGAAATATTAAACATTGTGTCAATGGGGGAGATCATCGCCATGTATCCCGCCTGCCATGAGATGGATATCCTGCAGTTCGCGGATAGGATGCAGAGGAAAATGAAGGAGGCGTATCCCAGAACGAAATTGCGCCTGCGGAGGGAAATCTGCGGTTTCTCCCAATCGGAACTGGCTGCGGCTTCAGGGGTCCCGCTGCGCCAGATCCAGCTCTTCGAGCAGCGACAGCGCGATATCAATAAGACGGCTGCGGAAACGCTTCTGCGCCTGAGCAGGACGCTGTGCTGCAGAATGGAAGATCTGATAGAATTGTAATACGAACAGGGCGTCACTGGCGCCCTGCTCGCATGAAAGAAGAATGGGGGGCGCCCGTCGGCCGCCCCCTGATTCTCCCTTCCGTGCTCCCGCACAGATATCTTAGTGCTGTACTTTATCCTTATTCTCTTCGAATTTCTTCATAAACGCCGGACCGGCTTCTGTCGCCATCACCGGAATCAGTTCCCTGTCATGGTTGCAGACGACGCGGGTATTGGCGTCAAAGAGGATCGTCCATTCCTCTTCCGGCGTGCTGGGCTTCCACTGGGGGATGCCGGCGTGGTTCGGATCGCCGGTGCGGGCAAATGCCGCCACAGCGCCGAAGATCTCGCCTTCCAGCTTCTCGGTCAGACCGCCTTCCATCTGGGTGTAGGGGGCCAGCTCCGTGTTGTGGAAGAAGAACGGTACATCGGAGCAGTGCCACGGCGTCCTCCCGCCGTCGATCGGCATATCCTGATTGAACAGGTAGGCGTAGGTGCAGGAATTCATCGCGCTTCTGATCTTGATGTACTGCTGCTCCGGTGCGCGGAAAATGAAATCCAGCGTCATCAGGTTGGCCGGATGGCGCTCCGGATAGGCCTTCTCGAACATGGGCAGGATCTTCGCCGCCAGTTCTTTTCCAAGCAGGGCGCGGACCGCTTCGCGGCCTTCCTCCGGGGTCGCCTTATGGATATCGATGGAGCTGGGCGCGAAGGAGGTGAACTCGCCGAACACGGAACCGACCATGAGCGGCACCTGAGACGACTCCTTGCGGAAGCCGTTGATGATCGGCTCGCCCACATAGTACTTGTTGGGGGTCGGGGAACCGCCGACATACTTGCCCGCCGCGCGGAGTGCCGGCGTTACCTTCGAGTAGGCCGCCGCCAGGGCCGCGTAGGGAACGGTCTCCAGCTCTTTGACACTGTCGATTTTTAATTCTTTCATCATCGCACGGGCCAGTTCTTCGCCGCTGCCCTTGCTGTCCGCCAGCACCGGGCCGATGACGCCGCTCATATTGATACCCTTGGCAAACAGGCCGTCAGCCGCCGGCATCTGCAGAAGCGTCGTGATCTTGGCGCCGCCGCCGGACTGGCCGAACAGGGTCACATTGGCCGGATCGCCGCCGAATTTGGCGATATTGTCGTGGATCCACTGAAGGGCCGCAATGATGTCGTCCATGCCGGCGTTACCGGAATTGGCGTATTCTTCGCCGAAAGCGGACAGGTCGCAGAATCCCAGCACGTTCAGACGGTGGTTGATCGTGACGACTACCATATCGCCGTGAAGGGCCATATTCTCGCCTTCGTAGGCGATGTGTTCAATGGCGGAACCGGCCGCAAAGCCGCCGCCGTGGAGCCATACCATGACCGGGCGGGCTTTATCATCGCAGCCGGGCGTCCAGATGTTCAGATTCTGGCAGTTCTCATCCATGATCCAGTAGCGGTGCGGCACAAGAAGCTCGCCGTTGGGTTTGGGCATATCGATCAGGGGGCATACATAGCCGAAGCTGGTGGTATCCAGGACACCTTCCCAGGGCGTAACCGGTTCCGGCGCATGGAAGCGCTTCGCCTGTGCGTAGGGAACGCCCTTGAAAACGGACAGGTTCCGGTACTCGTAGCCGCGGATCTTTCCCTGCGTGGTCTCGACCACGGCGGTCTGCGGGTTGTAGGAGAATTGGTAGCTCATAATGTTCACTCCTTGTCGTTATTTTATATTGGCGCTTGAGGAAAACACATCCGTAATGCGTTCTCCGGATATCATCAGTATATCATTAGAAATATTGCCCTGCAATAGTCAAAATGCCGCCGCAAAAAAACGGAGGACTGCTTTTTGGCAATCCCCCGCGGTGAATTCTCTTCTTATCGATCTTTCTGCAAAAGTTTCTTCGCCTTGAAGAACTTGTCCGGTTTCATCCCGGAAGCGGCCGTTCTTACGCTCAGAACTCCGGCTCGATCAGTCCGTAGGTATTCCCTTTGCGCTTGTATACCACGTTCACCTGGTCGGTCTCCGCGTTCAGGAACATATAGAAGTTATGTCCCAGAAGTTCCATCTCCACGCAGGCGTCCTCCGGGAACATTGGCTTCATGCCGAACCGCTTGGTCTTGACGATATTGATGTCCTCGTCCTCCACCGGCTCGTCCGACTCCAGAAACAGCTGGGAGAAAGACTGGGCCGACTGCTTCTTGTCGATAATCTTCTTCTTGTATCTGCGTACCTGCCGTTCAATGACTTCCTCCACCAGATCGATGGATACGTACATATCGCTCGAAGCCTGCTCGGCTCGGATGATCCCTCCTTTGATCGGAATGGTTACCTCAATCTTCTGTTCACCGCGCTGGATGCTTAAGGTGACGATCACCTCCGTGGTCGGCGTAAAATAATGCTCCAGCTTCCCAAGCTTCTCCTCAATAGCCGCTCTCAGCCCCGAGGATACCTCCATGTTTCTTCCGGTAATCGTAAAACGCATGCTCATCAGCTCCTTCTATTGGGATATCTAAAGTATACCATACGTATTCTAAACATTCAACCAGATTCTTTGAAATTTTCTGAAATCTAAAAAGAAGGTACGGACGGCGGCAGGGCATAAAAATTTGTCGAAACTGCAAAGTTTATGAGATGTGAACAAAAATCGCTTTTTCGACCTGAAAATGGAATCGAACATACTTTTCTGGTGAAAAACGGTGGATAATGTGGATAACTCTGTGCATAACTGGTATTTCCCGAAAAATCGACACTTTTTTTCTGTGGAAAAATGGAATCGCTGATCGAAGCACCCGGCCGTCTGGACGGTAGTTCGAACATAATTTTTGTGCAATCTGCTCAAGTTACCATAAAAGAAAAAATTATGTCATCTTGACAGGAAGCAATTTCTATAAATGCCCTTACGTCTGCGGACGGACTATGGTCTTGACGGAATCCCGCTCTATGAGCTCCACGTCAAGCACAACGCTGCGGGCCGGAAGAGAACTGTCCTCCAGATAATGGAACAGTGTGTCTACCGCGTACCGCGCTTTCTGCCCGATGTTCTGGGCGATGGTTGTCAGGGCCGGTGTCGAAAAGGCGCTGTAAAGCAGATTATCAAAGCCGATCAGAGAATAGTCTTCCGGAACCTGACGGCCCCGCTTCTTTAAAAGGCTGATCAGCTGAATGGCGCATATGTCTGTGGCCGCAAAAACCGCCGTGACCGTCCCCCGCAGGGCACAGAGCCGGTCTGTCGCCTCTTCGAAGTCATAGGGTTCCAGAATATGCTCCGGAGGAACTGCGAAGCCGGCCCGGGCTGCCGTATCGCAGAAACCGGCCACCCGCTGCTGGATCAGCTGGCTGACATGCAGATGAGGAGCAATGACCGCGAAATCCCGGTGCCCGTTCTTCAGAAAATGACCGGCAGCCAGAACACCTCCCTTGTAGTCGTCGATCCCGATATTGATAAACTGTCGTACGCTGCTGTAGCTGTCGGTGAAGATCAGCGGGATCTGATTGTCTTCCTGGATCTGCCGGATATTTTCATCGAAGGTGCCCAGAAAAATAGCTCCTTCGGATTTCCAGGAACGCAGATGCTTTGTAACTTCCGCGTAGTCGTCGATGAAATGAACCATGGCGTTGTAGCCTCGTGCCTGGATCAGCGAAATGATATGCCCCAGCATATTGGCGTTGTAGGGCGAGGCCATCGGGTTGTCGATCCCCTGAATGATCACGGAGATGATCTTTGAAGAGTTGGACGACAGACTGCGGGCTGAGGAATCCGGGATGTATCCCAGTTTCTGTATGATCGCCTGAATTTTATCGATATTCTCCTGTGATACTTCGTTGTAACGGCGGTTGACTACGCGCGAGACCATCATGACGCTGACGCCGGCCTCACGGGCTATGTCCTTTAAGGTGACCATATAAAGTCCTCCTGATAGCGATAACATATGCAAGGAGTACACCGGTGGTACTGCTTCCGGCGTGTCCGTGTTAACAAATGGATCCGTATGCGTTGCAGCATTTCTGCGGCATCGTCCCTTTCGCGCGCGAAACGGCCGTATCTGCATGCCATCCGGGATTGTTATAAAATATTATACTGAATTGTTTGAAAACATGCAACTACAAAATGAATCTTAGGATGGTTTCGAAAATTATATTGGTAACGAGAACAGTATGACTAACAAGACAATTTGAGGATTTACAGCAAATTATACAAAAATATAATATATTATAGTGACATATCTCACAAATATTCAAATTATAGATTGACAATAGGACGATATAGTGGTATCATGCAATTGTTAGCGCTAACAGTAACGATAAATGATAAGGGAAAGGAAGGTCTATGAAAGTTCATGCATATGACAGGAAAAGAGGGAAGCTGTGGCTGCGGATCCGGAGAAACTGGGGGTTGTACCTGCTTCTGGCACCTGCTCTCCTGCTTCTGCTCTGTTTCTCCTACCGCCCCATGTACGGCGTCATCATCGCGTTTAAGGAGTTTAAGCCGGCGAAGGGCATTTTAGGCAGCGCGTGGGCGGATCCCTGGTACAAGTATTTCCTGAAATATTTTAACTCCTACCAGTTCGCTTCGACGATCAGGAATACATTGACGATCACCCTCTACAGCCTGCTGACATTTCCGGTGCCGATCCTTCTGGCGCTGGCGGTCAACCAGATGCGGGTGGGGTGGTACCGGAAGTTTTTCCAGACTGTCAGTTATATGCCCCATTTTATCTCCACAGTAGTCATGGTCGGTCTGATCATACTGCTTCTGTCTCCCGGCAGCGGCCTGATCGGTTCTATCTGCGGGCTGTTGGGAATCGAAGCGCCGAATCTGATGGGAATGGCAGGGGCGTTTAAGCATCTGTACGTCTGGACGGACGTGTGGCAGCATGCGGGCTGGGACAGCATTATCTATATTGCCGCGCTGGCCGGGGTGGATCCGACGTTATATGAGGCGGCCACGGTGGACGGCGCCACGGATATGCAGAAGATCTGGCATGTGGATATCCCGATGCTGATCCCGACGGCGGTGATCCTGCTGATCATGCGGATGGGAGGCCTGATGAGCCTGGGCTTTGAAAAGGTCTATCTTATGCAGAACAGCTTAAACCAGATCAGCAGCGAGGTGATCGCTACATACGTCTATAAGATCGGTATCGTCAACACGCAGTACAGTTATTCCACCGCGATCAACCTGTTCACGACAGTTGTGAATTTTATCTTTCTGATCCTGGCTAACCAGATCTCGAAGCGGCTCAGTGAGAACAGTCTGTGGTAGAAGAAAGGAGCAGTTTATGGCAAATAAAACGGCGGCGAAAAAAGTAAAGCGCAGCAGCGCGGATAAGCTGTTTGAGACGATACTGTATCTGATCTCCTTCGTCTTGCTGGTAATCGTTCTGTATCCGCTGTATTTCGTGGTGATCGCGTCCTTTTCCGATCCTTCCGCGGTTTCGGGGGGGCAGGTCTGGCTGTGGCCGAAAGGCTTTACGCTGGACGGTTATCAGGAGATCCTGAAACACGCCGAGATCTGGGTCGGCTACCGCAATACGATCATCTATACGATTGCCGGTACGGCGGTGGGTATGCTTGTCAATATCTGCGCGGCCTATTCGTTGTCGCGGAAGGATATGGTGGGAAGGAAATTTCTGATGCTCCTGTTCATTTTTACCATGTTCTTCAATGGGGGCACGGTGCCCACGTTCCTGACGATCCAGGATTTCCATCTGTACAATACCTGGACCGTGATGATCGTTCCGTTCTCGGTTTCCGTATACAACATGATTGTGGCAAGGACATTTTTTGAGACGACGATCCCGGAGGACATCACCGACGCGGCCCGGATCGACGGATGCGGCAACCTGTACTATTTTGCGAAGATCGTACTGCCGCTGTCCAAGGCAATTCTGGCGGTGATCGGGCTGTGGACGGCTGTGGGGCTGTGGAATTCCTATTTTAACGGTCTGATCTATCTGCGGGACGCGGACAAGTATCCGCTGCAGCTGATCCTGCGCAATATCCTGATCGCCAACAACATGGAGATGTCGTTCGGCAGCGGCGAGGCGATGCAGGTGGCCAGAAGGCTGGCCAATCTGATGCGGTATGCGGTCATCATCGTGTCGACCGCACCCATCATGTGCTGCTATCCATTTGTACAGAAGTATTTTAACCAGGGGGTTATGATCGGGGCCGTGAAGGGCTGACGGATCATCTCATAAAACAAAAAAGAGGAGGAAAAGAAGAAATGAAGCACACATCGAGACAATGGCTTGCCATTACGCTGGCAGGCGCCATGACGCTTCTGGCCGCCTGTGGAGGCGGAAATGCGGGGCAGACCCAGAGCGCCGGGACGACAGCGGCCGGGACAGCTGCTGCGGAGACGACGAAAGCGGCTGACACAACGGCTGCCGCGGATACAGCTGCCGCAGAGACAACGAAAGCAGCGGATGCTGCCGGAGAGGAAACGCCGGACGCGTCGTCCGGAATGCCGCTTACCGACGAACCGGTTACCCTGACTGTGATGACGACGCGCTGGGCCAACATGGGAGACAGTTTTACCAGCAATGAGTTTCTGCAGAAGCTGGAAGCGGAGTCCAATGTCCACATTGAGTGGGAGATCCATTCCCTGAACGACTGGGGCGACCAGAAGGGCATCTATCTGGCGGGCGGCGTCATGCCGGATATTATCTTCGGTTTTAACACATTCGACGACGCGGATATCATGAACAACCTGGAGCTGTTTATGCCGCTGGACGATCTGATCGAGAATTATATGCCTAATTATAAGAAGGCCATGGAGGAAATGCCGGATCTTAAGAAGGTGGTCACATTCCCGGACGGTCATATCTATTCCATGAGCAAGAATATGCCGCTTAGGCCGGTGGCCTGCAACCAGCCGATCATCAATAAGAAGTGGCTGGATAACCTGGGACTTGCGGTACCTACGACGATCGACGAACTGTATGAGGTCCTGAAAGCGTTCAAGGAGCAGGACGCCAACGGCAACGGTGATCCCAACGATGAGATCCCGATCTCTGGCAGCAAGGGTCTGAGTATGGAGCTTCTGAATCCGTTCGGCATTTCGGATATGAGCGGAATCAAGGCCATTCCCAACGACGACGGAACGATCACATTTTTCCCGACCTGCGAGGCGTATAAGGAAGGCATTAAATGGCTGAACAAGCTGTATGCGGAGGGAATTATCGATCCGGAGACATTTACGCAGACAGACGACATGCTTTCCGGCAAACGTCAGGATCCCAATGTGTCCCGCGTCGGTTTTGAATATGCGTGGACGCCGGATTCCAACTTCGGACAGTGGTCGTCAGAATACATCGCCATCGCGCCGATCGCGGGACCGGACGGAGTGGCTTATGCGGGCGGCGATCCCAACGGCGTGTCCAGCATTAAGAGAAATGAGGTCCTGATCTCCGCCGACTGCAAGAATCCGGAAGTGGCGGCGAAGTGGATCGACCAGTTCTATACCGGCGAAGCCAGCATTCAGAATTTCTGGGGCGGTATTCCCACTGTCATCACCAAGCATGACGACGGTACCTATACGCTGAACGATCCGCCGGAAGGGACGAGCGCCGATTCTTGGTACTGGGATTCCAGCCTGCGCGATTTCGGACCGAAATATGTGAGCAAGGAATTTGAGCAGAAGATCAAGCTGTCTACGGAGAGCGGCGACGGACTGAAGGCGGAGCTGTCTCATCTGATTGACGGCGCGGAACTGATCCTGCCTTATCCGGATGTGATGTTTACGGTTGAAGAAAATGAGGAGAGGCCGGAACTGGAGACGGATATCAATAAGTATATCGAGACGACGAGAGCCCACTGGATCACTGAGGGCGGCATCGATGAGGAATGGGACGCCTATATTGAGCAGCTGAATGTTATGGGTCTGGAGAGGCTGCTGGAGATCTATACGGATGCTTATGTACGGTTCCAGGGCGAATGATGAGTTTGTGACAGAATGACGCCAGTATAGGAACGACAGCCCCGCAGGGCCGCGCTCTGCCGCGGTTTTGCGGGGCTGATGGTCTTTCTGCGGGCAGTGCGCCGATGACCCTGGCTTGTCATTCCATGCGGGCAGCGCGCCGATGACCCTGGCTTGTCATTCCATGCGGCAGTGCGCCGGTGACGCTTTGCGTGTATTCCGGATGGAAGAGTGGGATATGTGGATGGAAACGGTATATCCGGGAAGGCGGCGCGCGGAATTTACCCACGCGGAAACAAAAATTTGAGGAAGAATATGACTGAATATTGCAGATATGACTTAAATAAATTATTGGCCCATCAGGAATGTATATTTTGCAAAAAAGAGAATCTTGTACTGCGGGGCGCACAGCGCGTCCGGCGGGAAGAGGATTCCGATACAAAGGGAACGGACGAAGCGTGTGAATTTGTATTGGAACTGGTTCATGAATGCGAACATATCTACGGCATGGGAGAGCGGTTCGACCAGGTCGATCAGAAGGGGCGGAATGTGCGCGTGGAAGTATGGGAGAAATTCTGCCATCAGGGAGACCTCAGCTATTGTCCGGTTCCCTTCTTCTTCACGGACCGGGGCGTGGGACTCTGGATCGATACCCTCACTGTGACGGAGTTTGATTTTAATGAAACCATACGGATAAGAGTGAAGCAGGACAGCGCGGGCCGGCTTCCGGAGGCTGTGCTGTTCTTCGGAGAACCCGCCGGGATTTTGAAGACATTTACAGAGTTAACCGGCAGGCCGGCGGCGGTGCCGAAATGGAGTCTGGGACCGTGGATGTCGGCAAACCGATGGAATACTCAGGCGGAGGTGTTGCGGCAGGCGAAGCTCACGGAGAAGATGGGATTTCCGCATACGGTCATGGTGGTGGAGGCATGGAGCGATGAAGCCACATTTTACCGCTTCAACGGGAACGGCAAGTGGAATGCGCCTGAGACGCTTCCGGCGGAGTTGCTGGAGCGGGGAGTGCATCTGATCCTGTGGCAGATTCCGGTGCTTAAAGATATTCGGGATAAAGAGAGGAATCCGGTGCTTGACGAGGACTGGCGGTATGCCATAGAGCATGGTCTCTGTATTAAGAATAGCGATGGATCGCCTTACCGGATCCCGGAGGGGCACTGGTTTGCCGGATCGCTCCTGCCGGATTTCACGAATCCGGAGACGGTCAGGTGGTGGTTCAGTAAGCGTAAATACCTGTTAGACATGGGCGTATCGGGATTTAAGACAGACGGCGGTGAATTTGTGCTGACCGACGATGTGACGGCGTATAACGGTATGACGGGAAGGGAGCTGCGGAATTATTATGTGACCCGCTACTGCCAGGCATATGCGGAGTTTGCCGGATCGGATCGCGTGCTTTTCTCGCGGGCCGGGTATACGGGACAGCAGCGTTTCCCAATCCAGTGGGCAGGAGATCAGGCTTCTGAGTGGGAGGAAATGCGCCATGTACTGGCGGCGGGCATAAGTCTCGGACTCAGCGGTGTGCCGCTTTGGGGATTCGATATCGGCGGCTTCGCCGGTCCGCTTCCGGATTCGGAACTTTATGAGCGTTCGGTCCAGATGGCGGTCTTTTCGCCGGTGATGCAGTGGCATTCGGAGCCGGTGGGAGGTCAGTTCGCGGGTAGTATGGCGCCGACGGACTGCCTGAATGACAGAAGTCCGTGGAATATGGCGGCGGTTTATCGGGATGAAGAGATGCTTCGAAGACTGCGGTTCTTCTTCCGGCTGCGTATGAACCTGCTTCCTTACCTGTACCGGCAGATGCAGATCAGCTGCGGGACAGGACTTCCGATGATGCGTCATCCGGTGCTGGAGTACCCGGACGACATCCGGGCGCAGGAAACGGACGACTGTTTCCTGCTTGGTGATCTGTATGTGGCGCCTGTGCTTTATCCGGGACAGGCCGGGCGGGAGGTCTGGCTGCCGGAGGGAGAATGGATCAGCCTGTGGGCCGGGGAGAGTGCCGGCGGCGATGATGCCTGCCCGGACGCGGAGCGGCGCCCGGGTCGGGCGGATACCGGGATATCAGGCCGTGTGAAAGCCGGGATATCAGGTCGCGTAGATGCCGGGATATCAGGTCCTGCGGATGCCGGGATATCAGGGGAAATTGTAAATTGCGAAGAACCGGCGTCCGGGGAAGATGTATGCTGTCATGCGGAAATCTGCGTTATAGACAAACAATGGCTGACCGGCGGGAAAAGCTACAGGGTTCTCTGCGGGCGAAGCCGTATTCCGGTATTTCTGCGGGAGGGCGGTTGCCTGGCGCTGAATCTGGAGGAAGGAGCGCTGTTCTTTGGCAGCGACGTGGGAAACGGAACGGATGGCTATCGCTGTCTCTGTTTCTGCCCGGCCGGACGCTCCGGAAGATGGCTGTTTACGGATGATCTGGGCAATGAGATTCGTTTGAGTTGGGAGAATGGTCACGCTTCGGCAGAGCGGATCCGGGGAGACGCACAATATGTGATTCTGACGGACTTCCTGCGATGTGAAAATCTGCGATGTGAAAACCTGCGGTGTGAAGACAGTGATTCTGCCGGACGATCATAGCGTGGAACGGAAAGGGGAGTATGGAGTGAAAGAATTTGGCAGGCTGCTTTCCTGCAATCGGGAAAATAACAGGGTGCAGCTGTATTTTGAAAACGGAAAGGGCCGGGTCGAGATCATTACAGAGAAGATTGTCCGGATTTTGGCAGAACTGGTACCTGAGGAAGAGCAGTCGCGGGCGATCGAGGGAGAAAAGGCACGGGAGACATCTTTCCGTATATGGACGGAGGCGGCCGGGACTTCTTCCGGGGAGATTTTCTGTATCGGAACGGATGCGCTGACTGTGCGCATCTCCGATGATTTCAAGGCAGATATCTGCCGTCCGGACGGCAGCGTTCTCTGTCGGGACTACCGCGGAAAACGGACGCCGCTTCAGCGTATCAGTGAAGCGGCGCGGGCGCTTCTGGAGGCGGAGGGACATGCAGCGCGGGAAGAAGATGAGGAGAGTCTGGAGGTTTTGAAGCAGATCGAGGGCGGCGAATCGTTCTACGGACTCGGAGACAAGACCGGTTTTCTGAACAAACGGGGTTATGAGTACCTGATGTGGAATACAGACGACGCCAAACCCCATGTGGACAGTTTCCGGGCGCTGTACAAATCGATCCCCTTTGTTATCACACTGCGGGACGATGCGGTATTTGGTCTGTTTTTCGATAATCCGCGCAGGTCCACATTTGACCTGGGTAAGGAGTCGGACGATTACTACCGCTATGGGGCGGCCGGCGGTAATCTGGACTACTATTTTATTGCAGGAAACAGTATGCCGGAGGTAGTAGGAGGCTATACCTGTCTGACCGGCTGCGCGCCGCTGCCGCAGAAATGGACGCTGGGTTACCAGCAGAGCCGCTGGAGCTATATGACGGAGAAGGAGGTCCGCCAGGTAGCGGAAAAGATGCGCGAATACCGGATTCCCTGCGATGTGATCCATCTGGATATCGATTACATGGACGCCTATAAGGTCTTTACCTGGAATCCGGCGCGTTACGATGATCCGGAAAAAATGATCCGGGATCTGGCAAAGGACGGTTTTAAGATCGTTACCATTATCGATCCGGGCGTGAAACTGGAACCGGGCTACGGCGTGTATGATGAGGGACTGGCGAAAGGGTATTTTGCGAAAACGCCGGAAGGCGAGGTCTATGTGAATGAAGTCTGGCCCGGCGACGCGGTCTACCCGGATTTCGGACGGAAGGAGGTACGCAATTGGTGGGCGGACAACCACCGCTTCCTGCTTGACAAAGGCGTGCGCGGCGTCTGGAATGACATGAATGAACCGGCCAGCTTCCGCGGCGAACTTCCGGAGAACGTGGTGTTTGCGGATGAGGAAGAAACGTCTGACCATGCCCGGATGCACAACCTTTACGGTCACAATATGGCCAGGGCCGCATATCAGGGGCTTAAGGAAATGGATGGGCGGAGACCGTTTATTATTACGCGGGCCTGCTACGCAGGGACCCAGAAGTATGCTACGGCCTGGACCGGGGACAATCACAGCATATGGGCGCACCTGCAGATGATGATTCCGCAGCTTTGCAACCTGGGCTTAAGCGGGATGCCGTTTGTGGGGACGGATGTGGGCGGTTTCGGCTCGGACTGCACGAAGGAGCTTCTGTGCCGCTGGGTGGAGGCGGGCTGCTTCGCGCCGCTGTTCAGGAACCATTCAGCGATGGGAACCCGCCGCCAGGAACCCTGGCAGTTTGATGAGGAGACCGCTGCCATTTACAGAAAGGCGGTAGAACTGCGGTATCATTTGATCCCGTATTATTATGATCTGTTCTTTGACGGGAAGACGACCGGGCTTCCGATCCTGCGGCCGCTGGTCCTGCATTATGAGAAAGATCCGGCTGTCCGGAATCTGAACGGAGAATTCCTGGTCGGGGAGAAGCTGCTGGCTGCGCCGGTGATCGCCCAGGGCGAGACGAAAAAGCTTTTATATCTGCCGGAGGGAGAATGGTATGATTACTACAGCGGAGAGAGGCTGACCGGCAGACGCTGGATCGTCAGGGATGCGCCGCTTGATACCTGTCCGCTTTATGTAAAAGCCGGAACAATCCTGCCTGTCTGGCCGCGTCAGAACTATGTGGGAGAGCTGGACACGGATCGGGTTCTGCGTCTGGAAGTCTTTCCGGGAGAAGGCGTATGGGAACATTATCAGGACGACGGCGAGAGCTTTGCCTATCGGAATGGGAATTATAATCAGTACCATTGCAGCCTGGGGGAGGACGGTGTTTTGCGGGTGTCCTGCATGCGCCGCGGTTATGGAAAACAATATCATGCGGTCTGGGCGGACTGCATGGGAAAAACCGTGGAGGCAGAGTTTGCGGACGGTGTGTGTGAGATACATATCTGAAATTTTCGAAAGCTGCGAATCGATGGAGGGTGATTCGCAGTTTTTTGTTTCCATGCAATATGATCATTTTTTGAATTTCTTCGTGCTTCGCTGACAGCTCTGTTATCTGGATTTGTTGGGAAATTCCAATGAAAATAAGTAAATTCATTCAAATATCAGCTATTTACAAAGAAGAAT
>CANQFR010000030.1 GCA_947599905.1 uncultured Lachnospiraceae bacterium
TCCATCTCTTTTTTTGACAGCTTCAGCCGGACCCTTTTGCCGTTTACCTCGTAACCGCCCCGTTCCAGAATCTGCAGTGTCTCCTGCAGCATCCGGATATTGTCTTCCCTCATAAACTTTCCTCCTCCTTTTCACAGACAACGACATGGACTCCGGTCACGATCCACCCGGCGCAATCCAACGCACGCAGCCTATTTATTCCTTCTGCTCAAAGTACCCGTAATTCTTCATATACAGCTCGCTGTCCCGCCATTCCCTGCGCACCTTGACCCAGAGCTTTAAGTTCACCTGCGCCCCTATCAGGTTCTCGATCTCCCGGCGCGCCGCGGTTCCGATCTTCTTAAGCATCGCTCCTCCCCTGCCGATAATGATGCCCTTGTGGCTGTCCCTCTCGCAGATGATCGTGGCCTCGATATCGAACATGCCGTCCTTCCTCTCGCTCATCTTCTCGATGGTCACGGCGATACCGTGGGGAATCTCATCGGAAAGCATCCGCAGCGCTTTCTCCCGAATCAGTTCCGCCGCGATCTGCCGCATGGGCTGGTCCGTCACCGTATCTTCATCGTAATACTGCGGACCGTACGGCAGGTACTGAAACAGAATATCCGTCATTTCGTCCGTATTCTGGTCCTTTAACGCCGATACCGGCACGATCTCCGCGAATTCGCACAGCCCCCGGTAGGCCTCCATGAATTTCAGGATGTCCTCCTTATCCTTCACGGTGTCGATCTTATTGATCACCAGGATCACCGGCGTCTTCACCTTCCCCAGAAGCTCCGCGATATGCCGCTCGCCGGCGCCGATAAAGGTGGACGGCTCCACGAGCCACAGCACCACGTCCACCTCGCTTAAGGTACCCACAGCCACATTCACCATATACTCGCCCAGCTTGTTCTTCGCCTTGTGGATGCCGGGGGTATCCAGGAAAATGATCTGGCCCCGCTCATCCGTATAGACGGTCTGGATGCGGTTGCGGGTAGTCTGGGGCTTCTCCGACGTGATCGCGATCTTCTGCCCGATCAAATGGTTCATCAGCGTGGATTTGCCTACATTCGGCCGGCCGATCAGGGCCACGAAGCCGGATCTGTAATTATCGCTCATAATATGCTTTGTGCTCTCCTTAATTCTGTCGTACCGGCGGTTTCATGCGCGGAACAGCGACTTCACCTCGCCGAACAGTTCCTTATTCGCTTCTACCTTCTCATCGCCGCCGATAACGCACAGGCTTCCTGTATCCAGCACCGCCTTGAGAACCGGCGCCAGGGCGCGGATATCCTCCGGCCGGGCCGCTAAGATCTGGGCACGCTCCTTAGCCAGCATCTCATTCGTCACATGGGAGAGATAGGCGGAAAGCCCGCGTTCCCCCTTCGCAGACGGCGACAGCGGCGTATCCATCTCGCTGATGGTGCCGATCACATACTTGGTCATGTCACGCTCGTCCGCGTCAAAATTCTCCAGATATCCGACCACATTTTCATAGACCTCGTTGGTCTCCTTCAGGTTCGGATCCCGGTAGGACGCGAAATACCCATCGCCGGACCGGCCGAAAGCGCTCATGCAGCCGTAGGCGCCGCCCTTAACGCGCAGATTGATCCACAGATAATCATAGTTTAATATCGGCTTTAAGATCTGCAGCGTGCCGGTATAATCGTAGCCCTTTGTCCGGAAATTCCCGCACCGGGCCACATAATTGACCTGGGAGGAGGTCTTGAAGCCTTCATTTAAGTTCTTTCTCTCAAATGTGAACGGATACGTCTCGCCGCTGCCCGCGGGAAGCGCGTCCGTAAGCGTCTTAAGCGCGTCCGGAAGAAGCTGAAAGCCCTCCTCGTCCGCGGTGACGCTGATCAGCATATTGTCCGTGGTAAACAGCCGGGCCGCCACCGCTTTCAGCTTCCCGATCAGCGCCTTCGGATCCTTCTCAAACGCTTTTACCGTATCCTCCAGAAAACGGTAGAAGCCGATGCCGCCGGTCATATCATTGTATCGGGACACGGCGGAGAAATAGGACATCGCCCGGGAGATCGCCGCCTGATGGCTGGATCCTTCCAGCTTCATCCTTGAGCGGGAGCGCACCTCCTTAAGCACCTCGCCGAGCCGCTTCTCATCCGTTAGCTTCGACGCGGACAGGATCTCCGCCAGAAGGCGAAAGCCCTCCGGAAGCTTCTCATAGAGCGATTTCATATCGGCCGTAAAGACGCCGGTAAAGCTGCCCGGCTGATTGAAATCCGCATAGGCGTGCGTACTGAAGCCGATGCCGCCGGTCTGCAGATAGATCTCGCTGCTTAAGTCCGCGTAGCTGTAATGCTCCGTATCCACATAGCCCATCAAAAACTTCAGAAGGCCCACATAGGGCAGATCCGCCATTGGAACGCGGTCTGTGTTGAACAGCGCCTTCACATAGCAGATACCGGAGGTAAAATGCTCATGGTACACCGTCGTGACGCCGTAAAGTACCGACTCCTTCCAGTGATTCTCCTCCGCCTTCGGGCTGATGTCCTCACGGCGCAGCATCGGGATCTTCTCCAGATCTTCCTTCGGCGACGGCACGTCCTGATAAGCTTTCAGCTCCTTCGTCTGTTCGACCAGTCTTTCGACCTCCTCTTCGGACAGAGAAGCCTTGTAAGCGGCCAGCTTCTCCGCCAGCTTCGCATCCTCTCTGGCCGTTTTATTCTTCTCCGGCTTTACCACGACCGTGACCTCGAACGGATTGTCCAGAAGCCAGTCGCGGATCAGCTGTTCAAAATACCCTTCGTCCGCCGCCTTCTTCAGGAATTCAAAAATATCCTCATACCGCAGAAACATCAGCGGATCCTCCCCGTACAGCCAGCTGTCCATAGCATGCAGGCCATACATGAGGCCCTTCGGCACCCATCCGAAATCCGCCTCGCGGTTATGGAATTCATAGTAATTGATGCCCGCCAGCAGACATTTCTTATTCAGGCCCTCGTCGGCAAGCTTCCTGAGGGTTCCCTTCACTACCGCCAGGAACTCCTCTTTCTGTGCCGCGTCCGCGTCCTTGGCGGTCACGGTAAAATACGGCTGCAGAATACCGTCGGCAAAACCGCCCAGGATATCCCCGCCGATTCCCGCGTCCAAAAGCGCCTGCTTAAGCGCCGCGCCGGGCGCGTCGATCAGGGCGTATTCCAGAATCTGGAACGCCATGAAGAGCACCGGATCCAGCCGGTCGCCCACCACCGTGCTGACGGAAAGATAGGCGGCGTTCTCCTCCGATTCGTCCTCCGTAATCGGATACGTGATCTCCGCCTGCTTCGGCTCGCCAAACGGCTTCTGCCTGCGAATCTCCGAATCCACCTTCGCCTGCGGGTCATTGCGGTCGTATTTGCTCAAATACGCCTCATCCAGCCAGTTCAGCCGCTCCTCCATGTCCATATCGCCGTATAGGTAGATATAGCTGTTAGCCGGATGGTAATAGGTCTCGTGGAAATGAAGGAACTGCTCATAAGTCAGGTCCGGAATGCAGGCCGGGTCGCCGCCGGACTCAAAGCCGTAGCAGCTGTCCGGGAACAGGGCGTTCTGGGTCCAGCGGTCCAGCACGCTCTCCGGCGAGGAGAACGCGCCCTTCATCTCGTTATAGACGACGCCGTTATAGCGCAGCGGCGCGTCCGCATTTTCCAGCTCGTAATGCCAGCCTTCCTGCTTGAAGATCTTCTCCTCCCGGTAGATATTCGGGTGCAGCACAGCGTCCATGTAGACGTCCATCAGGTTCTGGAAGTCCTTGTCGTTGGTGCTGGCCACCGGATAAACGGTCTTGTCCGGATAGGTGATCGCATTCAGAAACGTATTCAGCGACCCCTTCACCAGCTCCACGAACGGGTCCTTCACCGGGAATTTCTCCGAGCCGCACAGGACGCTGTGCTCCATGATATGGGGCACGCCGGTGCTGTTGGAGGGCGGCGTCCGGAAACCGATGGAGAAAGTCTTATTATTGTCGCTGTTGGACAGAAGAAACAGCTTCGCGCCGCTCTTTTTATGCTCCAAAAGGAAGCTTTCGGAGTCAATCTCCTTAATATGGTCCTGTGCAAGCAGCCGATAGGCCGTCAAATTCTTCAGATCGTTCATGTTCATTTCCTCGCTTTCATATTATCTATTATCTTTTCCGTTCGAGCCGATTAACCGGGCAGATCACATATTTCCCATCAGACGGTCCTTTATGATCGCCGCGCACTCGCGCACGCACAGATGTACAAACAGCACCGGATCCGAAGCCGCCGGGATGCTGTAAACACCTTGCATTCCGCGCTTCTTCGCGATCATCTCCGCCCGGAAGGCGTGGTAATTGCTGGTCAGGATGCCGACCTGCACCGGCTTTGCCTCCACCTGCAGATACGGTCCCGGCGCCACGCTGTCATCGCCCGAGCGGGCCATTTCCCGTCTGGCCTGTTCCTGCCGCGCAATCAGCAGCTGGCTGTAAGCGATATTCTCCAGGGTGCTTTCGGAGTCCGCTTCCGTCAAAAGGCGCGTCGGGGAAATTCCCTGCCGCACCAGATACGCGTACATGGCGTCGGCCTCCGAAACAGGCTCGTCCGCCCCCTGCCCGCCGGACAGGATAAATACGGTCGCCGGATTGTCCCTGCCGTAGCTGACCGCTTTCTCCAGGCGCAGGCGCAGGGAATTGCTGAGTCCCTTCTCATGAACCTTCGCGCCCAGGACGATCACATAGTCAAGCCCCGGTTTCTCCGAAGCCGCCGCGCCGACAAACACGCAGGCCTCTACAACGCAGAAAATGACAAAAGCCGCTGCTACGCAGGTCATGACCGGCACGCACACCCACAGCGGAACCGCCTTCGGATGCAGCTTCCAGTACCGGCCGCCCCAGGCGAGAAATGCCAGAAACCCCGCCGCCAGCAGCCAGAACCAGGAAAATGAAACGGAAAATCCGGCGTATACCGTGATCACAATATAGTATATCACACAAAGCGCCGCCCCGATTCCCGCAATCCAGGTGATCATCGCATTCGTCTCCTTTCCCGCGCCGCCTTACGCGTCGCGTCTTCTCAGTACGTCCCCGGGCTCCGCCTCTTTGCCGAGATCCGCGTAAATAATCTGTTTCGCGTGCGGGGCAGACGCCTGCGGCTCGCCCGCTTCATCGAAAATACCGCCCACACGCACCTCCTGATTCCGTCCGTCCGGCTTCATAATCTCGACGGTCTCGCCCACGGAGAATTTGTTCTTCTGCTCCAGGCGGCACAGGCCCCGTCCGTCCGTCTCCTCCACGCAGCCCAGATAGACATATTCCTTCCGATAGGTGCTCTCCCCGTAGATCTGGGACCCCGCCCCCGGTTTGCCGAAATAAAAGCCGGTCGTAAACTCCCTGCGGGTGCATTTGCCGATCTCCTCCAGATACCAGGGAAGATTCTCGCGATAGGTTTCCTCACTCTTCAGGCAGTCGTCGATGGCCTTCCGGTAGGTCCGGGTCACAACCGCCGCGTACAGCGCGTTCTTCATCCGCCCCTCGACCTTGAAGCTGTCGATCCCCGCGGCCAGAAGTTCCGGAATATGGCCGACCATACACAGGTCTTTGGAGTTGAAGAGATAGGTGCCGCGCTCATTTTCAAACACGGGCAGATACTCGCCGGGTCTCGTCTCCTCGACCACCGCGTAGTTCCAGCGGCAGGGATGGGTGCATTCGCCCTGATTGGCGTCGCGCCCCGTGAAATAGTTGCTCAGAAGGCAGCGTCCCGAATAGGAAATGCACATGGCCCCGTGGACGAAACATTCGATCTCCATATCCGCCGGAACCGCGCCGCGGATCTGCGCAATCTCAGCAAGGCTTAACTCCCGTGCGGCCACCGCGCGCTTCGCGCCGAGGCTGTGCCAGAAGCGGTATGTGCCCTCATTCGTATTGTTGGCCTGGGTACTGATATGGATATCGGTCTGCGGCAGGATTTCGCGCGCCAGCATAAACACGCCGGGATCGGAAATGATCAGCGCATCCGGTTCCACATCCTTTAATTCCTCAAAATAGGCCCGCACACCGGCCAGGTCATCATGATGCGCGAAGATATTCGCGGTCACATAGACCTTCACGCCCTGCGCGTGCGCAAAGCGCACCTCTTCCTTCATCTCCGCCGGGGAGAAATTATGCGCCTTCGCGCGGAGGCTGTAGCTCTCACCGCCGATATAAACCGCGTCCGCGCCGTAACGTACCGCCGTCCTCAGCATCTCCCGGCTTCCCGCCGGTATCAGAAGTTCCGGCCGCCGTGCTTCCTTCTCGTTCTTCACAAGCCGATCCTCTCATTTCTTCACTGCCACCGCCACGCCGTCGCCGACCGGCAGGATGGCGGCACACAGCCGTCCGTCATGCTTCAGATCCCACAGAAACTCCCGCATCCTCGCGTGTATCGTCCGGTCCCGCCGTTCAACCGCGAACCGCGATTCCAGCACGGTACCGTCCTGCAGCACATTATCCGCCGCCAGCACGCCGCCGGGCCGCAGAATCCGCAGAAGCTGCGGAAGCCATTTGCCATACTGCCCCTTTGCCGCATCGAGGAAAATGAAATCGCAGCTTTCGGCGTCAAGCGACGGCAGAAATGAATCCGCGTCCGCGCAGACAACCGTAATCCGCTCCGAAAGCCCGGCCCGGCGCACATTTTCACCGGCCTCGGCTGCCCGCAGCGCATCCTTCTCAACCGTCGTGATCCGGCAGTCCGCAGGCGCCGCCGCGGCCATCAAAAGCGCAGAATAGCCCACGGCGGTTCCGATCTCCAGAATCGCCCCGGGCCTTCGCATCGCTACCAACGTCCCGAGAAACGCGCCTGTCTCCCGCCTGACGATGGGAATCTCTCTCCGCCTTGCATCCTCTGCGATCCGCTCACACAGGGGATCCCCCGCCGGTTCCAGCGACCACAGGAAATCCCGGATCCGTTCCCGATCGTTCATCCCGCGTCTTCGCTCTCCTCCGCCGTCTCCACTTTCCCGTCACGAAGCGTAATGATGATCTCCTTCGCGGGCATCGATGTATTCAGCAGGTACGTCCCCGGAATAATCGGGTTGCCGTACCCCATAATCTTATATCCGTATTCGTAGAAAATGCACTGGATCAGGAAGGAATACCGGCTCTTCGTCAGTCCGCTCTGCTCCATGGCAACCGCCAGGTTCAGAATCGACTCTTCCTCGCCGATCGTCACGCGCAGATCCACCCCCGGCTCCTCGTCCACAGCGGTATCGTGGAACAGTCCGTACCCGAACTGATACCCCCTCGACACCGATTCATAAACCAAAAGGATCACCAGCGCGCACAGGATCAGCTTCCAGGAAACCACGATGATCGCCCTCGTCACCCGGTTAATATCGTTCGTCTTTCCGCTCATATCCGGTCATTCCCTTCCTTACATCTTACACATCCGCGCGGCCGCGCCGGACAGCTCGCATCCACTGCGCGGCCATCCCGCATCCGCCGCACAGATATCCTGCCTCTGCCATGCATCCGTTCCACAGCGGTTGCGCTCCCGCGCGGCCACGCCGCCCCTACACTTCCATGATAATCGGCAGAATCATCGGGTTGCGCTTCATCTTCCGCCACAAGAAGTCGCTCAGATCGTCGCGGATGATATTCTTGAGCTTCCCCCAGTCGGTTACATGGCGGTCCAGGCAGTCCTGCACGGAATCCTCGACGACCTGTCTGGCCTCCTCGAGGAGATCCTCCGACTCGCGCACATAGACGAAGCCGCGGGAAACAATATCCGGGCCGGCCAGCACCTGATTCGAGTGCTTCTCCAGTGTCAGCACCACAATAATGATGCCGTTCTGGGCCAGATTCTGCCGGTCGCGCAGGACGATATTGCCCACGTCGCCGACGCCCAGACCGTCCA
Source organism: uncultured Lachnospiraceae bacterium (assembly GCA_947599905.1). Classification (GTDB taxonomy): domain Bacteria; phylum Bacillota; class Clostridia; order Lachnospirales; family Lachnospiraceae; genus UBA3402. Next base: position 7,833 of record CANQFR010000030.1, read on the forward strand.
CAAGGATCGCGCCCGCCTGCACATGGTCCACAACCTTCAGCGAATCCTCCGAAAGTTCCACCACGTCGCCGGACGACATGATCAGGATATTCTCCTTCGGAATGCCCACGGACTCCGCCAGTCCCCTGTGGGCCATCAGATGACGGTACTCGCCGTGAACCGGCAGCGCGTATTTCGGATGCGTCAGGGAATACAGAAGCTTGATCTCCTCCTGGCAGGCATGCCCCGAGACATGGGTATCCTGGAAAATGACCTCCGCTCCCTTGATGGAGAGTTCATTGATGACCTTCGAGACGGCCTTTTCATTCCCGGGAATCGGCGTGGAACTTAAAATAATCACGTCGTTCGGCCGGATCGAGACCTTCTTATGGATGTTCGAGGCCATACGAGACAGGGCGGCCATCGACTCGCCCTGACTGCCGGTCGTGATCAGCACCGTCTTCTCATCCGGGTAATTCTTCAGATTGTCAATATCGATCAGTGTCCCCTCGGGAATCTTGATGTATCCCAGTTCGCTCGCGATCCCGATGACCGTCACCATGCTGCGGCCCTCGACGACCACCTTGCGCCCGTACTTGTATGCGGAGTCGATGATCTGCTGCACTCGGTCCACATTCGAGGAAAAAGTCGCCACAATGATGCGGTTGTTCGTGTGCTCGGCAAAGATTGCGTCAAACGTCTTGCCGACCGTGCGTTCCGATGCCGTAAATCCCGGCCGGATCGCGTTCGTACTGTCGCACATCAGGGCCAGCACGCCCTTCCTTCCGAGCTCCGCGAAACGCTGCAGATCCGCCGGCTCGCCGAAGACCGGCGTATAGTCAATCTTGAAATCGCCGGTATGCAGCAGGATGCCGGCCGGCGTGAATATCGCAAGCGCCGACGCGTCGGCGATGCTGTGGTTCGTCTTGATAAATTCCACACGGAAACTGCCCAGCGTCACGGTCTGCCCGTGCCTGACAACCTTCCGCTTTGTATTCTTGAGCAGGTTATGCTCCTTGAGTTTATTCTCGATCAGCGCGATCGTCAGCCGCGTGCCGTAAACCGGTACATTGATCTCCTGCAGCACATAAGGCAGCGCGCCGATGTGGTCCTCGTGTCCGTGCGTGATGAAGAAGGCTTTCACCTTCTCCTGGTTCTGCTTCAGATAGGTAATATCGGGGATGCACAGATCGATCCCCAGCATATCGTCCGACGGGAACGCCAGCCCGCAGTCGATGACGATGATCTCGTCGCCGTACTCGATGGCTGTGATGTTCATGCCAATCTGCTCCAGACCGCCAAGGGGGATGATCCGCACCTTGCCAGCCGGAAAATTCTGCTTATTCTGTTGTCTTGATGCCTTCAAAATTCAATAACCTCCAAATTCTACTTCTCCAGATCGAGATCCAGATCCGCCACAAGCTCCGAAAAAATCGAAAAAAGATAATCCAGTTCGTCCTCGTCTTCCACGAACTCATAGACCGCGTCGGCGTCGTCCTTCTCCGAGCGGTCCTTCAAGATGTAGCACTGACCGTCTTCCTCGTCGTCCGCCGCGTCCGTCACGAGGATGTAATTCATGCCGCCCAGCCTGGTCTCTTCCAGAATGGTCAGGTCAATCCGCTCGCCGTCTTCTGTCTCCAGCGTGATCATTTTCTCGTCTTCCATACCGGTAAAACTCCTTCCGTTCACGGCCGCTGCCGCCGGAGCGCCGCGTCAGTTTCTTCCACGGCCGCCTGCGGCTTCCAAAACGCCGCGTCAGTTCTCCTCCACGGCCGCAGACTGCCGCTGCCGCACTCCCGAATGATCCAGATAGTCCTGTAAAATAATCCCCGCCGCGACCTTGTCAATCACTTTTTTGCGTTCCGCAGCCGGCACGCCGCTCTCCGCTAAAATCTCATCGGCAGCCACCGTCGTCAGCCGCTCGTCCCACAGAATCACGGAAAGCCCTGTCCGGCGCGAAAGCAGCCGTGCAAACTCCTCGGTCCGCGCCGCCCGTTCGCCGACGGTATCGTCCATATTCTTAGGATAACCCAAAACAATGGTTTCAATCTGCCAGGCGGCAATCAGTTCCTCAATCCTGCGCAGCGTGGGGCGCAGCTTGTTCTCCTCGCTGCGGGTGATGGTCTCCAGCCCCTGGGCGATCAGCCCCATGGGATCGCAGACCGCCACGCCGACGGTCTTCGAGCCGTAATCCAGTCCCAGAATTCTCATCGCGGCCGCTCCATTCCCTTCAGTTTGCCGGCGGGCCAGCAACCTTTTTCCCAATAAAATACATGGCTGACAGGTTATCTTCAGTCACTTGAACACAATAATATCCGGAAAGCCCCCCTTAACCGGTCCGGCTCCCCGAAACTTCGGACTCTGTATGCGGTTCCGTTCCTCTCACGTTCACAGTACGAATGACTGCGGCACAAAGCAGCGCAGGGAAATCCACGCCTTGCGCACACCCGTACCCCAATCCACACGGTCTCAGGCCGCGGCAGCGCATGCCGCGGTTACTTCAGCCGTTCATCGATATACGCAGACAAAAGCAGTTCCAGAATTTCGTCCCGTTCCACTTTCATGATCAGACTTCTGGCGCTCTTGTGGCTGGTAATGTAGGTGGGATCACCGGACATGATATATCCGACAATCTGGTTCACAGGGTTATACCCCTTCTCGGTCAGCGCGGTATACACCTCTTCCAGAACCTGTCCTACATCCAGCTGATTCTCCTGTACAGCTCGAAACTGTCTCGTATTCTGAATATCGCCCATAAGTCCCCACGTCCTTTACTGGTCATATCTTATTTTATACCACTTTTTGCCATTCGTAAAGGGAAAAATTCTAAATTATTTCTGACATTTTCGTAATTGTCCGCACAGCCGTTACTGCGCCGGCAGCACCACTTCACCGCGCCAGCAGCACCACTTCATCCGTCAGCATCCGCTCCATCCGCGCGGAAATGATTTCGCCCGGGGAAGGCGCATCTTCGCCGCAGGGAATGGCGGCCTTCACATATTCGCGGGTGTGCCCCACGAGATATTCCGACCCGTCCAGAACGACCGTTTCTTCCAGAAGCACCTCCCGCTTCTCGCCAAGCCAGGCCTTCCGGTAAGTCAGGGAGGCTTCGGCGTCGAGTTTCAAAAGAGCCGCGCAGCGCTCCTTTTTCACGGCCTCGTCCACCTGGTCCGGCATCGAGGCGGCGCGGGTTCCCTTCCTGCGGGAGTAGGGAAAGACATGCAGCTCATAAAAACCTATCTGCCGCAGAAATGCTGCCGTCCCTGCAAATTCCTCCTCCGTCTCGCCCGGGAAACCGGCAATTACGTCGGTGGTGATCGCCGGACGGTCGAAATATTTGCGGAGAAGCGCGCAGCCGGCCGCATATTCTTCCGCCGTGTAGTGCCGATTCATGCGCTTTAAGGTGGCGTTGCAGCCGCTCTGCAGCGACAGGTGGAAATGCGGGCAGACGGTCGGAAGCGCCGCAATGCGGCGTGCGAATTCCTCTGTCACGATCCGCGGCTCAAGCGAGCCCAGCCGCAGCCGCGCAAGTCCCTTCACCCCGTCCAGCATTTCCAACAGATCGACCATGCCCACGCGCGATTCCTCCGGCATGTCCGCACCGTAAGAGCTGATATGGATGCCGGTAATCACAAGCTCGCGGTAACCCGCCTGTACAAGCCGTTCGGCTTCACGAAGCACATCGTCCGCCGCGCGGCTGCGGACGCGTCCCCTGGCGTAGGGGATGATGCAGTAACTGCAGAACTGGTTGCAGCCGTCCTGAATCTTGATGAACGCCCGGGTATGTCCGGCCGCGCTGTCGATGGAAAGCGCTTCATATTCGCGGGTATTCGCGATGTCGATAACATCGGAAGCGCAGCCTGCGGAAAAATATTCCTCCAGAATCGCCGCAAGATCCTTCTTCCGGTTATTGCCGATGACCAGATCGACCGCGGCGTCATTTTCAAGGGTGTCCGCCGCGACCTGCACGTAACAGCCCGCCGCGACCACGACCGCGTCCGGATTCCTTTTCTTCGCGCGGTGGAGCATCTGCCGCGACTTCCGGTCCGCGATATTGGTCACGGTACAGGTGTTAATCACATAGACGTCCGCCTTCTCCTCAAACGGCACGATTTCATAGCCGGCCTCCCGCAGGCTCTGCTCCATCGCCTCCGTCTCGTAGGCGTTCACCTTGCATCCCAGATTATGCAGCGCTGCTTTTCTCATTCCGCTCTCCCTGTGCCATCCGCTCACCGTACTTTTTATGATTTCATGCAATCTGTCTATTGACTTTTCTTTCGGCGCTTTGTAATATTACCGTAGGCGCGGAAGCGCCTGTCACACTGACAGTATCCGACAGAATCAAGGAGGTATTTTTGCATGAAAACCGTTCGTATTTCACTGAATTCGATTGATAAAGTCAAGTCGTTCGTCAACGATCTTTCCAGGTTCGATGTGGACTTCGACCTGGTGTCCGGCCGCTACGTGATCGACGCCAAGTCCATCATGGGCATTTTCAGTCTGGACCTCAGCAAGCCCATCGACCTGAACATTCACACCGAGGCTGAGCCGCTCATTTCCGAGATCATGGGCGTACTGACGCCGTATCTGCTCCGCTAGACAGCTCTCCGCAGCTGCCGCCGGAGCGCATCTGCGGCGATTTTCCGAGGCAGAAGTGATTCGCGGGGAACCCCGCCCTGTGCCTCGTTCCTGCGTTCAGCCACAGCGAATCACTTCCCGCGCGGAAACCGCCGTCTCTACCAGTTCCTCAATCATCCCGGCAAGCTTCTCTTCCGACTTGCGGATCGCTTTCAGCACCGGTTTCGTCACCGGATGCTTCGCGACGAAGATCGTACAGCAGTCCTCGTAAGGCAGAATAGAAGTCTCGTAGGTGCCGATTTTCTCCGAGATATCGATAATTTCCTGTTTGTCAAATGCAATCACCGGCCGGAAAACCGGCAGGCTGCACACGTCATTGGTGGCCGCCAGCGACTGCACCGTCTGCGACGCCACCTGCCCGATGCTCTCGCCGGTGACAAGCGCCAGACTTCCGGTCTCTGCGGCGATCCGTTCGGCGATGCGCATCATATAGCGGCGCATGATGATCGTCAGTTCTTCGTGGGGACATTTCTCATAAATCGTCATCTGAATTTCCGTAAAATTCACCACATGCAGATCGACAGGGCCGGAATAGCGGGCGACCAACTTCGCCAGATCCACGACCTTCTGTTTCGCGCGCTCGCTCGTGTAGGGCGGCGCATGGAAATACACCGCGTCGATCTTCACGCCGCGCCGGGCCACCATGTAGCCGGCCACCGGGCTGTCGATGCCGCCGGACAGCAAAAGCAGGGCCTTGCCGTTCGTCCCCACCGGCATGCCGCCGGGGCCGGGGATCATTTCCGAATAAATATTCACGACGTTGGCGCGCACCTCAAACCGCAGGAGAATATCCGGCTCGTGCACGTTGACGCGCATCTCCGGATAGGCGTCAAGAATCGCTTCGCCCAGGTCGCGGTTCATCTGCTCGGACGGAACCGGATACCGCTTGTCGGCGCGGCGGGCCACGACCTTAAATGTCTTATGCCGGTCGGGATAGACCTGCGCCAGATAATCGACCGTCTGACGTTTTAAGAGTTCAAAATCCTTCTCACCGGTCTGGAACATGGGACAGATCCAGGCGATGCCGAAGACCATTTTCAGGGCCTCGACCACGTCTTCATAGTCGTAATCCGTCAGCGCGGTCACATAGATACGCCCCGCGTCCTTTGTGACGTCAAACCTGCCGTCCACCCGCTTGAGCGCGTGGCAGATATGGCTGACCAGGGCGTCCTCGAAGAGGAAGCGGTTCTTTCCTTTCGTGCCGATCTCGGCGTATTTGATTAAAAATGACTGATACAGCATATGTTCTCCTTATCTGACAGGGCGCCGCCCCTACTTTCTCCGGAAACGCCTGAGCACAGGCAGCAGATTCTCCAGCTCCTGCACCGCGTAGTCAATCTCTTCCTTCGTGTTGAACAGTCCGAAGCTGAAGCGCAGCGTGGAATCCAGCAGATCCTGCCGCACGCCCACGCCCTTCAATGTCCCGCTTATGCCCGGATGGTTCGAGGAACAGGCGGATCCGGAAGAGACATAGATTCCCTTTTCCTCCAGCGCATGAAGCAGCACCTCGCTTTTCACGCCCTCGAAGCTGGCGCTTATGATCTGCGGAGCGCCCTCCCGGCCCGGCGGGTTATTGAGCGTCACGCCGGGAAGCTGCGAAAGCTTCGTCTCCGCATATTCTTTCAGTTCATACAGCCGGTCGATCTTCGCCGTGTGATCTGTGAACATTTCTTTCACAGCAGCGCCCATACCGGCGACGCCCGGTACATTTTCCGTTCCCGAACGGAGACCGCTCTGCTGGCCGCCGCCGTATATCAGCGGCTTAATCTTCACGCGGCTGTCGATATAAAGGAAGCCGACGCCCTTCGGGCCGTGGAGCTTGTGGGCGCTGACGCTTAACAGATCGATCCCCTGGCGCTTCGGCCGGATCTCGTATTTGCCGTAGGCCTGGATCGCATCCACATGGAACAGCGTATTCGGATTCTTCTTCCGGATGATTCGGGAAATCTCCTCGACCGGCTCCACCGTACCGACCTCATTATTCACATACATCACCGATACCAGTATTGTATCCGGCCGGATGCTCTCCTCAAGCTGCGTAAGATCGATATGGCCCGCGCGGTCCACCGGCAGATACGTAACCTCGCAACCCTGTTCTTCAAGAAACCCAAGCGGGTTATAGACCGACGGATGTTCAATGTTGCTGCTGATGATATGGTTCCCGGCCCGGCGGTTGGCCATGGCCGTACCGATGAGCGCCATATTGTTGGATTCGGAGCCGCCGGAGGTAAAGAGAATTTCCTTCTCCTGTACCTTCAGGGACTTCGCAATGACCGCACGCGCCTCCTTAATATAAGCTTCCGCCTGCATCCCTTTGAGGTGCCTCGCGGACGGGTTCGCGTAATCTTCGGTCATGGTTTTCACCACGATGTCCCGCACGCTGTCAAACACCTTCGTGGTGGCCGAATTGTCGAAATATGCCTGCATTCTTTCCCGTATCTCCTTATTCCCGTCAAACTCTTTCCGTCATGCTCTTTCCGTCATGCGCGCCGATGCATTGTCTCCTGACAACTCCAGATGATACATCAGAATCGACAGCGCTGTCAACCCCGCCGTTTCCGTCCGCAGGATCCGCCTGCCGAGCGAAATGGGGGCGAACCCGGCCTCGCGGGCCGCGGACACCTCTGTCTCTTCGAAGCCGCCTTCCGGCCCGATCATCACTCCCACGGACATGCCGGGGCGGACCGAAGCGACTGCCCGCGCCGTCTCTTCCATCCCTCTGGCCTTCTCATAAGGAATCATTTTCACATCGAAGTCCGCGGCGTAAGCCAGCGCTTCATCCAATTCCATGACCGGCGTCACCTCCGGCACCAGTACGCGGCCGGACTGCTTGGCGGCGCTTTCGGCAATGACATTCCAGCGGCGGACGCGGGACTCTTCTTTCTTCGCATCCAGCTTCACCACGGTCCGCCGGGTATTCACCGGAATCACCTGATAAACCCCCAGTTCCACCGCTTTCTGGATGATCAGCTCCAGCTTGTCGCTCTTGGGAAGTCCCTGAAAGAGATACAGGCGGGCCGGCAGTTCCGTACTCTCCGTCTGCGACAGGATCCGGGCCGTCACCCGGTCCGGCATGATCTGCTCGATCCGGCAGAGATAATCCGTATCGATTCCGTTGCCCGCCAGAATCTCTTCGCCCGGCTTCATGCGCAGCACATTGCGGATATGGTTCACATCCGGGCCGGTGATCGTGACCGCGGCCGCGCCGCCGTCTGTCTGCCCGATCTGTTCCTGTTTCACAAAGAAATGATACATTGCCGATCCACTCTCTTCCGGTCGCCTGATGTCTGCCGCCGTCTCACGGCAAACGCAGAATCGCTATTTTCTCCTTGCCGTCACACTGACCCACTCGCCCTGACGCGTGGTCTCGATGATCTCCAGCTCTTCATTGGCTTCGATTGCCCGCTTCACCGCAGCCTCTTTCATATCGATAATCCCCGAAGTGATGAATATCCCTCCGCGCTTCAGATGCGGCGGAACCTCCGGCGTCAGCATGATGATCACATCCGCCAGAATATTGGCCACGACGATATCGTAGCGCTCGTAACCTGCCCAGTCTTTGATAACCTTATCGTCGATCAGGTTGCCCTGAACCACATGGAACTCATCGCCGCTTATGCCGTTGGCCTCCATATTCTCGCCCACGGCCGTGATCGCGTTCTCGTCCAGATCCGTGCCGTAAACCTCGCCGGCCCCCAGCTTTAAGGCCGTAATGCCGAGTATGCCGCTTCCGGTGCCCACGTCCAGCACTTTTGCGCCCTCACGGATGTATTTGCGAAGCTGGCGGATACAAAGCTGGGTCGTCTCGTGCTGACCGGTCCCGAACGCGGTGCCGGGGTCGATCTGGATCAGGAGCTTATCCTCCTGCCCCTCCGGGATCGCCTCCCAGGTCGGCTTGATCAGGATATCGTCGACCGTAAACGGCTTGAAATACTGCTTCCAGTTATTAATCCAGTCCTTATCCTCCGTCTCCGATATCTCCAGCTTCCGCTCTCCCAGATCCACGAACAGCGCCAGCTCGTCAAGACCTTCCTTCACTGCCCGCAGGATCTTTTCTTCTTCGGAAATGTCCTCCAGATAGAAGCTGACCTTCGCCACGCCCTCATCCGGCGGCAGCTCCGGCAGAATATCGATAAACATGCCTTTCGTCTCGCTCTCGGTCAGCGGGACATTGTCCTCGATCTCAATGCCTTCGATGCCGATCTCGTCAAACATGCTGCTGATCAGATCCACCGCGGCGGTGGTCGTGGTCAGCGTATATTTTCTCCATTTCATAGATGCCGCTCCGTTTCGATGTCATTTTGTCTTGTTCCGCCGGCTCGCCGTACTCCTACAGTCCGCACAGATAGTCCTCCGGCCGGCAGAACGTGATGCCGTCCGCCTGCTGCGCCTGCGGGTTGTCGCAGAGCAGGAAACGCTCACGGATCGGTCCGAACCGTTTTTCAATCTGGTTGTACTTATCGGCGTCCGCCAGACGGCGATACTGCTCCGGCGCCATCCGCATACCGCTGCGCAGCTCGCAGATGAAACAGTCATTGGCCGCGGGATCATAGACCACCATGCCGAATACCCCCGCGTTAATCTGCAGCTTGTACACCTGATGACGTCCGCCGGCAGCCTTTTCCGTCTCCAGAAGGATGATATCCTCCAGCATCCTTGCCCGCACATCCGCCATCACCTTCTCGGTCAGATCGCGTTTATTGATCTCGCTTAAGCCCACAAATTTCTCGGTTCCCAGAAGCGTCTGCAGCAGCGTACGGATCTGGCAGCTGCGAAGTCCGGGCTGCGTAAAGATCACGCGCTCGATCGGCTCGCTGCCGCCCTGCGCCGCCTCGGCGGGGCATTCCACGACCAGATCCATTTCCACCAGCGCCTGTTTGACCTCCGCCACATGCGCCCTGGTAATCCCGGCGGCCTGCTCTTCGCGCGCCCGGTCGTTCTTTAAGTTCCAGGCGGCAAGCCGCAGATTCTGGAACATCGGGTTCTTCGACAGCAAAAGCAGCAGGAAATTCAGGTTCATGTTCACCATCACCCGTTCCACGATCTCCATCAGGTCGCCGCTCTCCTGGAGCGCGCGCAGGTTGCGGAACTGGCTCAGATCCTTGCTCCCGACCAGGGAACGCTCGATATTGCGGCAGATCGCGCTGTCAATGTACTCCTTCGCGGACGCACCGTCGCGGAAGGTCGCGTGCGCCGGCGTATAGCCGTCCGGTCCCATCTCCCCGGCCCGCAGCGTCCCGCCGTAACTGATATATCCGTCGATATCGTCAAGGCCGAGCAGCCGTTTATGCTCCCTGAAAGGAATAAATGTGGTATCAATCGTCACAGCGCGGTCATAGAGCTCCTGTCTGAGCGCCAGACAGAAGGCCAGCGAATCGGTTCCCGTGAGCACCACGCGCATCCCCTGGGCCGCGTGGACGTCCGAGAGCAGCGCCGCGTCGTCGATAAAATCGTTCATCAGGGTAACCTCATCGATAAACACATAGCGGTAACCCATGTCATAGAGCAGGTTCAGATCCCGGTTCAGCTTATCCATATTATCAGCGGCTGTGATCTTGATATAAGCCGCCTTCTCCGCCTGTTCCGGCGTCAGGTCGCGGATCGCCTGGCGGATCATCGTCGTTTTGCCGGTCCGCCGCAGTCCGGTAATCAGACATACCCGGCCGCCGCTGCCGATGCGTCCTTCCAGATAATCCTTCAGCATCCCGTGACCGAGTCTGCGGCCGCTTCCTTCCAGCCCGTCCGTCAGACCCTCCAGCGCCGCGCCGGTAACGACATTGGTCCGGAATTTTGCCCCGTAAGTGCCGCGGCCGTAACCTGTACCCGTGCGGCTGCCCGCAGTTTTTCTCACCGGCTGACGCGCCTTCAGTTCCTTCAGCTGTTTCTGCAGCTCGCGGCGCTTTTCGATGCCTTCCTCTAACGCCTCCAGCTGACCGTCCTTGATATACTTGCTTTTGATCTTCCCGTTCTCCGTCCACTGCTGGTAGAAACGAAGCTTTCCGTGAATCATTTTCCTGGAAATGTAACCGACCGGCAGCTTCGCGATCTGCTGTTCCAGTTGTGCGATCCGCTGTGCATCGGTCATCTCCGCCGTTTCTTTCTCCTTCTCCTCCGTATTCCATCCGTCCATAAGCGTACCTCCTTTGTCTCCGCCGCATTTCTTCTGCAGATATTGTAACCTAATATAACCTGACTGTCAACCGCATCCTCCGCATTTTGTAACCCTTTTTGTAACCTGTTTCCGTTATCCACTGTTTTCCAGCCTCATTTTTCGAAAAAGATGCAATAAAATGCGCCGCCCGCGCGTTAATATAGTGAACGGGTAATATACATTCCGCCCTGCCGGCGGCCCGTACTTACGAATTATATTCCACAGAAGAAAGGATAAGAGACGAACAAAAGATACCCCGGCCACGGCCGGTCAGACATAAAACTTCATATCAGACAAAATCCTGAATGCATTACATTACGACCTCAATCACGCTTACCTGGCGGGTGCGCCTGCATCCCGGGCGCAGCCGATCATCATAAAACCGCGTCTTCCGATCACGGTACCTCCGGCGGATGCGGGAAAATACCAAAGACGATGAGATACCAAAGACGGCAGCTTACCAAAGACAATAAGGTACAAAAGAATGCCGGCAGGAAGGAAGCGAAAGGGCGCGTCACAGATTTGTGGCGCGCCTTTTTGTACGGGTTCCGCTGCGTTTTTCAGCCTAGCTGAACCATTTTTTCTTCTTTCCGTCGTCCCCGCCGCCGTCGATCTTGCCGGTCATCAGCTCGTCGAAACGCCGCAGGGCCTGCCGCTGCTCCTCATTCATGCGCTCCGGCACCTGAACCACGAGCGTAACATAATGGTCGCCGCGGATGTTCTTATTGCGTACTGACGGCACGCCCTTGCCCTTTAAGCGCACGCGGGTATCGGTCTGGGTACCGGGCTTCACCTCGTACTCCACCTGGCCGTCCACGGTCTTGATAAGAATCGGTCCGCCCAGGGCCGCCCTCGCAAATGAAACCGGAACCGTCGAATAGATATCCATATCCCGGCGGATAAAGATCGGATGCTTGGAGACCACGGCCTGCACGAGCAGATCGCCCCGCTCGCCGCCGTTGACGCCCGGCTCGCCGGCTCCCACGCTTCTCACGCTCTGACCGTCGTCGATACCGGCCGGAATCGTCACCTTCAGTTTCTTTCTGCGGGTGATATAACCGGTACCCCGGCAGTCCGGACATTTCTCCCGGATGATCTGGCCGCTGCCGTTGCAGTCCGGGCAGGTGGACACATTCTGCATGGTCCCCAGAGGGGTCTGACGGGTATACATGATCTTGCCCTTGCCGTTGCACTTACTGCAGGTTTCCCTGGATGTACCGGCTTTGGCGCCGCTTCCGTGACAGGAAGAACATTCCTCTTTATAATTGATCTCGATCTCCTTCTCGCAGCCGAATACAGCCTCCTCGAAGGTCAGGCGGACGCTCGTCTGGACATTGGCGCCCCGCATGGGACCGTTATAACGGGAACTTCTGGAGCTGCGTCCTCCGCCGCCGAACAAATCGCCGAAGATATCTCCGAAAATGTCTCCCATATCGGAGCCGTCAAACCCGCCGCCGAAGCCCCCGAACCCTCCAAAACCGCCGTAACCGCCGCCTGCGCCGCCGTCAAAGGCCGCGTGGCCGAACTGGTCATACTGCCTGCGCTTTTCCGGATCACTTAAAACAGCGTAGGCCTCGGACGCCTCCTTAAATTTCTGTTCCGCTTCCGCGTTGCCCGGATTGGCGTCCGGATGGTATTTCTTCGCAAGAACCCGGTATGCCTTCTTAAGCGCCGCGTCGTCCGCGTCTTTGGGAACGCCCAGGACTTCGTAATAATCTCTCTTGGTCTCTGCCATATGTCATGCTACCTTTCCACACTATTCGCCAGTCAGGGAAATGCCCCGGCTGGCGGATAGGTCTGTCTGTATC
>CANQFR010000031.1 GCA_947599905.1 uncultured Lachnospiraceae bacterium
CCGAAGATCACCAGGTCGCCGGAAGAGGACGGCCTTGGCTTTAAGTTCAAATGGAACATGGGCTGGATGCACGACTTTCTGGAATACATGAAGCTGGATCCGTATTTCCGCAAATTCAACCACAACAAGATGACCTTCGCCATGACCTACTCCACCAGCGAGAATTTCATCCTGGTGCTGTCCCACGACGAGGTGGTCCATCTGAAATGCTCCATGATCAGCAAGATGCCCGGCATCTACGAGGACAAATTTGCCAACTTAAAGGTCGGCTACACCTTCATGATCGGCCATCCCGGCAAGAAGCTGCTGTTCATGGGACAGGATTTCGCCCAGTGGCACGAGTGGGACGAGAAGGTGTCCCTGGACTGGCACCTGGCCGACGAGCCGCTTCATAAGGATGTACAGAAATATTTTAGCGACCTGCTGCATATTTACCGCCAGTACCCGGCACTGTACTCTCTGGACTACGACTGGAACGGCTTTTCCTGGGTCAACGCCGACGACGCCGACCGCAGCATCTTCAGCTTCATCCGCTATGATGAGACGAAGAAAAAGAGTCTGCTGTTCGTCTGCAACTTCACGCCGATGGAGCGCTCCGACTACCGGGTGGGCGTGCCGAAGCGCGGCAATTACACGCTGATCCTGGACCAGACCCACGGCGCGTACCAGCGCGGCGAGGAGAAGAAGGTCTTCACAGCAAAGAAGGGCGAATGCGACGGACAGCCCTACTCCTTCTCCTATCCGCTGCCAGCCTACGGAACTGCGATCTTCCGCTTCTGACACCGAAAGAGATGACCGCAGAAAGCACAGTGACGACGCTGTTTCTTCACACTGTACACTGACGACGCCATTCCTGCACACCGCAACGCTACACACAAACATAATTCACTCCGTGCCGGGACTTCCCCGCAGCCATAAGCAGCCTCGGCGCGGGATCAACATATTTATTAAGAAGGCGAGGTGCTCCCCATGCAGACGATTCTGGTCTGTGACGACGACAAACAGATCGTCGAAGCCATTGACATTTACCTGACCGGCGAGGGTTTCCGGGTAATCAAAGCCTACGACGGCTACGAAGCCCTGGAGCTTCTGGAGAACAACCAGGTGGACCTGATGGTGGTGGATGTGATGATGCCCGGCCTCGACGGCATCCGCACGACGCTGAAGGTCCGCGAGACCAGCAGCATCCCGATCATCATTCTCTCCGCCAAGTCGGAGGACAACGACAAGATCCTCGGGCTCAATATCGGCGCGGATGATTACATTTCCAAACCGTTTAATCCTCTGGAATTGGTAGCACGCGTCAAATCTCACCTGCGCCGCTATACCCAGCTGGGAAATCTGACGGCTCCCTCCACAGACACCGTCTACAAATGCGGCGGCCTGCAGATCAACGACGACAACAAGGAGGTGATGGTGGACGGCGAACTGATCAAGCTCACGCCGATCGAGTACAATATTCTCCTTCTCCTGGTGAAGAATGCCGGCAAGGTATTCTCCATCGACGAGATCTACGAGCAGATCTGGAACGAGGAGGCCATCGGCGCAGACAACACGGTGGCCGTACACATCCGCCATATTCGCGAGAAGATCGAGATCAACCCGCGGGAGCCGCGCTATCTGAAGGTGGTCTGGGGCGTCGGCTACAAGATTGAAAAACAGTAGGAGCATACATATGAAACGCGGACTGATTCCCATTTCCATAAAGAAACAGACGGTGATTTTGCTTCACCTTCTGTTTCTGTGTCTGAGCTTCGCCGGCATTACGTTCATTATCTTTAATCCAAACTACGGGCGGGGCCTGAACTGGCTTCAGGAAGAAGATTATGCTGACACGCATTCTTTCTCCAGCCAGCTGGAGAAGGACGCTGAAAATATTTTCCGCTATGTCCGCTATAAAGACCTGCTGGAGCCGGGCGATGACGGTGAAGTGGATCAGAACACAGACATGTTCTGCGTCACCTATAATTCCGGCATTACTAAGATTTACACTCTGGGGGAAGCCGTCAGCTATGCACGGCGCCTGGGCTATTATCTGAACGACGATTTTGAAGTTACCGGCGGCCCGGAAGTCCACGAGTGGGAATCCTACGAACTCTCCTCCCCTTATGTGGAATGGAAAACCTATGCACGCGGAGAGGTATCCCAGGGTCCCGGCGACGCTTTTTCCTCGGTGGAAGAGCTGTCCCTGCAGGTGCTGAATATGCTGGGCGAGTATTATCAGGTTCGTTACGATTATATTGAAAAGCCCTCGAACCTCTATTTCCGTGTCTCCTATGTGGATGATTTCGAAGATGAACTCCTCTACACCAACGCCGGAAACCGCAGCAATGAGGAACTGCGCGGACTGGGCCGCTACATCTATATGTCCGGCGACTCACTTTTTATTGACAGTAACCTGAAATACATCCCGGATAATATCATTTCGCTCTCATCAAACAACCAGTATGGCAATCAGGATTATTATATCCTGCTGGCCGTGGATACCGATTTCCCTAATCCCGACCCTTATGCGGAAGCGCAGGAAAACTATCTGCGTACCCGAGCCGAATATATAGCCGGCGCGATCATGTTTCTTTCTGGCATAGCCGGTCTTCTGGTCACACTGGTCCTGATGGCGCTTCTGACCGGTCACGTGGATGGTGACCGGACAAAGATTGTGAGACATTATTACGACGAACTGCCCGTGGAATGCCTGTTCCTCGTCTGCCTGGCCGCACTCGGAATCGCGCACCGTGCGCTGGCTGGCCTGATTCCGCGCGTAATCCGTCTGATCGTCAGTGAGCCCCATCAGGATTATGCCCGGAAAATGGTTCGCTACATCCTGATCTGGCTGATCCTGCTGTTCACTTCCCTAAGCATGCTGCGCAATTACAAGGCCCATACCCTGTGGAAAGGAAGCCTTCTGTATCACAGCCTCCACCGGGTTCTTCCGGCGCTTTCGGGACTATCGATTTCGATGCGCTTCACGCTCGCTTTCCTCGGCTACCTGCTGACGGACAGCTGCCTGCTGGCCGGTTTTTATTACCTGTATTCCCGGCGAACCTTTCTTCGGCTTCCTTATCTGTATCTGATCCCGCTGATCATTCTGGCAGCCTTTCAGATATGGATCTATCTGCTGCTCTACCGAAGCCGTGCGGAGGGTCAGAAGATTGCCGATGGAATCCTTAAGATGTCTGCCGGCGATGCCGGTTTTCAGATCAATTCCGAAGGCTTTTCCGAACCTGCGGAACGGGTCAGCCACGCGCTGAACAACTTAAGCGACGGTCTGGAAGCCGCATTGTCGGAACAGGTAAAGAGTGAACGCCTGAAAGCAGATCTGATCACCAATGTATCCCATGATATCAAGACACCTCTCACATCCATAATCAATTATGTGGACCTGTTGAAACGGGAGCAGATCGATAACCCGAAGATTCAGAGCTATCTGGAGGTTCTGGACCAGAAATCCCAGCGTCTGAAGACACTGACCGAAGACCTTGTGGAAGCGTCCAAGGCCAGCTCCGGCAATATCAAGCTGGATATTGCCGAGATCAATCTGGTCGAACTTGTCCAGCAGGCCGGCGGAGAATTTGAAGAACGATTCGCCATCCGGCACCTGAGTCTGGTATCCACACTGCCGGATAAGGACGTGCTGATTGCCGCCGACGGGAGACGATTGTGGAGGGTGCTGGAGAATCTTTACAACAATGCGTTCAAATACGCGATGGAGAACAGCCGGATTTATGTTGCTGTAGAAGAAACGGACGGCTATGCGTATTTCACGATTAAAAATGTTTCGGCGAGTCCGTTAAATATTAATGCGGACGAACTGACTGAGCGGTTCGTCCGCGGTGACGTTGCCAGAACCACCGAAGGCAGCGGCCTCGGGCTTTCGATTGCCAAGAGTCTGACGCAGCTGCAGGGCGGAAGCTTTGAAATCTATATTGACGGAGATCTTTTTAAGGCGCAGGTGGGCTTTCCTACCCAAAAATCCGCCATCCGCAGATGAAGTTATTCCTGAACCAGTTTCCAAGCGTACGTTAACGCCTTTGCCGTTGCTGGAGGAGGCGTCTTTCTTAGCGTTTCAGTTCCTTCTTCTCCTGCTCAACCATACTGCGGGCGCCCTCAAGACTGGTACCGATCAGAGACGGCAGCTGTTTCTCCGGCATCGTCGGCGCATAGTAGAAGCCCTGCTGCAGCGTACAGCCGCACCGTTCCAGAAACTTCTTCTGTTTCCCGGTCTCCACGCCCTCGGCGATCAGCTTCTTATTCATATGCATGGCAATCCGCACAAGCCCTTCCACCACCGGCTCGCACTTGGAGGTATTCTCAATCTCCCACACAAACATGCGATTAAACTTCAGCGTATTCACCGGCAGCTCAAAAATCTTCATAAGTCCTGAACTTCCGGAGCCGAAATTATTCAGAATCAGCTCAACGCCCAGCCAGGACAGCGCCTGCAGCCGTCCGGAAAGATTGGCGTAATCCACACCGGCCACATATTCATCGACTTCAATCGCAAGCTTCCCCTGCGGCAGTTTGTATTTCTCAATAACCTGACCCACCTGCTGAATGAAATCCCCCTGCATCAGGATCGTCGGCGAAATCGGAATCGCAATGGAATCGAACTCCTTGCCGTCCTTCAGAAGCTTCGCCACCATGGACGCCGCCTTGTCAAGCGCATAATACTCCACCTGACGAATCTGGCCGGTATCCTCGGCAACCGGCAGAAACTCAATACTTCCGACCATGCCGATATCCTGGATAAAGATGCGCATATAGAACTCAGCCCGCGTGAACTTGCCGGTCTGGGTATCATAGGTCGGACGGTAGCGGACCTCGACTTCGTTATTGGCAATAGCAGTCCCCAGATAACGGGCGATCGCCTGTCTGCGCAGGAACCGCTTATGCAAATCCATATCATAGGCCACATATTGGTTGCTTCCCAGTTCCGCTGCACGGGCCACAGCCAGATCCAGACACTTCATCATGTCACCGGCGTTGTTCGCGTAACCCGGATATGAGCAGAGGCCAATCTGCACACTGCAGAGGCACTCGACACCATCTACATCCCAGCTCTCATCAAAGCGCTCGATCAGCTGATCCGCCAGCCGGGACGCCTCGCCCATCGTGCGGTTCTTCATAATCACGATGAATTCCACGCCTACATACCGGTAAACGGCGCATCCGCTCTTCTGCTCAAGATATGTAAGGATCTGCTCCAGCAACAACTCGCAGCGGTCATGACCGAACAGATCGTTCATCCGCTTAAAATTCTCAATATAGAGCTTCAGAACCACGCCCTGATACTCCATCAAAAACTGGGCTTCCAACCTGCTGTAGCAGATCGCGCTGTCGCTCTGTTTCTTATTCTCCTGATCAGTCATGCCTGCGGCTGCCGGCATCACCGGCCTATCCGGCTCCTGCGGCCGCTCTTTTTTCTTAAACAATGCCATG
This sequence comes from uncultured Lachnospiraceae bacterium, assembly GCA_947599905.1. Lineage (GTDB taxonomy): Bacteria > Bacillota > Clostridia > Lachnospirales > Lachnospiraceae > UBA3402. Next base: position 5,440 of record CANQFR010000031.1, read on the forward strand.
GCTATCCTCTCCTCAACGAAGTATATAGGGAAAGTATAACGCGAATCGGTAGATCTTGCAAGGAAAAAATAAGAAACGATGAAGCATTAAGCCCGCAGATGGCTCCGGCGTCAGAGCCCCCTATGCCCGTTCTTCTGAGACGCAGCCATTCGCCGCGTTCCATACCCAGAGTTGATATCGTTTCGTACATAACTGCATTTGCCTCCTTTTCGGCCACAAAAACGGGAGTGCCGGAATGGCACTCCCAACTTAGGTTTACTTTTTTTATTCTTCTGTTTCCTGCTTCATTTCCAGATACTGGTGAACCGCTTTCAATACCGTCTCTGCCGATTGAAGCTGTTCCTCAGCCTCTTCACGGGATACAATAAAGAAATCATCATAATCACCGCTCTCTCTCTTTTTCTGGAGCCGTGCAAGCCGTTTCCCAACATTACTCTCAAATATACCGGAAGCTACATAATGCTGGTTAAAATATGCAATCACGTCCTTATGCCTTTTGAAGTCAATATCCGCCAGGGCCAGAACCGCCTTTACCCCATAGAACGCCGCGTAATAAGACCGGTTAAGCGCATCCTTATAAAACCGGTTTTCCAGGCACAATCTTGAACTCCGTAATGTTTCCTCCGCCTGCGACAGCCGGTAACGGCACAGTTCCCTCTGCTTCTCCGTCACGCAATATCCACCCCTTCCATTCGGACATTCCGGTAAAAAGGAAGAGTGTCTGACCAATACTCATAAAACTCCCGATTCCTGATCACCGGCGACAGAACCTTTCCGTATTTCAGTTCCAATTCAAATGCCTCATCATAAATACGGTCTTCATTCTGCCGGATCTCCTCATCAGGAAGCGATACCAGAACCATGACGTCAATATCGGAAGCTTCATCATAATCCCCTCTGGCATAGGAGCCATACAGGATAATCTTTTCCAGACTCCCGCCAAAGCATTTCTTTACCATCTCCACAAACTCCCTGATTTCATTCTGAATCATTGGATGCACGATTGACCGCCTCCTTCCTTCTTATCAATTATAAATGATTGCATCAGGCTTTTCAATGAAAACTTTTCTTCGTAATCTGCCGCTTGCCTTACGCCGCCGCAACCAGTTCATAAGCCCGGTCGATCAGAGCGTTGCCATCCACAGTCCGCGCGAAAAGGTTCTCCCTGTAATTAGAACGCTCCTTAAGCGGCTTCGCATGGGTGGCAAAATCAGACACCGCGTTAACGAACCGATAGGCATTGCGGCCAACATGCTGCAGATCCGGCGCGTCGCGGTAACGTGTCAGGACGTCCTCCTTCATCCGCAGGATGTTCTTCTGCTGCTGTTCCGTGGCTTTATCCAGAAGCGGGAACAGGGCGTCCAGATATTCCTGCACCTGCCGGTCCGACAGCTTCTGCCGGTTTAACCTGTCGATCGTCTTTCCCAACTCTGCCATATACCGCTCTGCATACAGCAGGCTGTCCTTCGCATCCTGAAGCTTTCCCTGAATGTCGCCGGTATGGTGGGTAGCCCAGCTTCTTTTCGCCGTCTCCAGCGCCAGGTTCAAGGTGTTCTGGCAGACAACACGGACCGGCGTCATTGCCGCCTTGATGGAACCGCTCCCGTCATGGCTGTTCATGAATACCATATACGGTGTTATCTCGTCGCCGGATATGATATAGCGCTGGGGGAGCCGGGCCAGAATCCAGGTACGCCGGCCATTCTGCAGGCTCCCGGCCGTCTCATAAGTAACACCCTCGCCCAGCAAAGAATCCGTAAAGGCGAAGGCTTCCTCATTCTGGACCACTCTGTAACGGTCTGTTACGATACCAAGAACCTGACCATCGGTATCCCGGACATTGGCTTTGAAGCCGGAGATGAGAGAACCTTCATCGGTCATGACAGGCTTCTGGACCACCTGCCAGTCAAGGCCGGCAAGCCGTAAGGCTTCCTTTGATTCAGGGGCCTCCATTACCATCGTGCCCAGACCGTGCCACGGTTTCTCCCTGTGGTAAAACATAGTTTCTACTGCTGCTGACATAATACGTTACCTCCTTTTTTTGTGATATTTGTCCTTGCAACACATAAAAAGAGACCCCGGACGGATTACTCCGTCTGGGATCCCGTCTCGTTGTTCTCTTTTTCCTTGTTTTCCAGAATAATCAGGATACAGTCAAGGATTTTAAGAACAACCGTGAGAATATCCCATTTCATAGGCATCCACCTCCTGTCGTCTATTCTCACGGTTATAATACCTAACCAGGAATCCTGATTTTGGAAAATATACATCCTTTACTTATTCTCCAGTTTTTGGAGACTAATCTTAATCCATTTTCTTTTCTTAATCCGGGGAACTAATTTTCGACCCATCTTCTTCATACAGCGGGGACAAAACATCATTCCCACATCCGGATTAAAGCTGTACTCCCTCCCGCAAAACGGGCAGATCTTTTTCTGAGGTAATAACGACACTTCCTATTTCCCCTTTCCATTTTCCAACAGGAGCTGTACCAAAGCAACCGGGATCAGTATCCAGCCCAGGAAAATCGCTACAACCATTTTCTGAACGAAAAATTTGCCGCCGTCAGATACCAGATAGACCCGTTTTGAATACCAGACCTTATTCGCGGCCCAATAGCCCAAAATGATATACACGATCACTAAAATACTTTCCATGTCTTTCCTCCTTCGCTTCTTTGATTCTATATGATGGCATCTGACTACTGTCAGTACCATTGATCCATATACTCCTGAATATAGGTTACATTGGCTTTTTCAATCTCGCTTAAAGATGCCTCGTTAAACTGCTCAGGTGCAATCGTTCCGGCGTACCAGCGCTTTGAATGGAAATAAGCATCCAGATCATCGGACGTGAACAGGCGGCCATGTCTGGCATAGATTTCATTCTTCGCATATCGCAGAAACGCAACGGCCCCGACGCTGTTCAGGTCCGCCTGCGTCAGCAGTCTCTGGCTGCTGTCCGGGAAAATATAACTGGCCGTGAAATCAATACCGGCAGTCAATGATGCGTTATATGGTTCCGAGAGATAATAATAACCTTCAATCCGGTGCCCCGGATCAGACTCATCATCCCCAAGATAATCCATATACAGTCCGCCATCTGTAAACGTGATGAGATAGGAACCAAATTCATTACTGACTGTGTAATCGCCGGTATCGTTTTCCTGACAGTCCCATGATTCATAGGCATACAGCCCACGACCGCTGTAACTGGTGCATTCAACGGAAATATAGTTCCCGCTGAAGTTCACGTCCGCCGTACAGATGGCATCGGAACCGTTGTCAAAGGCATAAATACCGTCAACCTTCATACCCGGCCGGTAATTGTCAGATACGGAAGCCGCCGGCGAATCATTCGGGACAGACCCTGTCGTATCCGCTGCCGCTGTCTGCAGTAATCCTTCGATCATTTCAGTATACCCGTATCCTCCGCATACAGCATATACAATCGCGGATACCGCCCCTTCTTCCATAGTGATAAGGACATACCGTTGGTCGTCTTCTCCAATGCCGTCCGTTGTCTCATACAGGACACTGTCAGGACTGTCATACGCCAATTCCATTCCGCTGTTTATGAATACGCGGCCCTGGGCAAACCTGTCAAAACTCCCATTGATCTGCACCCCGCAGAAGTTATAAGGTTCTGCGGTAACGATAATTGTATCCAGATTTCCGTCATAACCATAGAGGACTACCACTCCATCCTCCACCCCAAATAAGGGGCCGTATTCACTTTGGCGGGCTTCCAGATACCCTGCTCCGGCTATCTGCATTGCGGCGTCCGTACTGATCACAAGGAATTCCGAAGCATCCCAGCTTTCCAGGAACCGCAGGGCAGCGGCATCCGTGATGCTTTCCAAATCGCCGGAGACTTCTGCCTGAACGTCATCATCCCCGCCCATATCAGCATAGTTTTCATCCATTTCTCCAAGGCCCGCATACAGTTCTGCATAATGCGCCCCTCCGCTCATTTCATAAAGGATTGTCGCCACTTTGCCGCCGTCAAGCGCAATCGTCACGGCCCGGTCGCCGCCCACAGCTTCGCTGTCTGTAACCGCATACACAATGGCATCTTCATCCTCATAGATCAGGGACATATTAAGTTTGGTAAACTCTTTGCCATCGTCGAATATATCAAAACTGTCACCAATTCCGATTCCATAAAGGTTATACGGTTTTGCGGAAGCCGTCACGGAGAGCAGCTTCCCATCAGCACTAAAACTGACATCCAGCCCATCCGCCGTAAAGCGCAGGCCGCTCTCCGAACCTTCCAGATCACCGTCCTCGGCCATCTGCTGAGAGCCATCCATGCCGATTGCGACAAACTCCGATATATCACTGCTGTCAGAAAACCTATTTACTGCATTCTTTGCAGCATCGTCCAGCGAGCCTCCCCCGCTGCCGGAACATCCGGCCAGCATGACCATAATAACAATCAGCATAACCCAGAATATCTGCCTGTGTTTTTTCCGTCCCATTGTATCTTTTCCTCCTTGTTTCGCTTTGCTTTTTTCGATGCCTGATTCCATTATAGAATCCGGCAATGTCACCTCGTGTCTTTTCCATAATTTTTTTGCAAATAAATATCATTCCGACTCCTGCTCTGCATACACCGCCAGTATCGGAATCTGATCCTGGAGCCAGAAGATCTGGCCCCATGCCAGCTGTTCCGCTATTTTCTTAGCCGTTTCCGCATCCTTCGCCTCGACAACAGCTGTTCCAAACTGCAGAAGTGTAACCTTATACTTTGCCATATGGTATCGCCTCCTTTCCTGTATGGCCCGATATCCGATACACGGGCCACATATTGGGAATACAGAAAAAAGGCCAGCTGACCGCAGCTGACCCCATTGCTGCCAGTCTGTGCCGGATATTCCCCGAGGATATATTCCCTGCACACTGGCATAATCCATATTTTTCCTGCATCTATTGGTATATTACTTAACTGAATGTCATAACTATATAGACTTCTGATTCTTCCGAAACAAAAAAAGAAACCGGGGCTGCTCACCAGCCACGGCTTCAGCTATAATCGGTCCGCTATCTTTGATACTGCTTCCATAATCATCAGGTATTTCTCAAACTGTCCCATATCCGCTTCTTTCTTAACTTTCGTCAGCACATCAGCAAGAAGCTTCTTTTCCCTGGAATCATCCCCATACAGCAGGCTGTCAACCGATACTCCCAACCCTTCTGAAAGCTTAACCAGGGTTTCCACGCTCATTTTCTTATCGCCGCGTTCCAGATTGCCATAGTAGGAACTCGTAATGTCGCATCTCTCGGAGGCCTCCTCCTGAGTAAGATTCAGCGCCTTGCGCGCATCCCGGATACGTTTCCCTAACGCTATATAATCTACCATCTGCCGCAATCCTCCTGATTTCATTTTAATGGACGGGATGGGTAAATGAAGTTTCTATTTGCATTATAATTCTTGCCTAAAAGCATTATTCATGATATAGTAATGATAGGGGCCAATCAAAGGAGGAAGCGCTATGTCCACAAGAACTGTTACAACAAAAGAAGAGTTAAAAAGCGCTCAAAAAGATAAGATTGACGAGATTATTGTTACCGGCAAACTTGCGGAGGATCTTATTGCTGCCCAGAAGATCACCAAACTAGGCAAAGGCGCGTTAGCAGCGCTGAGCACCGGGATTACCGCCGCAGCTGTTGCTTCTCCACTTACGGGAGGTGCTTCTATGGGCGTGACGGCAGCCGCCTTGGCACCAGTTGCCGCTGCTTCCGGAATAAGTGTTGGGGCAATACTTTTAATATATACTCTCGGCGTAACAGTCATTATCGCCCTTTTTAACGATTACAAAGTGATTGCGGAACATACAGGCGAAATCTTCCGCGTTATATTGAAAAAGAAATAATAAACACTGAGTCATAAGAAAGGAGCGTTTTCAATATGTCATTTTTCATGAAGCCAGATAACCATGTTTTGGAAGAGAAAAATGGGAAGTCAGCCATCCTTCCAATTATTACCGGGATTATTACAGTTGCCGGACTTCTTCTCAAGAAAAAAAATCCCTCTGCCGACAATCCATTGCTAAATGGTGGTGATCCTGAAAAATACATACATTATTAGATTCATGAAATGACTGCTACGCCATTCATAATAAGAAAGGGATGCTCTTTCTATGTCCAAACAAGAATCTGTCCATAAGCATGACCGCGTATTGGAAATCTATACGCGCCTGATGGAAGGTGAAATCATAAACAAGCAGGAGCTGGCAGAAGAATACGGTGTCAGCCCCCGTTCCATCCAACGGGATATTGATTCAATCCGTGACTACCTTTCCAACCATACCGCAAAGATTGGAAATGGAACAGATATCATTTACGACTACATTGCGGGAGGGTTCCGGGCCGTCAGTCCACGTTCCGTCACACTTACCAACGCAGAATTATTCACAACTGCTAAAATTCTGCTGGAGAGCCGTGCCTTGGTTAAGGATGAGATGGAACATATCATCACGGAGCTAATCGAGGCCGGACTGCCCATATCGGAGCGGAAGAAGATGTCGGAACTGATTCGGAATGAACTGTTCCATTACGTGGAACCCCGCCACGGAAACAGACTGGTGAACAAAGTCTGGAAACTGGCAGGTGCCGTTAGTGGGCACCATCTGGTGGAGCTCCAGTACCAGAAGGCGAACGGGGATGTCACGCGCGCTGTCATTAAGCCGGTCGGGATCATGAACTCTGAATACTATTTTTACCTAATCGCCTATATCGGCGACAAGGACAAAAAATATCCGGGGTACCCTACCGTATACCGGATTGACAGGATCATCGATTACAGCATCCGCAAAGACATTTTCCGTGTCCCGTACCGCGACAGATTTGAGGAGGGGGAATTCCGCAAGAGGATCCCGTTCATGTTCACTGGAAAGCTTCAGAGAGTTAAATTTATATACGAGAGGAGGATACGGCATGAAACGTATCACAGTCAAGGATGCGCTGAAAGTAATTTATTATGTAATGGCTATCGATGAGAAAATCGATCAGAAAGAAATGGATATTTTTCTGGAAGCAGGAAAATCAATGGATAGGAATTTCAGTGATTACCAGCGTGACCTCATTAATGAATGCCTCTATTGGTATGTGGATTCAGTGGAATCAGAGAATTTTAACAGTAAGGTGCATGATGCAGTAGCCAAAATATTTACGGACAGAGACGCCATACCTTCCAATCCTGCCTTGGCAAAGCCCAAATTGGTGTTCGATATCAATCAGCGTCAGCTTCTATGGAATTGCATGACTATCGCATACAGTGACGGGAACTGCACGGAAGAAGAAAGACGGCTTATCATGTTCATCTCGGAAAAATGCGGTCTTGACAGATCCGTGGTCCTAGAATATGAGAACCTAATCCAGACAAGCAGCGCTATTGAGAAGGAGATTGAATGGCTTAAAACAACGGACTGGAAGTATGATAAGGTCGATTCAGAAATCAAAAACTTAAAAGACAGGCAGAAGGTTCTGGTTGATTACATAGGAACCCTGTTCAGATGAGAAGAAGGAGGAAAAGTATATGCCGTTACCATTGTTATTTATCGGAGCAGCAGGAGGATCAGCCCTCGTAGGTCTTGTTAAAAATGTAAAAGCAGGTCTGGATAATTCTAAGGCGAATGACATCAATGATGCTACAAATATCCGTGTTGAGGCAGCGGTCAGGGAACTGAATCAGGCACGGGAACGGTGCAACAAGGCGCTGGGAGCTCTGGGACAGGAGAAATTAAATGTGCTTAACGGTAATGTCAATGACTTCCTGGTGTCAATAAAGAAAATCAAAAACATGAATTTCAAGGACTCAACAGGTCTTTCAGAGCTGGACAAGATGCATATTGATCAAGCCACATTTGACGAACTGGAAGAAATGCATAATTTTGCGTCATCACTGCTGGCCGGAGGCGTGACGGGCGTAGCGGGGGGAGCCGTTACCGCTGTCGGTGCCTATGGTCTTGCTACGACGTTTGCCACTGCATCGACCGGAACGGCAATCGCATCCCTTAGCGGTGCTGCCGCCACAAACGCAACGCTGGCTTTCTTCGGCGGCGGTTCCCTTGCTGCAGGCGGTCTGGGAATCGCGGGCGGTTCAGCGGTGCTCGGAGGACTTGTGGCAGGGCCTGCGCTTCTTGTGATGGGCATGATTACTGGTGCCAAGGCGGGTAAAAAACTGGAGGAAGCATATGCCAACAGTGCAAAAGCAAATGAGACGGTTGAACAACTGAAAGCCGGAACCCAGATGTGCGAGGCTATATGCAGACGTACATATATGTTTTACTGTCTCCTGGCGCGGCTGGATTCCTATTTCCTGCCCCTGATTTACAATCTACAGCACGTTATCGAGAAGGAAGGAACGGATTTTTCAAAGTACAGCAGGGAGAGCAGAGCCACCATTGCCGCTTCGTACTCCATTGCCAAATCTGTAAAGGCGCTTCTTGATACACCGATCCTGAACGATGACGGATCCCTGACTGATGAGTCGGAAAAGGCAGCAAAGGAAATGATGGCTAAGCTGAATAGAGAATCGCCTGAAATGGATGGTGTTTCCAGTATTTGTTTATATTAATACAAATATCGAAAGAGTATACACTCGATCCGCTGCCGAAATTGGCAGCGGATTCTCTTTCTTTACGATCTTTAGCTCCAAAAATACGAATTCATTCTATCTTCTGATACATTTCCATCAACTTCCCAGGCATAAGCGCTGGAACAGGAGATTTCTCAAAATCCACGATATTCCTTGTAATGATGTAATCCAACTCAAATTCTTTCGCGCATTGCATCTGAAGGCCATCTTCCAGATCTTTCCATTCTTCCTGTCTCAAAGCAGCCTTTATCATCTCGACATTCTCCGGAATGACCTGCAGCTTCTCGCAAAGAAACATAAGCAGGCTCTTCCTTTTGGCCGTATCGAAATCCTTTCGGAGGATATAAAATAAATCTGTCAATGAATGAGCCGATATATAACCCTCCAGATTCCCAAATACGCTTTCTTCCATCACGCGCTTGGCAGCCTCATGGAATGGCTCTCTGCACATAAGCCAGTCCAGAATTACATTCGTATCAATCAACACCCGCATACTTCTCATCCCTCGCCGACATCAGTTCCGCTTTCTCATCAATATTTCTGGCTATACTTCCGCTAAAATCATCAAATAATTTCCGTGCAGAATCTTCGGATATCTGTTTCTCTGCAGGCCGTCCTTCCGGGAAAATCACGATAACGCTGGCCTTCTTCATAGGGGCCGCTTCTTCGAGCTGAAGCCATCCGTTATCATATACCCCCTGTACTGCTATCATCCTTTACACCTCCCAGACAAGTCCTATTAATGATATTATATGTAATTCATGCCTTTATTACAAGGAAAATTTCTTCAATGTCTTCGTCCTGCCTCTAATATGGCAATTTGATGCCCATAATCATACATTCTCTCACAAAGATAATGGATTATCTCAAAATATCCTTCTTGGACACTCTCCACATCTTCCTCCGTTCCTGTTCCGCTGCTAAGCCTGAGCAGAGCCTTATATATATCCTCATAGAGCCTGTCATATCGGCTTCCAGCTTCAAACTCATTTCTTACGGTTATATCTATCCCCGGTTTTGATTCTTTCTCCACAAATCCATTCATAATCTCGTAGATCTTCTCTCTGGTATCCTGATAACTGTCCATCATTTCAAAACCCTCCTGTAATCGAGTAGGGGAGATTAACTCTCCCCTCTCACACCAATTCAGAATAGCATTCCTCTAAACTCGAATATTCTTCGTCAGGATTCAATCTCTCAATCCGCTTTCTTCCCCCAAGCGTCAAATAAAGCGATCCATCATGGATACATCTTCCTGCATAGGGACACATCGTATCGCACCTCTGAGGTTTGTATTTCATATCCGAAATATATCGCCAAGTAAACTCCCATTTATCACGGCTATCATAATACTTCTTTATCCACTGAAGGAATCTATTCTTCATCCCCCTAACATACAAAAGATTTGTTGCCAGCATGAATCTCTCATTGTGGCTTTTGATTTCTCCTTCGGAAAACTCCCGATATAATAAGCATCTTGATTTTATCTGATTTTCTTTGATATTCCTTAATTGGGCTATGGGTAAATCACAGCTCGATCCTGATTTCTCAGACCGATCACACATATCAGTGAGGTAAGATTGCCCGACCTGCCCACCCCCGTAAAACTCGATTTTTGATGCAGAATGGTCTAGTTCTATAGTATATATAATAGAACTAGTCTCTTTTGCATCACTTTCAGGGGTGGGCAGGACTTCAGATGTACCACATTTATATGTGCGGACATCCAACATATTTCCTCTCAATGCAAGATTATGCTTATAGGCAAATTTTTTATTATTTCTCGCAAAATTTCTTTCATCATTTGTATAACTATATCGCTGGAATGCCTCAACCAACTCATCTGCCCGAAATGTTGCATCATCCGGTTCTTTTATCATGCCTTTACCTCCATAAAACATCCTTGATGTATCAGAACAGGCTTTATCTGCTTCTGGAAATATCTTCATAAGCATCTCCAACATCATTTTTGCTAATCCCATCTCTGTAATTGGAACAACATGGCAAAATACAAGGCGGAATTTTTCATGTTCTTCTGTCCAGCTAAAGGTCTTATAAGAAAATGAGATTGGAAGGTTACACATTTCTGCTCTTGATGCAGCTTCCTTATAAGTAATATTTTCGTCAAAATCCAGTCCAAACAGCTGCGTCTGACTGAAATACTCCTCTTTCCTCTTTCCGTCAAACCAAGCCGTGCAAAATGTATAACCTTCAACACCCACCCTGTGTGCAATCCACTCCAAATCAGCCTCTACTGGTCGATCTCCAAGCCTTTTACTGATAATTCCGGGCTCCTTACCAACTGGTTTCGTTTTATAGCATACGTCATCTAATGATACTTTTACTCTCATATGTCTCTTTCTCCTTCTTTCTGTTCTGTCAAGCTTTGTACTGTCTTGACTTCATTACAGATGTGTTAGGAGATGAAATCATATTTTACTTTTGATTATCTGAGTACCGTCTTGTTTATCGATGTTCCAATACTGTCATATTCCATTAATTATTACCTATATAACTATTAATTAAACAGATTCAGGAGGTATAATAACACCATGTTAGAACAATACGGAGATGTATTAAGCATTGAGGAGCTCTGTGACATCTTAAGAATCGGTCGCAACAGAGCATATGAACTATTAACCAATGGGACCATCGCCAGTTTTCGCCTTGGACGGAACTGGAAAATACCAAAGATGGCTTTGGAAAACTATCTAAAGCAATGTACCTTACCCAAAACCAAACCACAGATTGCCAAAAAATAAAAAATGTTAGACTGGGAAGCTTACGGCTCCCCAGTCTAATCCAGCTATCTTTCATTTCCCAGTTGCTTCATCATCTGCCTTGCAGTTCCAATTGTTCTCTCGCAACTGATACAGTACGCATATCTTCTGGTATGGTATTCCAAGGCCCTGTCATACATCTCTCCGTTATCTAGTTCTTCCCCGTTATACCCATGCTGATATGGAACCCCTATATAATCAGTCCTCGTGAAAAAGCCTTCTTCACTCCCACAATGCGGACAACAAGTGATTTTTCTTACCATTATCGTTTATCTCCTCACTTCCTGATAAATATTACAATCGCCGCTATTATCACGAGCCAGTCAAGAATCCCACCCGGAAATTTTCTGCTGCTGATACTTTGAGCAACGACTCCCGCCGCAAGCATAACAGTTATTATCTGAATAATCAGTATAGCTGCTCTCACCAAGTCCATAGACACATCATACATCCCCCTTATGACAGGATTCATCGCTATCGTACGCTGTAATCTTACGTGTCGCATTGTCTCTCACCGTAACCCGCGGATACTTCTCCAGAAGTTCCTTCTTTATCTTTTCCATGCCCTTTCGATCACTACAGGTATACCTCCATTCCAAACGATTCCCAGTCTCATCGTAAGCATATACATCAAAGCCCTCCCATGTAAAATCGTCGAGATGCCCATTGACGTACTTGTGCAGCTCCATGATAAAATCTGCCAGCAGCTTCGCCATGGCCCACATGGCAGTCTGGTCGGTGCAAAGCGTTTTTATCGTCCCCAATCCAAGGTAGACCCGTTCTCCATCCTTAAGAAATTCAATGCCGATATCCAGATATATCCCTTCACTTCCGCCGTAATCCAGATTGTTCCTGATACAGAACTCATATGTAGAAATAGGTTGTTCGTCCCGTTCCGGCAAACTGTAGTCTAGAATATCCGGCAAAAGCCCTTTCTCTCTCAGAATACCTTCGATCTTTTCAAACAGTTCCTTTGCAGTCATCGGTCTTTTCATCTGTTCCTCCTTCTTCTCATAAAAATGGCAGGATAGAGTTAATCTACCCTGCCGCCATACATCTGCTTACTCACACGGACAATCAATCCAACTCACCACCAACCAGCAAATCACCCCCTCTCTAACCGCACAATAGCACATATTACACCAATGGTCTCTGCCGTGACACATCAACCACAGGAAGCAAAATAATAAAATTTGAATTATTTGGAAAATCACCAAGAATATGGTAAGAACCTCCAGCCTGCCGTCAGAGCATTTGCATTCAAATCTGCAACAAAACTGCAACATTTTTTTGCCCGGCTCCGCAGCCAATGCACACTGACGCCCCAAACGTCCCGGCAAAACGCTTATAAAGAGAGACATCGTCAGTCTTCGGAACCCCCGAAAACCCACGCATTTAAGCCATTCCCACGAAAAAAAGCACCGGCCCCGCGGCAAATCCGCAAAACCAGTACTTTCAGTGCGCCCTCAGGGACTCGAACCCTGGACAAATAGATTAAGAGTCTACTGCTCTACCAACTGAGCTAAGGGCGCAAACCTTTCTTTCCGTAACACTCAGCTATTTTAGCGCAGGGGTTGACAAAAGTCAACCCCTTTTTTTATTTTTTGCAAAATTTTTCAGGTAAATGCCGCAGAATCGACGAAGACCGGGACTGCGGGGATTCTCTCCGCCGCTTACAACGCTGCGGAAAGCGCATCAGCAAGCGTCTTCTTATCCTGCATACCGACAAACCTGGCTTTTATGTCGCGGCCCGCGAAGATAAGAAAAGTCGGAATCGACATCACGCCATACTCGACTGCAATATCCTGACTCTCATCCACATTGAGCTTTACGACCTTCGCGCGGCCTTCGTACTCGCCGGCCAGCGCCTCGACCACGGGCCCCATGGCCTTGCAGGGACCGCACCAGTCCGCATAGAAATCTACCAGCACCGGCATCCCCGCCTGATAAACTTCCGCATCAAAATTCTCTGTCGTTACCAACTTCGCCATATGACACTCCTCCTTCTGTCGTGAAATCGACCTGCACCCTCTGCCCTTATCCCGCGAAATGTTAACGTATCCTTCGACCGGAACCCGCACGGCCGCAGGACTTTTTCCCGTCATCCTTTCCGCCGCCTTCAATCACCTTCTCCACGGCCTGCAGCGAACGCCAGATCCGCAGAAAGCGCCGGTCCAGGTCTGGTTTATCGCAGGTTGCCTGCATGAGTTTCGTAAGCATGGTCTCACGCATCCCCATACTATCACCAGTTTTACCGATTTCCTATATTTTACTCCTTTTTGCGCCTGGTTGCAACCAGTTTACAGATCGGTTTCCCCTCGGCGGCGAATTTTTCCTCATACTCGGTCATCACATTGCCGTCCGCATACACGCTGTGATGCAGGTCGAAGGTGGAGAAAATGATCTCCCACCCGGCAGACGGAACAGATTCCAGTGAATAATCAAACAGCGCGCGGTTATCTGTCTTAAACTCCACGACGCCGTCAGGCGCCAGAATCCGGTCGTAGACTGCCAGAAACCGCGGCGATGTCAAACGCCGCTTTGCATGGCGGTCTTTCGGCCAGGGATCCGAGAAATTCAGATAAATCCTCTCCGCCTCGCCCGGGGCCAGAATCTCCGCCAGCCGAAGCGCATCAACACAGAGGAAGCGGACATTCGGAAGCTTCTGCTCTTCCTGCCGCTGCACGGCCCGCAGAAGCACGGAGGAGTAAACCTCCACGCCGAGATAATTGATCTGCGGATTCCGACGCGCCAATTCCATGATGAATTTTCCCTTACCCATGCCGATCTCGACACGGATCGGCCGGTCATTGCCAAACACCTCTGCCCAGTGCCCTCTGTATGCCTCCGGTGCGGATACGACGAATTCACTTTCGGCAATCCGCTGTTCCGCGCCTGTAATATGACGTAATCTCATAAATCCGACTCCCTGCGCCGCCGGTTGCTTTCATAGGCGGCGCGGACATTATACCATGTCCTTCGGACATGCTCCCTCCGGGGGATGCGCACGGTTCGGTTCGGTGTTTTGTCCTCACTTCGTTCGGACGCCGAACCGGCGCGGTATAATCTCTGTCGAGATTGTACCAAGCCGCTAGCGCGGCGGCTAGCCCCAAGTACGTTAAGCCACTACTTTTTTCAAAAAAAGTAGCA
>CANQFR010000032.1 GCA_947599905.1 uncultured Lachnospiraceae bacterium
GGCAATATCATCGTGCGGGGCTGCCGGATCGAAAATTCGGACCGTTTCCTTCACTATGACTGCAGGGAGTACTGGGGGCATACGCGGCCTTTGGAGTCGATCACCTTCGAGGATATCACAGCCACGGACATCGCGGTGCCTATTGTCGCGCACGGGGATAAAGACACGCCGGTTACTCTCACCATGAAGCATATCGATCTTTCTCTCAGGGACGGCTGTGAGAATGTGCCGGTGATTCAGATCTGCAATTTCGAGCGGCTTCAGATGGAGGACTTCCGGTTGCGTGGACACTGCGGCGGCGCTTTTATTAAGGCCTGGACAGACGGAGAGATCGTAACGAAGAATATCCAATGCGACTTGCCGCGCGAAGCGTGGATTCAGAGAACGGAAGAAGCAGACGAGAAATTCCCGTTCGAGCCCATTTAATGTGAGGAGCCGTTTTGTTTTGTAACTAAGAAGATGCCATATTTATGCGGATTCTGGGGTTCGCAAACGCCGAATAGGATAAGAATGCTGAAAGGAGTTGTAAAATGTTGACAACAGAACAAAGAATAAAAATGCTCCGCTGCCCGGCAGAGGCGGTAGACATGGTGCTGGACACAGACGCTTATAATGAGATTGACGACCAGTTCGCGATCGCTTACGCACTGTCTGCCGAAAAATTGTCAGTCAAGGCGCTGTATGCTGCACCGTTTTTTAATCCAAAATCCAGCAGCCCCGAAGATGGGATGCAAAAGAGTTATCAGGAAATCCAGAAGCTTCTTCAGCTGATGGGAGAGAATAAAACGGTACTGCACGGATCAACGGGCTATCTGCCTGATGAGAAGACGCCGGTAATGTCGAAAGCGGCGGAGGATCTCTGCAGGCGGGCCATGGAGTATACGCCGGACCATCCGCTTTATGTCGTGGCAATCGGAGCAATTACCAATATTGCATCGGCGCTTTTGATAAGGCCGGAGATTGCTGACCGTATTGTGGTGGTTTGGCTTGGCGGACACGCGCTCCACTATTGCGATAACCGCGAATTCAACGTATTGCAGGATGTGGCAGCGGCCCGTGTTGTATTTGCCTCGGGTGCACCGCTGGTCATGCTGCCGTGCATGGGGGTCGTCAGCAGTTTTTCTACTACCGAATACGAACTGCGCGCGTGGCTTACAGGGAGAAATGCGCTTTGTGATTATCTGGTGGAGAATACGGTCTGCGCTGCCAACAGTTACGCAAAGGGAAAGGTCTGGAGCCGTGAGATCTGGGATGTAACGGCAGTCGGATGGCTGCTCAATGACGATGAAAGATTTATGATGGACAGGCTGATTCCGACTCCGATACCGGAATACGACCATTATTATGGGTATGACCAGCGCCGGCCGCTGTGCCGCTATGTTTACCATATCAAACGTGACGCGCTGATGAGGGATCTGTTTGCTCACCTTGCGAAAGGGTGAATTCTTATGAAGCTTATTAATTTTGGATCGGTGAATGTCGATCATGTATATCAGCTTAACCATCTGGTAAGAAAAGGGGAAACGATAGCATCCACTGATTACCGAAAGAATGAGGGCGGAAAAGGCTTTAATCAGGCTGTGGCGTTGGCTAAGGCTGGCCAGAAAGTGTATTTTGCAGGTGCGATCGGTGCTGACGGTCTGTTCCTTAAGGAATCTTTGAATGGATATGGCGTGGACACGATGTATCTGGAAGTATTTGATATACCGACCGGTCATGCAATCATTCAGGTAGATGAGGATGGCAGTAATTCAATCATTCTGTATGGCGGAGCGAACAGGCGGATTACGGAAGAGATGGTTGAACGCGTGCTGAACCAGTTCGCGGGCGGTGATGTTGTATTGCTGCAGAATGAGATCTGCGGCGGTCATATCATTCTCAGGGAAGCCGCCAGACGGGGATTGCGTATTGTGTTGAATCCGTCTCCGATCACACCGGAGTTACTGACCTGGCCGTTAGAGTATGTGGAATGGTTTATACTGAATGAGGTGGAAGCTGAGGATATGACCGGAGAAAAGGAACCGGAGAGAATGCTGGATGTGATTTTAAGAAAATATCCACGGAGCCATGTAGTACTGACTCTGGGAGAGCAGGGGGCGATCTGTGCTTATGAATCCTGCCGTGTGCATCAGCCTGCGGTTCCTGCCAGAGCGGTGGATTCGACAGCAGCGGGCGATACGTTTACCGGGTATTTTCTGCATTCGATTTTGAACGGGGATTCTGTGGAAACCGCACTGACTGTTGCGGTCCGCGCAGCGGCAATTACCGTCAGCAGACCGGGCGCGGCGGCTTCCATTCCCGTTATGGAAGAGGTCAGACATGCTTTTGTTCATAAGAATTAACAAGTGCAGCCGGACATAGGAAGGTAGAATTTCTGGACAAGAACGTACATATAGAATATGATATTAAATCTTCAGAATTGATCCTTTCGCGGATGATCGTTTGAAAAGAACGTCTTGCAGGAAGGGTCAATTTTGATTATACTATAGAAAACGAGACCTTATCCGGTTCTGACGGGAGACAACCGGTTTGAAGAGGTTCTAAACGAACCGGAGAAGATGAAGAAGGAGTCAGCAATGAATCTCAAAGGTAAAAAGATTGCATTTCTGGGTGACAGCATTACAGAGGGACACGGAACGACGTCGATAGAGCATACATTCTGGAATGTTCTGGCGAAGAGAACCGGTGCGTTTAGCTATGGATACGGGATCGGCGGGACCCGGATTGCCCCACAGCGCAAGCCGTCGGAGAATCCGGTATTCGATCTTTATTTCGGATCCCGGGTGGACGAAATGATTCCGGATGCGGACTTTGTGGTGGGCTTCGGCGGTACCAATGATTATGGTCATGGGGACGCGGCGCTCGGGACGATGGCGGATCGGACGGAGGATACATTTTATGGGTCACTTCATGTGCTGATGCGGAAGCTGATCGAACGGTATCCGGAAGCGCTGATTGTGTTTATGACGCCGCTGCACCGTCTGGGGGAGTCCGGCCGCGATTATAATGAGTTTGGCGTACGCAATACAGCGAAGCTGCAGGCTTATGTGGATGCGATTATTGAGGTTGGCGCGTATTACGGAATTCCGGTGCTGGATTTGTTCCGGGTCAGCGGGATCCAGCCGGAGATACCGGTTATCCGCGAACGCTATATGCCGGATGGTCTGCACCCCAGCGATGCCGGACATGAGCGGATCGCAGACCGGCTGATCGGATTTCTGGAGACGCTGTAGGAAGAAATGTTGGGCCTGGAATAACGGAATCAACGCAAAAACTGCGCGGCCCGGTCAGCCATCCATCCGACGAG
The DNA here is from genome assembly GCA_947599905.1 of uncultured Lachnospiraceae bacterium. Classification (GTDB taxonomy): domain Bacteria; phylum Bacillota; class Clostridia; order Lachnospirales; family Lachnospiraceae; genus UBA3402. The sequence goes on from CANQFR010000032.1 coordinate 3,308, forward strand.
GGCCGGCAGCAGGACGCCGAGCACCAGATAGAACGGTTCCAGGCTGCCGCGGAATGTGACCGGGAAGTCGGCAAGGCTTGCTGCGGCGGCAGCGGCGGGAACGAGGCGGACATAGGCCAGATCGATCAGTTTGAATACGAGAAAATGCAGGGCCATGATATCGAAGGAATGCCTTCCGAAGAAGGCAAGCAGCGATGACAGATACGGAACCCGCAGGGCAAGCACCGAAATCGAAAGCACGAAATAGATGCCGAGCAGGGCGATCGGATAGTAGAGCGCGCCGGGGATGTCCATGACGCTGATATCGATGAAGATGTGGAGCCTGGAATTGACAAGATGCAGAAGGACCGCGCTGACGGCGGCGCCGTACCAGGTGGTATAGCGCTGAAACGACGGCAGATGCCGCCGCAGCGTCCAGGCTGCGTAGTAAAAAGGGATCACCAGAAAGGCGCACTGCATACTGTAGGGGAGGTAACATTTGCGGTCATAGAGGAAAAGCCCCGTGATGCCGGCGATGAAAACGCCGAAGGCGATTGCGGCGGCCTCTATGCGCGCAGAGCCGAGACGCCGCCCGGCGGTCCGTCCGAACCAGACGATGCCGGCAAAAATAACGGAGGACAGAAGCCACGTGCCTACAAACCAGAGCGCGCCTTCGAGAATCTCCGTATTCTGCAGGGCGGCCGAATGGAGAATACTCGTCAGCATGGCCGTATGGTTGTAGAGGCCGATATTTGCATCGTAAAGTCCGTTGGTTACGAAGAAATTGTGCAGCAGCACCAGACAGGCGGAATAGATGACAAAGCGGGGCCAGCAGCCGGCCAGACGCACGCCGAAATAGCGGAACGGATCGTCTCCGTATTTCTGTTCATTGAAAAAATAGCCGGTGACGAAGAAGAACACCGCCAGGTGGAACAGATAGACAAATGCCGAGAGCGTGCCGCAGTGGCCCATCACGACGGCAATGATTGCCCACCCTTTTACAATGTCCCAGTATGCGGAGCGTTCGGTTATCTGTTTCATCGCATCTCCTTTGCGCGGCATTTGATTTCCAATGGATTCCCTGTCGGTTTTATTGTACTATGCAGCAGGTGAAATGGCAAGGCGGAAATAGCAGAAAACCCCTTGTATTTTTCAGTGATCGGTGGTATGATGGGACGGTCACCAAAACAGAATAGAACGCAGAGTAGATCTGTGCGCGTCAAGTGCCCATCGGACGGGGAGTTGCCGGTGGGACGAAGGAGACAGGCTGATCTGCGGCAGATGCGGAGTAACGGTTCCGCAGGCCGCAGCCGCAACCGGCCGTGATCCCGCGGTGCGCAGGTCGCATCCCGCTGCAATGGAAGATAGGATGATTATCTCCTGTTGTGGTAAGAGGTCTGCAAAGGAGGTAATTTTTTATGAAGAAATTAGCAACTTTGTTCAGGGAATCTTACAGAGAGTTCTACGAGTATGCGCCGGACGGGACCGTGAAGGGCGTCCGGGTTCGCACGGTTACGACTCTCGGACTGTTTGGTGCGATCGCCGTTGTTCTGGGCGCGTTTACGCTCGTGCTGGGCGATTACATCAAGATCGGTTTTTCAACGATTGCCAACCAGTTCGTATATTATCTGTACGGTCCGGCGATCGGAGGACTCTTTGGAGGCGTGCTTGACATCCTGAAGTATTTTGTGAAGCCGACCGGAGCGTTTTTCCCGGGATGGACGGTCAGCGCCGCGGTGGCCGGCGTGCTCTACGGATGCATTTTATACCGGCGGCCGTTAAGTCTTATGCGCGTGCTGGCGGCGGAACTGACCGTATCGGTCGTCTGCAATATGCTTCTGGGGACGCTGTGGCTTACGATCATGTATGAGAAAGGTTTCCTGGCTTTGCTGCCGATGCGGATTCTCAAGAACCTGATCATGTGGCCGGTCAATTCCCTGATCTTTTATTCGATGGCGTGGGCGCTGGAGAAGGGGAAGGTGCTGCGGGTTCTTTAAGCCTCGGGGAACCGGCAGATATTCGCAGCATGCATTCGAAGAGCCGGCATACGAAGTTATGTAAGAATCCGGACGGTTCATCCGCCCGTAAAATAAGGAGATAATGATATGGCAGAAGCGATTGAAAACTGCACCCATAACTGTGATACCTGCGGGGCGAACTGTTCAAGCAGAACACAGGAGAAGGAGAGTTTCCTGGAGGCGCTGAATCCGGCCAGTTCGGTGAAGAAGGTGATTGGCGTCGTCAGCGGCAAGGGCGGCGTGGGAAAGTCCCTGGTCACATCCCTTCTTGCGGTGAAGATGAATGCGAAGGGCTACAGGACGGCGATTCTGGACGCGGATATCACCGGCCCGTCCATCCCGAAGGCATTCGGCATCGACGGCGGCATCGGTATGGCCGAAGTGGGCGGCGCGAATCTGATGATTCCGTCAACGACCAGTACCGGCATCCAGATCATGTCCGCGAACCTGCTTCTTGAAAATGACACCGATCCGGTCATCTGGCGCGGCCCGGTGATCGCAGGGGCGGTGAAGCAGTTCTGGAATGAAACTTACTGGAAAGATATCGATTATATGTTCGTGGATTTGCCGCCGGGAACCGGCGATGTCCCGCTGACCGTATTCCAGTCCCTGCCGGTGGACGGAATCGTGATTGTCACCTCGCCGCAGGAGCTGGTGTCGATGATCGTCGGCAAGGCGGTCAATATGGCGAAGAAGATGGATATCCCGATTCTGGGCATCGTCGAAAATATGAGCTACTTAAACTGCCCGGACTGCGGCCGCAGAATCGAAGTCTTCGGCGAGAGCCGCATCGACGAGATCGCGGTCGACTACGATACCTGTGTCCTCGCGAAAATCCCGATCGAGCCGGCCGTGGCAAAGGCCGTGGACGAAGGATCCGTGGAATATGTGGAAGCGCCGTGGCTTGATGAAGCGGCGGCGAAGATTGCGCAGCGGTAATGAAGGCAGCGGAGCAGCAGTGGGCAGCGGAGCGTGGAACCGCGAATCAGCGCTGCCCGTACTGCGCCATATGGCGTTTGATCGCGTCGAATGTTTCGTCGCTCAGGTCATGCTCCATCTTACAGGCGTCCTCGGCCGCCGTCTTTTCATTCACGCCGAGGCGGATAAACAGATCGGTGAGCGTCGTATGCCGCTCATAGATCTTACTGGCGATTTCAAGGCCGGCGGCGGTTAGCGTGAGATACCCGCCGCCGTCTACGTTCAGATATCCGCCGCGCTTTAAGATACCCACCGCGCGGCTGACGCTCGGTTTTGAAAAATTCATATACTCGCAGACGTCGATGGAACGAACCTGTCCTCCCCGCTGGGACAGGATATAAATGGTTTCCAGATACATTTCGCCGGATTCCTGAAGATGCATGACGAATCCTCCCTTCCTGAAAAGCTTTCTTACATTATACGCCGGATTCCCGGTAAAATCAAGTTTTTACTGAAATCTGCATCTCAATTTACTGCCCTAAAAAAATTAAAATATCTGGAAAAAACGCTTGACAATCCGACAGGAGCGTGGTAAAGTTACAGATGGTTAGTTGAGGCTAACTTATTTATTTGCATTGCGGTTAGCAAAGGCTAATCATTGAGAGCAGAGGAAAGGAGGACACAATCATGATGCCGCTTACCATGGCAGGAATCGGAGAGAAGAATACGATCCGCAGAGTCGGGGGCAGGCCGGACGTGAGAAGCCATCTGGAGGATCTCGGCTTCGTTACGGGAGGAATTGTGACACTGATCAGTATCATCGGAGGAAATGTGATCGTTGGCGTCAAGGAGTCGCGCGTCGCCCTCAGCCGCGAACTGGCGCAGAAGATAATGATATAAGCGCTCCCCCAGGGGACATGTCCGGAGGACATTGTAGAATCGGAAGTATCGGAAATCAGGAAAGGAGGACAAAGCCCATGAAAACATTAAAACAGGCCAGAATCGGCGATACGGTCAAAGTCGTGAAGCTGCACGGCGAAGGCGCCGTCAAGCGGCGTATCATGGATATGGGACTCACAAAGGGCACAGAGGTCCACATCCGCAAGGTCGCCCCGCTTGGCGATCCGCTGGAGGTTACGGTGAGAGGCTATGAGCTTTCGCTTCGGAAAGCCGACGCCGAGATGATCGAAATTGCGTAGAAACAAAAGCTTTGACTGAAACGGGCGGATGCGCCCGCTATATTTTGACAAAATGGTTAGCGAAAACTAACCCTGAAAGGAGTTTATGACAATGAATCTGCGAATAGCACTTGCCGGAAACCCGAACAGCGGCAAGACGACGTTGTTTAATGCACTGACCGGTTCCAATCAGTTCGTCGGCAACTGGCCGGGCGTGACGGTTGAGGAGAAGGAAGGAAAGCTGAAAAAGCACGAAGGGGTCGTGATTACCGACCTGCCGGGTATTTATTCGCTTTCTCCCTATACGCTGGAAGAGGTCGTCGCCAGGAACTATCTGGTCGGCGAGCGGCCCGACGCAATCCTTAACATCATCGACGGGACGAACCTGGAACGCAACCTGTATCTGACGACACAGCTTGTGGAGCTTGGGATTCCCGTGGTCGTTGCCGTGAATATGATGGATGTTGTCAAAAAGAACGGCGACACGATCAATACGGCTGTGCTGGCTGAGAAACTCGGCTGCAGGGTGCTGGAGATATCCGCGCTTAAGGGCACGGGGATCATGGAAGCGGCGGAAGCGGCCATCGACGCGGCGAAGAATGGGAAGACGGTTCCTCAGCATACATTTTCCGGACCGGTCGAACACGCGCTCGCGCACATCGAGGAAGCCGTTGTGCACGGGCTGCCGGAGGAACGGCAGAGGTGGTATGCGATCAAACTCTTTGAGCGCGACAGCAAGGTGCTTGAGCAGTTAAAACCGGCGCAGGATGTGATCGACCATATTGAGACTGATATTCAGGCCGTCGAAGAGGAAATGGACGACGACGCGGAATCCATTATTACGAATGAGCGGTATCAATATATCGGCGGTATCATCAAGGACTGCTGTCAGAAACGCTCCGAAGGCCGGCTTTCGGTCTCGGACCGGATCGACCGGATTGTCACGAACCGTTTCCTGGGGCTTCCGATCTTCGCGGCCATCATGTTCCTGGTTTATTATATCGCGATGGTTTCTGTCGGTTCGGCAGCGACGGACTGGGCGAACGACGGGCTGTTCGGAGACGGCTGGCATCTGTTCGGTATCGGCTCCGCCGCATATGCGGAGGCGGCGGATGAGTATGCCGGTGCGGCCCGGATTGTGGACGGCTATGATGCCTATATAGAAGAAAACGGTTCCGCGCCGAGCGGAGATTTTGCATATTCCATTATGGACGAAGAGACGCTTGAGGAGAGTGTGGAAATGGCCTCGCTCGCCGATTATGACGCGGCGCTTCAGATCATGGAAGCTTACGGCGAGGAACCGGATCCGGCCGCTTACGGCGTCTGGGTGCCCGGTATCCCTGTATTGGTGGGAAATGCGCTGGAGGCCGCAGGCGTGGCCGACTGGCTCTGCGGACTTCTGAACGACGGTATTGTCGCGGGCGTCGGCGCAGTTCTCGGCTTTGTCCCGCAGATGCTTGTACTGTTCTTCATGCTTGCATTTCTGGAGGCGTGCGGCTACATGGCGCGGATTGCCTTCGTGCTTGACCGTGTTTTCCGTAAATTCGGACTCTCCGGTAAGTCATTTATCCCGATGCTCATCGGTACCGGCTGCGGAATCCCCGGCATTATGGCTTCGAGAACGATTGAAAATGAACGCGACCGCCGGATGACGATCATGACGACCACGTTCATTCCCTGCGGCGCGAAGGTACCGTTTATCTCCATGATCGCGGGCGCCGTCTTCGGCGGCAGCGCGTGGGTGGCGACGTCGGCATACTTTATCGGAATGGCGGCGATTATCCTTTCGGGTATCATGCTCAAGAAGACAAGGATGTTCGCGGGAAATCCCGCTCCGTTCGTGATGGAGCTGCCGGCCTATCATCTGCCGACGCTCGGCAATGTCCTGCGTTCCATGTGGGAGCGCGGCTGGTCGTTCATCCGGAAGGCCGGTACGATCATTCTGCTGTCCACGATCGTGATCTGGTTTACGACTTATTTCGGATTCACCGCAGACGGATTCAGGATGCTGGCGGAAGAGGAAATGGATCAGTCGCTTCTGGCTGCCTTCGGCGGCGCCATCGCCTGGCTCTTCACGCCGCTTGGCTGGGGGAACTGGCAGGCGGCAACGGCTTCGATCACGGGACTTGTTGCGAAGGAAAACATCGTCGGCACCATGGGAATTCTCTATCCCGGCGGGTGGCCGGAACTGGCCGGACATTTCGGCGCGGCATCCGGATATTCCTTCCTGGTGTTTAACCTGCTCTGCGCGCCCTGCTTTGCGGCGATCGGCGCGATCCGCCGGGAAATGAACAACCGGAAATGGACCTGGTTTGCGATCGGGTATCAGACCTGTTTCGCTTACGCCGTCGCACTGATGGTTTACCAGTTCGGAAGCGCCTTCTCCGGTGATGTTCATATCATCGGTCTCGCAGCGGCCGCAGCGATCCTGATCTTCCTGCTTTATATGATCTTCAGGCCGTATCGGGAGGATGTTGGCCTGACGAAAGGCAGGCGGACCGTCAGAAAACAGGAGGGAGTCGTATGCTGACCTGGATCTCTGAAAACCTGGCGACGATCATCGTCTGTGCGATTCTTCTGTGCGCCGTCGCCGCGGTGATCGCCGGGATGATACGTGACAGAAAAAAGGGCAGATCCTCGTGTGGCTGCGGCTGCGCGAACTGCCCGATGAAAGGCGGCTGCCATTCGCAGGCAGCCGCCGGAAAAGAGCGGTAAACTTAAGTGAAAGATCAGTAAATATAGTAAGACAGGGCTTCCGTTTCACGGAAGCCTGTTTTTTTGTACAGGTTTCTCGCAATGTAGTTGAGACCGGAGACCTGAACAGAGACGGTGTGCTCCGGGGCACAGCCCGCCGTTTCCGCGATCAGAGCCAGCATGCCCCGCAGAAAATCCTTTCCGTGTCCCTCGCTCCGGTACGAATCGCGAATCTGAAAGGCGTAGAGATACGTGCCGCCCGTGACAGGAAGCAGCGCACAGGTGCCGATGATCTCACCGTTCAGTGAAGCGGTGAAGAGACCGGAAAGAGGCGCCGCAGCGGTTTGACCGGTATCTGCATCGGCTGCGCGGATCTGAACGGCCGGAATATACTCCCTGTCCCCGTCCCGCAGCGCACGCTCCATTTTGTATTCCGAATACCAGTATTCCGCGCCGATCGCCTTTCGCACCGCGGAGGCGTCCGGGGACTTTTCGTCGGTCAGGAAGCAGAAGTCCACACTGCAGTCCTGCGCCTGTTCAAACGCGTCGGCCGTCTCAAGGGCCGCGTTCAGCATAGCGGTAAAGTATCCCTTACGGCGGTGCTTCGGATGAACAAACGCCGAGTATTCGCAGGTATAGACGGATGACGGTTCTTCCTCGTCCTGCGGGACGAAAAAGAGAAAAGATACCGCGAGCAGCGCGCTGTCTTCATCGCCATCCTCATAGACAAGATAGTAATCCAGACCGTCCTCGGTCGGGGCGGAGAGCGTGATCGGTTCGGCCTTCCGGCAGGCGTCGGCCAGGGCTCGGACAGCTTCCTTCTGGCAGTCGGTTAACGTGTCGGTATGAATCAGACGCATGGGCTTATCCTCCTTTTGAGGTTCATTATAGCGGAAATGAATAACTTGCGCAAGGTTCTGGATATTTTGTAAGCCGGATTCCTGTGCGGAAAGAAAAACATTGTCAAACGGTATTGACATTTCCATGAAACGTGTTAATATAAACATATGAATAGTTGTTCATATGAAAATGCGAAAGGGGGATCCGGCATGAAGGATTTCACAAAAATTGAACAGGAAGTTGCTGACGGCGTCTGCGATTTCATCCATGTCCATGAGGATATTGTGAAGAAGGTGGAGAAGGCGATGCCTGAGGAACAGGAGCTTCTTGACCTCGCGGAGTTTTTTAAGATATTCGGCGATTCCACTCGGATCAAGATCCTGTATGTGCTGAGCCAGTCGGAGATGTGCGTCTGCGATATCGCATCGCTTCTGATGATGGGGCAGTCGGCGATTTCCCATCAGCTGCGCGTGCTGAAGCAGATGCGCCTCGTAAAGTTCAGACGGGAGGGGAAGACGGTCTTTTATTCCTTGTCCGATGATCACATCCAGACGATCCTGGCGCAGGGGATGGAGCATATCAGCGAGTGAGGAACGTAACGCAGACAGCGGAAATAAAATCAGACAGAATCGAGGCAGAATCCTATGACAAAAAAGCAGAAGAAAATGTTGATCCGGCTGGCGGTAAGCGCCGTCTTTCTGGCCGCGGGAATCGTAACGGAGGGAGTGCATCCGTTCGACTGGCTCTGTTTTGCAGTATCTTATCTGGCGGCGGGCTATGATATACCGCTCAGGGCGCTGAAAACCATCCGCGGCGGTCAGGTATTCGATGAAAACTTCCTGATGACTGTAGCCACCGTGGGCGCGATTCTGGTAGGCGCCTATGAGGAAGCGGTTGCCGTCATGCTGTTCTATCAGGTGGGTGAATTCTTTAACGACTACGCGGTAAATAAATCCCGCAAGTCGATCTCCGACCTGATGGATATCAATCCGGAATATGCCAATGTGGTCCGGGACGGCGCGGAGACGCAGGTCGACCCGGATGAGGTGGAGATCGGTGAGACGGTCGTGATCCGGCCGGGAGAGCGGGTGCCGCTGGACGGCGTTGTCTTAAAGGGAACGTCCAGTCTGGATACGAAGGCGCTGACGGGCGAATCCATGCCGGTGCAGATCGGAGAGGGAGAGCTGATTGTCAGCGGATCCATTAACTTAAACGGCCTGCTGGAAGTACAGGTTACGAAGCGCTACGACGATTCAACAGTGGCTAAGATACTGGAGCTGGTGGAGAACGCGAGCTCGCGCAAGGCAAAGGCGGAGAACTTCATCACACGATTTGCGCGGGTCTATACGCCGGTTGTGGTATTTCTGGCGCTGGCACTTGCGCTCATTCCGCCTGTTTTCGCGGGACAGCAGTGGTCGGTGTGGGTCTACCGCGCCTGCAGCTTCCTCGTGGTGTCCTGTCCCTGCGCGCTTGTGATCTCCGTGCCGCTCAGCTTCTTCGGCGGTCTGGGCGCGGCCTCGAAACAGGGCGTGCTTGTGAAGGGCAGCAATTATCTGGAGGCGCTCGGCAAGCTGGATACGGTGGTATTTGACAAAACGGGGACGCTGACAACCGGGAAATTCGCGGTGACGGACGTGGAACCGGCGGGCGTCAGCAGAAGCGAGCTGCTGGAGCTGGCCGCTTACGGCGAGTGTCATTCGACACATCCGATCGCGCTGTCGGTGCTGGAGGCCTATCGCGGGCTGGGCGGAGGGCTGCCGGAAACGGCCGGACTCGATCAGAGCCGCATCCTGTCGGTGGAAGAGATCGCGGGACATGGGGTTCATGCGGTGCTTTCTCCGGCAGCGGCATCCGGCGCTTCGAATTCGAGCCCTGAGACCGATGATATCGACCTCTATATCGGCAACCGTAAGCTGATGGAGCGTGAAGGGATTTCCTGTCCCGCGACAGACGATGCGGCGCAGACGGTACTTTATGTGGCGCGCAATCATGAATATATCGGCATGATCTGTATTTCCGACACAATTCGCAGCGACGTTCCGGCGGCTCTGTCCGGTCTGCGCCGCGAGGGCGTCCGCAGTCTGGTCATGCTGACCGGCGACAGGGAAGACGTCGGGCAGGCTGTCGGCAGGAAGCTGGGACTTGACCGTGTTTACGGCGGTCTTCTGCCGGCTGACAAAGTAGCAAAGGTGGAGACCCTGCTGGCGGAAAAGCCGGATGGCCGCACGCTCGCCTTCGTCGGCGACGGCATCAACGACGCGCCGGTTCTCTCGCGGGCGGATGTGGGCATTGCAATGGGAGGCATCGGCTCCGATGCGGCGGTAGAGGCGGCGGACGTTGTCATCATGACCGACGAGCCGGCCAAAATCGTCGACGGTATCCGTATTGCCGGAAAAACCGTGGCGATCGTCCGCCAGAACATTATCTTCGCGATCGGCGTGAAGATCCTGATTCTGCTGCTCGTGGCCTTTGGGATATCCGGCATGTGGATGGCGGTATTTGGCGACGTGGGCGTATCGGTGATCGCAATTTTGAACGCAGTGCGCGCGCTTGCCTACAAAAAGTCCGGTAATGCCAGCTGAAACTCTTTTTCGGTTGACATTTCCATGTTCTGCTGATATGATTTTCACGTATGTATGTAGCAAGGGGGTTACATTGATTTGTGACGCCCTTGCGCCGTATCCGGATGCGTGGCAGGAAAGAGAAATGGGATGATTCGGGCATCCGCGTAGAGTCTGGATGGATATCATCCGGGTGTCAGATAAGAACTGAAACGGATATCCTCCGGGCGGCCGGAAAAGACTGAAACGGATATCATCCGGACGGACGGAAAGAATCGGAAAGAGAGATCAGGGAGAAAAGGAGATCGCGATTATGGGAAGATACAGCAAAGAAGATATCATCCGCATGGTGGAAGAGGAAGATGTGGAATTCATCCGCCTGCAGTTCACCGATATGTTCGGGATGTTGAAAAATGTAGCCATTACGGCAGGTCAGCTGCAGAAGGCCCTCGATAACCTCTGTATGTTCGACGGTTCCGCTATTGAGGGCTTCGTGCGGGAGGAGGAGACGGATATGTATCTGCATCCGGACCTGGACACCTTCGAAATTTTCCCGTGGCGGCCCCAGCAGGGGAAGGTGGCGCGTCTGCTCTGCGATGTGTACTGCCCGGACGGGACGCCGTTTGAGGGGGATCCGCGCTATGTCTTCAAAAAGGTCCTGAAGGAAGCCGAGGACATGGGTTATTATTTCCACGTCGGGCCGGAGTGCGAGTTTTTCCTTTTCCACGCCGACGAGGAAGGAAGGCCGACGACGCAGACCCACGAGACGGCTGGGTATTTTGACGTCGCGCCGATCGATCTGGCGGAAAATGTCCGCAGGGATATCGTGCTGAATCTGGAAGAGATGGGCTTTGTGATCGAGTCCTCTCACCATGAGATAGCGTCGGCCCAGCATGAGATCGATATCCAGTATGAAATGGGGCTGAAGGCGGCCGATCAGATTGTGACGTTTAGGAACGCCGTCAAGACCATTGCCAGGCGCCACGGCCTTCACGCGACCTTTATGCCGAAGCCGAAGGCGGGGATTAACGGTTCCGGTATGCATATCAATATGTCTCTGGAAGACGGTCTCGGTAAGAATCTGTTTTCCGATCCGTCCGACAATATGGGCTTAAGCCAGCTGGCCTACCGCTTCCTGGCCGGGATCCTCAATCATATTGAGTCTATGACCATTCTGACCAATCCGCTGGTGAACTCCTACAAGCGGCTGATTCCCGGCTACGACGCGCCGGTCTACATCGCCTGGGCGTCGGCGGCCAACCGCGGGCAGGTCATGCGGATTCCGTCGAACCGCGGCGCTTCCACACGGATTGAGCTTAGAAGTCCAGATCCGGCGATGAATCCGTATCTCGCGCTTGCGGCCTGTCTGGCCGCAGGTCTGGACGGCATCCGCCGCGGTCTGGTACCGCCGAAGCCGTTTTACGGAAATGCATTTTCTCTTTCCCGGACAGAGATGGAGCGCAGAGGCATCCGTCATCTGCCGGAGACGCTGGGCGAGGCCATCGAGGAATTTGAAAATGACGAATTTCTGGAGGCGGTGCTCGGCGAGACGGTCTTTAATAAGTACCTGGAGGCAAAGAAGCGGGAATGGAGTGAATTCCGCAGTCAGGTGACGGACTGGGAGATCGGGGAATATCTGTATAAATTCTAGGGTTCACAGAGGCTCTGGGCAGAACAGGGGCCGGAGGTGAATATGTGACAAATATCATCGTGGCGTTCGCAAAACCGGAGGACGCGAGAAGTATTAAAAACATCATAGTGAAAAACGGGTTTCCGGTGACTGCGGTCTGCTCATCCGGCGCCCAGACGATCAGCAGCCTGGACGGACTGCATGGCGGAATCATTGTCTGCGGCAGCCGTTTCGGCGATATGCTGTATTCGGAGCTGCGCGAGCTGGCGCCGCGGGAGTTTGCGGTGCTTCTGGTGGCGTCGGCCCGGCGTGTGGGCGACGCGCTTCCGGAAGGCGTCAGGTGGCTGCCGATGCCGCTGATGGTGCATGATCTGATGGAGGCGCTGTATAAGCTCGATGAGGAGCAGACGCGCAGGCGCAGGCTCGCCCGGCAGAAACCGGCGGTGCGCAACGAGACGGACCGGCAGGCGATTACGCAGGCGAAGGAGCTTCTGATGGCGCGCAACAATATGACGGAGAGCGAGGCGCACCGCTATATCCAGAAATGCAGCATGGACAGCGGAAGTTCGCTGGTGGAGACGGCACAGAAGCTGATCAGTCTGATGACATAAAGGATGGGGGTGCGTGACAATGCGGTTTGTAAAAATGCACGGCGCTGGCAACGATTATGTGTATGTCAACTGCTTCGAGGAGACGGTATCCGATCCCGCCGCGCTGGCGGTGCGGATCAGCGACAGGCATTTCGGGGTCGGTTCGGACGGTCTGATCCTGATCTGCCCGTCGGAACTTGCCGACTGCCGGATGCGGATGTTCAACGCCGACGGTTCCGAAGGGAACATGTGCGGCAACGGCATCCGCTGCGTGGCAAAATATGTGTATGACCACGGTATCGCGGTGAAGGACCGTCTGACGGTGGAGACGCTTGCGGGGATTAAGACAATCGATCTGACCGTCAGCGGCGGAAAGGTGCGTGCGGCTACGGTCGATATGGGAGCGCCGGAACTGACATCAAAACTGCCGGAGGAGATCTTCGTGGAGGGACGGAAGCAGAGCTTTGTGGGTATTTCCATGGGAAACCCGCATGCAGTGTATTTCCGTGAGGAGATCGACGGACTGAAACTGGACGCGATCGGGCCGGAGTATGAGAATCACGCGCGCTTCCCGGACCGGGTGAATTCGGAATTCGTCCAGATCATCGACCGCGGACATATAAGGATGCGCGTGTGGGAGCGCGGGAGCGGCGAGACGCTTGCCTGCGGCACCGGCGCGACGGCCTGTGCGGCGGCTTCCATCCTGATGGGATACACGGATGAGACTGTGCAGGTAGACCTGCGCGGGGGAACGCTTTCGATCCGCTGGGACCGGGAAGGCAGCGGGCATATCTTTATGACAGGCCCGGCGGTGGAAGTATTTTCCGGAGAATTTGCGGACTGACAGAGCCGTACAGCTTCGGCCGGACAGCCGGAAGCCTTTTGGAAAGAAAGCAATTTGGATACGAATATGTTTACGATGGAGGATATGGGATTATGGTTCAGCTGAATGAAAACTATCTGAAACTGCCGGGAAGCTATCTGTTCTCGACGATCGGGAAAAAGGTGGCCGCGTATTCGGCGGCGCATCCGGATGCGAAGGTGATCCGTCTGGGAATCGGCGATGTAACGCAGCCTCTGGTACCGGCAATCATTTCCGCGCTGCATGAGGCGGTGGAGGAAATGGGCCATGCGGAGACATTTCACGGATACGCGCCGGACCTGGGCTACGCGTTCCTGCGGGAGACGATCGCGGAGAAGGATTATCAGGCGCGGGGCTGTGAGATCAGCGCGGATGAGATTTTCATCTCGGACGGCGCGAAGAGCGACTGCGGGAATATTCAGGAGATCTTCTCGGCGGATGCGAGAATCGCGGTCTGCGACCCGGTCTATCCGGTATATGTGGATTCCAATGTAATGGCGGGGCGGACCGGGGAATATGATGAGAAGACGCAGACCTGGAGTAATGTGATCTATATGCCCTGTACCGCGGAAAACGGTTTTGTGCCGCAGCTTCCGGAGAAAACGCCGGATCTGATCTATCTGTGCGTGCCGAACAACCCGACGGGAACGGCGCTTACGAGAGAGCAGCTCGCGGTATGGGTGGACTACGCCAATTCAGTCGGAGCCGTGATTCTCTACGACGCGGCTTACGAGGCGTATATCGCGCAGGAAGACGTACCTCACAGCATTTACGAGATCCCGGGCGCCAGGACCTGCGCGATCGAGTTCCGTTCATTTTCCAAGAACGCGGGCTTTACCGGCGTGCGGCTCGGCTTTACGGTGGTGCCGAAGGATCTGAAGCGCGGCGGCGCGGCAGCCCACAGCCTCTGGGCGCGGCGGCACGGCACGAAATTCAACGGTGCGCCCTATATCGTGCAGAAGGCGGCTATGGTGGTGTATTCGGAGGAAGGAAAGGCCCAGTTAAAGGAGCAGGTGGCCTATTATATGCGCAACGCGAAGGTGATCTACGACGGACTGGGGGAGGCCGGATATGAGGTGTACGGCGGCATCAACGCGCCCTATATCTGGCTCAGGGTGCCGGAAGGGATGACGAGCTGGGATTTCTTCGATTATCTGCTTCAGAAGGCGCACGTGGTCGGAACCCCCGGCAGCGGTTTCGGCCCCAGCGGGGAAGGGTATTTCCGGCTGACGGCGTTTGGGAATTATGAAAATACGGTGGAGGCGATTGAACGGATTAAGAATCTGTAAAATGGTCGGCAGAGCTTTCTGAAACGGAAGAATCTGCGCCCTGCGCGGACGCCGCCAGCTCGTCGAGCGACGCGAAACGATAGCCCATTTCCTCCCATTTTGTTAAGAGACTGTCGAGGATTTCTGCGTTGGTCTTAGACGTGCTGTGCAGCAGGACGACGGCGCCGGGATGGATGCGGCCGAGAAGCTTTTGGTACGCTTCCTCATGGGACGGCTGATTGTCCTGATACCAGTCCACATAGGCCAGGCTCCAGAAGAATGTCTTGTAGCCGAGAGCCTGGGCCATTTTCAGGTTGGACTCGCTGTATTTGCCCTGGGGCGGCCGATAGTATTTCTTCATGGGCTGGCCGGTGGTCTGCTCGTAGAGCTTTTCCAGGTCGGTAAGCTCCTGAGAGAAAGCTTCCTCCGTGGAAATGGACGACATATCCGGATGGTGGTAGGTGTGGTTGCCGACGATATGGCCTTCGGATACCATTCGTCTTACGAGTTCGGGCGCGGTCTCTATGTAGTTGCCGACAACGAAGAATGCGGCGGGGGCCTTATGCTTTTTCAGGGCGTCCAGAATCGCCCCGGTGTTGCCGTTTTCATAACCGGCGTCAAAGGTCAGATAGAGAACCTTTTCATCGGTCTGGCGGGCGTAGAATGCGTCAAACTGGGCAAGATAATCGGCAGAGGCGTTGGCGACGGGCGGTTTGCCTTCTTCCTGAAAGCTTAAGCCCCAGCTGTCGTCGGCGGAGGCCGGGACGGCGGAAGGATTGCCGGAGATGGAAGATGCGCCGGAACCGAAAACCGCGCGAGAGCCGGAAGATGCGCCGGAATCGGAGCCGGCTGATATAATCCGAGTATCGGAAACAGACGGTACGGACGATCGATCCCTCGTCTGCGTATCGATCGGCCAGCGTTCCGCCAGTCGCGCCGCTGCGTCTCCCATACAGAAACAGAGTACCGCAAGAAAGAAATATTCAGCGCCTTTGCGGATGATGCGGGATGGTGTATTCATGGAAACCTCGGCGTGGTTTTATGGATTATCAAATTTATATGTATGATTGAATTGGAAAATACATTGCAAAATGGATAAAATATACGGAAATAGCGTGTAAAAATGCAAAAATGCTACGAATTTTTGCATGCTCCGTTGACAAGTTAGAAGAATGGATTTATACTACTGATAAATTATTTTGCAAAAATATATTTTAGCTGGATGATTTTGAATGAATCAGGTAGTAAATTTTAGGAGGAAATTGATGATGTCAGACGTTGAGAAAGTTGTAGAGACACCTGTTGCCGAGGAGCCGGTTAAGAAGACCAGGAAACCGAGGGCAAAGAAGGCGGAGACAGAAGCGGCCCCCAAGAAGACGGCTGCGAAGAAGGAAGCGGCGGAAGCTGCTCCGAAGAAAACCGCTGCGAAGAAGGAAGCTGCTCCGAAGAAGACCGCTGCAAAGAAGGCGGCTGCTCCGAAAGCTGAGAAGGCGCCGGCTGCAAGAAAGACTGCCGCGAAGAAAGCATCTGAAGCGAACGTATATATTCAGTTTGCAGGCAATCAGGTAGCCGCAAAGGATATCCTTGAGGCTGCGAAGCTGGCGTTTGCCGAGGCCAACGAAGGCGTGGAGATCAAGACAATCGAGCTTTATGTGAAGCCGGAAGAGGGCGCTGCTTACTATGTGGTGAACGGTGTCGGCGGCGACGATATGAAGATCGGGCTGTAAGACAGCGTTCGCGCTGCCATGCCGGCATATGCGGCGTGACAGATATGCGGAATACAATCCTTACAGGAAAAGAGTCGGGAACGGACCGCGGGAGGAATATTCTTCCTGCGGTTTTTTGCTTTATAGGAAATTCCGAGATTTGGGAAGGATAAAAAGAACAGGTGTTAATCGAACACATGTTAGATAAACACCTGT
>CANQFR010000033.1 GCA_947599905.1 uncultured Lachnospiraceae bacterium
GAAGATAAAACGATTTGGCGCGCTTCTGTTTGGCATGCTTCTCACCATGGCCTCCGCGATGACGGCGCTTGCGGACGAGGGCTATACCTACAATTACGATTACTGGGGGGATGTGCAGTATTCTCCCGACGCCTATACGGTTGAAAAGGTGTATACCGCCGTGGATATGGGACTTGAGGGCAGGCTTCAGAATCCCCAGGGACTCAACGTGATCGGCGATATGATCTACATCTGCGATACCGGCAACAACCGGATTCTGGAGCTTAAGCGCGTGAACCAGGATACGATCGAGCTCTCCCGCGTGATCGACAGCTTTAACGGTGCGGAGCCGAATACATTTTCCAGCCCCACGGATGTGGATGTGACGGACGACGGCTATATGTTCATCTGCGACGGCGGCAACCAGAGGATCCTGAAGCTGGATATGGATCTGAACTACATCATGGAATTCACGAAGCCGGATGATTCCAATTTCAGCAACAAGGACGTCTTTACGCCGACCAAGCTTTCCGTGGATACGGCGGGGCGCGTCTACTGCATCGCCACCAATGTGAACCAGGGCCTCATTAAGTTTGAAAATGACGGCCAGTTCTCCGGATTCGTGGGAGCCACCAAGGTCATCTACGACTGGACGGACTACATCTGGAAGAAGCTGGCGACCCAGGAGCAGAGGGCGCAGATGGAATCCTTCGTGCCTACGGAGTATGACAACGTCTATATCGATTCGGAAGGCTTTGTGTTTGTCTGCACGATGAATGTGAATGAGACGGATCTGGACAACGGTTCCGCCGATCCCATCCGAAGGCTCAACATGCTTGGCAATGACATTCTGATCGAGAACGGCGAGTGGACGGTCATCGGCGATATCGAGTGGGACGACGCGGCTGGCTATAACGGACCGTCGTTGTTTGTGGATATCACGGCTCTGGACAATAAAGTCTATGTGGCGCTGGACAGGGTCCGCGGAAGGATTTTCGCTTATGACGATCAGGGACGGATGCTCTACGCCTTCGGCGGCGCCGGCAACATGGACGGATATTTCCGGCAGCCCGCGGCCATCGAGCATATGGATCACGACCTGCTGGTTCTGGATTCCATCGACGCCAGCCTGACGCTCTTTACTCCTACGGAGTACGGCAGCCTGATCTTCCAGGCCATCGAGCAGTTTCAGGACGGCTACTATACGGAGTCCGGCGAGTCCTGGCAGAAGGTCATGGATCTGAACGGCAACTGCGATCTGGCCTATATCGGTATCGGCCGCTCCCTCCTGCGGCAGGGAAGATATAAAGAGGCCATGGATTACTTCAAACTGAAGTATGATGAAGACAACTACTCCAAGGCCTTCAAGCAGTACCGAAAGCAGTGGGTGGAGGAGCATATCGTAATCATCTTCCTGCTGGTGTTCGTGGTTCTGTGTGTACCGCTTCTGGTCGGACGGATTCGGAAGATCAAGCACGAGATCGACACCTCGGATTACTTTGAGTTAAAGGAAGGGAGGCAGTCATGATAGCAACGCTGAAAGAAAAAATGAAATCCAGCCGGTATCTGGATTCCCTGCGCTTCGCCCTGTACTGCTGTACCCATCCTCTGGACGGCTTCTGGGATCTGACTCATGAGAAAAGGGGAACCATCGCGGCAGCCAATACGATCCTGTTCCTGACTGTGCTGGCCCGGATTATGGGGTTGCAGTTTACAAGCTTCATTTTCCTGCGTGTAAACTGGGACCGTATCAATATCTTTCTCTATATCGCCAGCATCCTGTTCCCGCTTGCCCTGTGGTGCGTGGGCAACTGGGGTCTGACCACACTGTTTGACGGCAAAGGGAGACTTCCGCAGATCTATATGGCCTCCTGCTATGCCATGACTCCCTATCCGCTGATGCAGTTCCCGCTGATCATTTTCAGCAACATGGTCACGGTGGAAGAGGCGGAGTTCTATACGGTGTTAAGTACGCTCTCCCTTGTGTGGGCGGTGATCCTGTTCCTCTGTGCCATGATGCAGATCCATGAGTACACGCTTAAGAAGACCCTTGGATTTACCGTAGGAACGATCTTCGCCATGCTGGTGATGGTATTCATCCTGATGCTGTTCTTCAGTATGATCGGCTCCGGCATCGTGTACTTCATATCCATCGGGCGTGAGATCTTATTCCGAATGTGACGAGGAGGGAGAGTGCTATGAAGAAAGACAAAAAAGCAGAGCTGAAAGAAGCCCTGATGAGCCGTCTGAAAAGCCTGATCGGTCCTGTGGTCATTCTCCTGATCGTCGCTTTGGGCGCTGTGTTCGTCATGATGAACCAGACGGAAGAGGTCGAAGAGGAGATTCCCCGTGCCAATGCCTATGAGGGCGGCGAGGAAGAACTTGTTCTGGAGAACGATAAACTGAAGTTCGTGATGGATCCCACCACGACCCAGTTCAGCCTGACGGTGAAAGATTCCGGGATGGTATGGTATTCCAATCCCCCGGACGCGGCGAACGACCCGCTGGCGCTGACGCTGGAGAAGGGAAACCTCCAGTCGACCATCCGCATGGTCTACAGTACGACCAACGGCGTCGATACGATCTTTAACAACTACGACTACAGCATGCTGAATCAGATCTACGAGATCGAGCCGTCGGCGGACTCCATCCGCGTCAATTACACCATCGGCGAGCTGGATAAGGAATTCATCATTCCGCCGGTCATGACCGAGGCGAGGATGAACGAATATCTGGCGGCGATGTCCGGCTCCGACAAGAGCATGATCGACAACTATTATAAGAAGTACGACATCAACAACCTGAGCAAGAAGGATCAGGCGAACAAAGATGAGCTGCTGGCCAATTACCCGATCCTGGAGACAGAGGTCGCCTATGTGATCCGTGAGAACGCTACGGATAACGTGCGGAACAAGCTGCAGCAGGTCTTCGAAGCCGCCGGATACACTTACGAGGAGTATCTGGAGGATAAGGAGATGGGAAGCGGCGGGAAAACACGCAAGCAGGCCGTGTTCAATATCAGTCTGATCTACCGCCTGGAGGACGGCGACCTGGTGGTCGAGGTTCCGATGAGCGATATCGAGTACCTGAGCGATTACCCGATCTATACCATGACCGTCCTGCCTTACTTTGGGGCAGGCGGCGTGGATGAAGAAGGCTTCCTGCTCGTGCCGGAGGGCGGCGGTGCCCTGATCAACTTCAATAACGGCAAGATCGCCCAGAGCAATTATTACGCCAACCTTTACGGCTGGGATATGGCGTCGAACCGTACCGCGGTAGTGCACGACACCAGGGCGTATTTCGGAACCTTCGGCATTTCCAAGGGCGATAATTCCTTCCTCTGTTTCCTGGAAGACGGCGCGGCTTACGCGTCCGTACTGGCGGATGTCAGCGGCAAGAGCAACAGCTATAACTATGTGAACGCTGAGTATTCCATCACCCACAGGGAGCAGTACGACGTGGGCGACCGCTACAACGGCATGATGTTTATTTACGAGCCGAACCTTCCGGATGAGAACCTGGTACAGAGGTACCGTTTCGTAGGTTCTGGCAGCTATGTGGATATGGCGAACGTCTACCACGATTATCTGGCGGCAAAGAATCCGGAGCAGTTTACGCCTCTGGCGGAGAGCGGAGCGCCGGCGGCCGTGGAGATTCTGGGAGCCGTGGATAAGGTGAAGCAGGTGCTGGGAATCCCGGTCAGCAAGCCGGTCAAACTCACTGGCTTTAAGGAAGCGCAGGAGATTCTTACCGCGCTTAAGGATGCAGGCTTCGGAAATATGTACGTCAAGCTGTCCGGCTGGGCCAACGGGGGCGTCAAGCAGAAGCTTCTGACGAAGATCAAGCCGGTCTCCTCCCTCGGCAGCGCGAACGACCTGCAGGCGCTTATAAGCTACGCGAAGTCAAACGGCATGGAGCTTTACCTGGACGGCGTCACCAATTACGCCTATGACAGCAATCTGTTAAACGGCTTCATCGAGTTTCGGGATGCGGCCAGGCTGGCGAGCCAGGAGAGAGTAGAGCTTCTCGAGTATTCTAAAATTACGTTCGGTCAGATGCAGGGCGAGGACAGCTACTATCTGCTGAACCATAAGAACATTGACAAGATGGCCGACAATCTGATTGGTTACGCTGCAAAGAATGGCGCAGGCGTCTCCTTCAGGGATATGGGCATGGAGATATCTTCCGATTTCGATGAGACGGATCCGTTTACCAGACAGCAGGCGCTGGAGGTTCAGGTAAGCAAGTTCGAGGAAGCGAAGCAGGCGGGAGAGGGAATCATGATCAATATGGGCAACGATTACGCGATGCCTTATGCTGACATGATCACCGGCATGGACCTGGGCGGTTCGGAATACACGATCTTAGACAAGATGGTGCCGTTCTATCAGCTGGCGGTCCATGGCTTCGCCAATTATGCCGGCGAGTCCCTGAACCTGACGCAGGATTACGAGGATGAGCTTTTGAAATCTGCGGAATACGGCGCGGGCCTGTCGTTCACCTTTATGAAAGAAACAGCCTTTGCGATTCAGTCGACGAATTATACGAAGTATTTTGGAGCCGGATTTGATGCCTGGGAGAATAAGGCGAAGGAGATCTACAGCCGCTACAACAGCGAACTGGGGCATACCTTTAACCAGAGGATGACGGATCATAAATACCTGACGGATATGGTGACCTGCACCTCCTACGAGGACGGCACGAAGGTCTATGTAAACTACAGCTACGAGGATTACCGGGCGGAGGACGGCACAGCCGTCCCGGCCAGAGACTACGTGGCGGTGAAACCATAAAGCGGAAGAACGGAGAAAGGAACGGTGAAAAATATGAAGAAGAAGAAAAAACCAGCAGGTCTTCAGAAGCGTAAAGCCATATCCGGTTATCTGTTCATTATGCCGTTTATTATAGGCTTTCTGGTCTTTATGGTACAGCCGCTGTTCCAGTCGCTGTACATGAGTCTGAGCACGGTGAAGGTCAGCACCAGCGGTTTCGAGTCGATCTTCTCCGGAATCGAGAATTACAAGAGAGCTTTCCTGATCGACCCGGATTTCACAAGGCTTTTGACGGAAGAGCTCGGGAAAATGATCATCAACTCCGTGGCGGTCATGGTGTTCAGCTTCTTTGTGGCGCTGATCCTGAACCAGAAATTTAAGGGAAGGGCATTTGTAAGAGCGGTGTTCTTCCTGCCGGTGATCCTTTCATCCGGCGTCATTCTGGGTGTGGAATATGACAACGCGCTGCTCAGCGGCCTGCAGGAGACGATCCAGCAGAGCGCCAACGACAGCAGCATCTCCGCTGTGATCCAGAATATCCTGGTGACAAGCGGAATCGGAACCAGGGCGTTTGAGATCGTGTTCGATATCGTGGACGGTATCTACGACGTGGCCATTACCTCCGGTATCCAGATCCTGATCTTCTTGTCCGCCCTGCAGACCATCTCCGAGAGCATGTACGAGGCGGCGGCCATCGAGGGCTGTACTGCCTGGGAGAGCCTCTGGAAGATCACGTTCCCGATGGTCAGCTCCATGCTTCTGGTTAACTGGGTCTATACGATCGTCGATTTCTGTATGCGGTCTGACAGTGAGGTGATGGAGAAGATCACGGAGCAGATGACGCTGTATATGGATTACGGATTTTCATCCGCCATGGCCTGGGTCTATTTCGTGGTCATCGGTGCGATCATCGGCGTGAGCGCCCTATTCCTGTCAAAGGTGGTGTATTACTATGACTAAAGCGGCGAAGACGGTTTCGAAAACGAATAATTTCTGGGAGCGCAACCGCAGGTCCGAGGGCTACCTGCTGAAGAAGACTGCTATGGGCATCAGCGTGAAGATCATACGCGCGATCCTGCTGTTCGGAATGTGTTTTCTGATCCTGCAGCCGATCCTTAATAAGATCTTCATCAGCGTAATGCAGGAGGGCGACCTGTATAATCCCCTGGTTGTTACGATACCGATGCATTTTACAACGGCGAATTATGAGCTGGCGGCAGGAATCATGGACTACAGCAAGACGCTTCTGCATACCGCGGTGATCTCCATTACAGTCGCGCTTCTGCAGATTGCTGTATGTACCCTGGTGGGATACGGATTTGCCAGATTCAAGTTCCCCCTCAGGAACTTCTGGTTCGCCTGCGTGCTGTTGATGATCGTGATCCCGCCGCAGACCATTTCCACCTCGCTGCACCTGCATTTCAGGTTCTTCGATATCCTGGGGCTCTTTAAGACGTTCACGGGCTCTACGCTGAACCTGAGGGGCTCGGTGATTCCGTATTACCTGATGAGCGCGGGCTGCATGGGACTGAAGAACGGCCTTTACATTTTCCTGATCCGGCAGTTCTTCCGCAACATCCCGTTCGAGCTGGAGGAAGCGGCCTATGTGGACGGCTGCGGTACCTTAAGGACTTTCCTTGAGATCATGCTTCCGGACGCCAAGCCGATCCTGACTTCCTGCTTTCTGTTCGCGTTCGTATGGCAGTGGACCGACGGCTTCTATTCCTCGATGTTTCTGGGAAATGTAAGCCTCCTGTCCATCAAGCTGCAGTCAGTGGCGGATACGCTGGGGCATTACTACAGCGAAGTACTTAAGATCCCGGGCGGTGCGTCCATCGGCTACACCAACTGCATCGTGGCCACCGGCACCCTGATGGTGATCGCCCCCCTGCTGCTCCTCTATCTCTTCGTCCAGAAAGGCTTCGTAGAGAGCCTGAGCAGTTCGGGGATTAAGATGTGACGCACCAGTTCAGCCAGACAAGGCAGGCGGCGGGAAACCGTGCTTGCACAGGTTTTCCGATGGATGCCCTGGCTGAGGGAGCGCAAGATCATGAGCAAAAGGAGCTGCGAAGCAGCGGAGAGCGCCGCAGGCGCGTTTTTGCGAATGATCTTGCGCGGCTGAACGTAACCCCAGAGAAAACGTATCTTCCCGGCGCCGACACTGTCATGCCTGTTGAAAGGCGCCGTGAAAATAAAAACAAATCATTAAAAAGGAGGAACAAGATGAGAAGAAGAGATTTGACCAGAGTAATGGCATCGGCTCTGGCTGCCGGTATGGTAGTCAGTATGGCCGGCTGCGGCGGCAACGGAGGGAGCACGGCCGAGACTACGGCTGCTCCGGATACCACAGCCGCTCCCGAGACTACAGCGGCTCCCGCTGAGACCGAAGCTGCTGAGACCACAGCTGCCGCTGAGGAAGAGGATCTTGGCGCGTACACCGTGAGAAAAGACGCGGACGGCAACGTCTACGACTTAGGCGGCATGGAGGTCATTATCCGTGACTGGTTCTCCCAGGAGACCGAGGCCCAGAATGCTATGGACGAGGCAAGGGAGGAATATCTGGATTGGATCCAGGAGACCTACAATTTCACGATCAAGGCTCAGAACATGAGCGGCTGGGGCGATGTTCACACTGATTTCGTAAACTATGCTACCGCCGGCGGCGATGAGAACTACATCTTCGCTCTGTGGCAGGGCGCGCAGGCCCAGTCCGAACTGGATTCCGAGCTGATGTATGACCTGTCTTCTCTGGACTGCCTTGATTTCTCGGAGTCCAAATGGAATCCGATCGTCAAGGATCTGTATACGTTTGACGGCAAGGTCTACGCCATGAGCGCGGAGGAGAACGAGCCCAGAGGCGGTATGTTCTTTAACAAGAGACTTCTGACCGAGGCCGGGATCAATCCCGAGGATCTCTACACCTGGCAGGAGGATGGAAGCTGGACCTGGGATAAGTTTGAAGAACTCTGCGAGCAGATCTATCAGGATACCAACAACGACGGAGAGATTGACCGCTGGCCGATCATGACATTTAACGATCCGTTCTATACCGCGGCTGTATTCTCCAACGGCGGTTCCTATGTAGCGAAAGAGAACGGAAAATACGTGAACAACCTGGAGAGCGCCGCGACTCTGGACGCTGTGAACTGGGCCCGCGATATGCTGACCAAGTACCGCAAGCCGGATCCGCAGGATGCCGCCTGGGATTACTGCTACACAGGATTTATCAACGGCGAAGCTGCGTTCATGGCTGATGAGGCTTATAACGCCGGCGCTTACGATCCGGACAACACCGGTTCTGCGAAGTTCTCCGCGATGAAGGATGACTTCGGCTTCGTCTGCTTCCCGAAGGGGCCGAACGCTACGGACTACACCAACGGCGCGAATAACAACATCTATGTGATCCCCGGCTGCTACGATGCGGACAAGGCCTGGAAGATTGCGTTCGCGTATGATCTGTATACCGAGCCTACGCCTGGCTACGAGGATGTGTCCTCTATGAAGCAGAGATACTACAGCGCGTTCCGTGATATGGAGTCTGTAGATCTGACCATCGCCAGAATGTTAGAGAACGCCAGCCCGCAGTATCATACGCTGATCGCCGGTCTGGATCTGGGCAACCAGTTCCTGTGGAAGTTCTCCGACGAGAATACGCCGGCACAGCAGGCAGAAGCGATCCGCAACACCTGGAATGCTTACATTGCCAAGGCTAACGGTGAAATCAGTCAGGAACAGCTGGATGCTGCGATCGCGGCAGAGGCCGAGTCGACGGCCGCAGAAGGCGAAGGCGAAGCGGCAGAAGGAGAAGCTGCTGCTGAGTAAGACGCGGCTGTGTAAAGCAGAACGTCTTGAGAGGGATAAGCAGTCTGGCATGACAGAATGAGCTTATACATGGAGAAAGGGCGGGTTTATTTTACCGCCCTTCCTCTGTACCTATCGCAAAATTCTGTCGCGCGGACATACAAGCGACGAACGCGCCTGCAGAAATATGCAGACATTTGGGATAAAGGATGGTATAATAACGAGGAAAGCACCGATGGCGTTTGCGCCGATCGGTGTTTGACGAGTATCTCTATCGAGACGTCAGTCGAGATGGTATAATGGAAGAACAGGCGCTATGTGCCTGTGTTCGTCGGAGAACACGGTGATACGGGAGGAAACAGTTTATGAAAAATACAGCCAGGTTCCATCTTCCGGGGCTGCGATATAATTTTCCGCTGAATATGATGACCCTGGATCTGATGAAGAAGAATCCGGAGTTCTTCCGGGAGGGCGTGGAGATCGCATCCTTTTTCGGTGAATTTCCGACATCGCTGTGGGCGGGCGGCCGTTACTGCAACGACGACCAGTGCGACGGTCCTTTTATCCGCAATGTGGTGAAAACCATTAATTCGTTCGGGATCCCGGTACGCTATACGTATACGAACCCGTCGCTGACCGAGCGGGATATGTCGGATCCGTACTGCAATTTCTGCATGCGGGTGGCGGATAACGATATGAACCAGGTACTTGTTGTTTCCCCGCTTCTGGAAGACTATATCCGGAAAAGATATCCCGGTTTTAAGATCAACAGCTCCACCTGCAAGGAGATTAAGGACATTGAAGCCTTAAATGAAGAGCTTTCGAAGGACTATTATCTGGTGGTGCTGGATTACAATCTGAACAATGATTTCGAGACACTTGAGAAGATCGAGAGGAAGGATAAATGCGAGCTTTTGGTGAACTCCTGCTGTATCCCCAACTGCCCGCGGCGCGGCTCCCACTACAGCACGATCGGCCGGGAGAACCGCATTACATTGTTAAACAGAAAGAATCCTCCGAATAAACAGATGCCGGTTCCCGGCTGGACCTGCGAATACGGAGAGAAAAATACAATCTACACGATCCAGAATTACAGCACATTTATCTCGCCGGAGGCCATCTGGGAGAAATATATCCCGATGGGTTTCCATGAATTCAAGATCGAGGGCCGTACCGCCAACCTTTTCATGCTGATCGATACGTACTGCATGTATCTGATGAAGCCGGAGCGCAGGGATGAGGGGCGGCTGAAGCTGATCTACAGCCTGCAGAATAACAAAGTGATTTCCGTCGGCCGTCCGAGAAAGGCCGAGTGGAGAGGGTAAAAGGAGAGCACATGGGCGAAAAGAGAGAGATTTACTGGCATCTGCCGGGCTTCTGCTATTTCCGGCTGTTGAACCAGGTGCTGCTGAACCTGATGAAGGATTATCCGGAGCGGTTCCGCGACGGGTATAAGATCGGCTCTGTCTACGGTACGTTCCCGGGCGCCATCTGGAACGGTGGCCGGGCCGTGTTCGGGATCGCAACGAAGACCGATATCAGGAAGATCCTACAGGCCTACAACAGCAAGGGCGTCCCGGTGCGCTTCACCTGGACCAATTCTCTGCTGACGGAAAAGCATATGAACGACACTTACTGCAACCTGATTATGCAGATGGCGGACAACGGAATGAATCAGGTGCTGGCCAATACGCAGGTTCTGGAGGACTATATCCGCCGGGCGTACCCCGGATTTAAGATCATTTCCTCCACGACCAAGCGGATGCTGGATCCGGAGACACTGAAAAATGAACTTTCGAAGGACTATTTTCTGGTAGTGCTGGACTATGATCTGAATCATAATGAAGACGTGTTGAAGATGATCGAGCCGTATGCCGGCAAGGTGGAGATTCTTGTGGATGAGATCTGCCAGCCGGGCTGTAAGGTGCGGGCCGAGCATTACCGGGAGGAATCCCGGATGCAGCTGGAATATGATAAGGAGTCGGCGTTT
This sequence comes from uncultured Lachnospiraceae bacterium, assembly GCA_947599905.1. Classification (GTDB taxonomy): domain Bacteria; phylum Bacillota; class Clostridia; order Lachnospirales; family Lachnospiraceae; genus UBA3402. The sequence continues at coordinate 10,543 of CANQFR010000033.1, forward strand.
CGGTGCCCGAACCGTATTCAGGAGAGCCGGTCATTTGCGGAGTGTCAGAAGCGGGCCGGTTTTATCGGGAAGGATGAGATCGCGTCCTACGCGGATCGGGGCTTTCGGAATTTCAAACTGGTGGGCCGGGGACTTCCGGAGGAGCTGGTGAAGGAATCCTATCTGTATTATCTGGTGAAGGACGAAGAGCGGGATTTCATCCGCGGAAAGCTGGAGCGTACCCTGGCAGATCTGCGGGGAGGAACTCCGGGCGGCGCTTTCGGAGGAAATGTTCCCGGCGGCCGGCCGGCGGGTGCGAGGCCGGGCGGCCCCATGGGAGGCAGGCCGATGCAGGGGCATATGCCGAAGGGCGGAAAGAAGAGGTAGCCGGTCCGGGCGTTGAGGGCAGAAGAAAGCCAGCCGGAGGTCTCGGACATGAGAGAGAGCTTATAAGCCGGCTGGCGGTTTCGGACAGGAGAAAGAGCTTGCAGGTCAGCCGGCGGTCATGGACAGGAGCAAAGAGCGTACAGACCGGATTGGTACATGAGACGAGTATAAGGAGTCAGACGGGAGTGGACGTGATAAACCTGCTGAGAAGCATACGGAGATTGGAGAAGAGTCGTCATATGACGGCTCTGCAGGCGTTTCCGAAGAACACGTCTGTTATTAGGGCTGCCGCGTTTTTGTCCGTATTAGCCGTCCAAACGTCGCTTCTGTCCGGCTGTGCGCCAGCAGAGGAGCCGGACGAACTGATCGTGGTAGAACAGACGGAGGAGGAAAGCGTCTATACGCTGGCGATTGCGGAACGGGGCGATGTGATCAGTACCCGCGACGTTTCCTGTTCCTATCAGCAGCAGGTAGAGCAGGACGTCAGCTTTGCGGTCAGCGGGAAACGGGTTTCCGAGGTCTGCGTCTCACTGGACGATACGGTCACGAAAGGTCAGGTGCTGGCCCGGCTGGGCGACAACGGCGCAGGCGACCGGATGGAGGAACTGGAATACCAGATCGCCAGGAACAGGCTGCTTCTTGCCCACAGCTACGTTAATGAGCAGGGTGAGCTTAATGCGGCCGAGCTGCAGTACCAGTACCGTTCCGGGCATTCGGAGGCGGAAGCGCAGGCTGCGTCCGAATCGAAGGAAGCCATCCGGCAGCGCTACGCCTATGAACAGGAAGATCTGGAGGACGCGATATCCCTGGACAGTCTGGAACTGGAGACGCTTGAGAAGGAAGCGGCGGACAGTCAGGTCTGTGCCGAAATTGACGGTACGGTTTCGTGGATCGCGTCGGATCTGGAGGGCTCAACCTCTGTAAAGAAGACGCCGGTGATGCGCATCGTGGACGGCTCTGAATGCCTGTTTACGGTGTCAGATATGGCGCAGGCGGACATCTTCCATGAAGGCGAGCCGGTGGACCTGCGGATCAGCGTCGGCCCAGCCAGAGGCGATTACAAGCTCCTGCCGTGGCAGATGGACAGCTGGGAGAGCGAAGGAAAGCTCCTGTTTACCTTTGCCGAGGAATATGGGATTACGGTGGAAATGGGCACGTCCGGAACCATTACGGTGGTCACGGATAAGCGTGAAGATGTGCTTCATGTGCCGCCGCGGGCGGTCCATACGGCGGATGGAAAGTCCTTCGTGTACTGTCTGGGCGAGGACGGAATGCGCGAGATCCGCTGGGTGGAGACTGGCCTGCACGGCGATGACGGTACGGAAATCGTCTCCGGACTTGCGGAGGGGGAGCGTGTGATCCTGCGGTGACGGGTGTCTCTTATAAAGCGATATGCTGTGAGAAAGGTCATAGATCGATGACGGAGAGTCGGAAGAGAAGAAATCAGAATCATTTCACAGGGAAATGTCCGGGCCGTCTGGCGGCGATGCTGGCGCTTTGCGTGTCTCTGGGCGGTGTGTGCCTGGGACTTGCGGGCTGCGGCGCGGCGCCGTCCGACAGCGCGGAAGCTTTCGGACATTCCGAACTGTACTCCGGACAGAAGACAGAGGATCAGGCAGGGATTGAACTGCTCGAGCCGGTGCTTATGACACAGACCTGGGAGGCGGCAGCCTGCCGGAACCTTTATGATTATCAGATCTTTGCGGGGGCGGTGGTACCGGAGACGACGGAATACGCGTTCCCGGTCAGCGGTACGCTGGAGGAATTTGACGCCTATCCGGGAGATACGGTGGCGGAAGGAAGTCTGCTGGCAGAGTTGAACCGCGAACAGATCGATCAGTCTGTCGCGGATCTGGAAGAGCAAATCCGGGCGATGGAGGAAGAATTCGCGGATTACCGGGAAGATATGCTGAAGAAGATTGCGGATGCGCAGACCGCGCAATCGATATCCGGAACCGGAAAGTCAGACGGCACAGCCGTATCCTCTGACGAGGGCGACGATCAGATTCTCGCCAGTCAGTACGAAACTCTTTGTCGTCAGTTAAGCCAGCGGACGGAACTTTACGAGCTGGATCACGCCTACCAGCTGGCCCGGCTGGAGAAGCGCAGGCGCCAGCAGGAGCAGTATCTGCTGAAGTCCTCGATGGCCGGCGACGTGGTGGCCTATGGGATGATGACAGGCGGCGACCGGATCGGCGCGGAGCAGAGCGTCATCGCCGTGGGCGATCTGTCTGTGAAATACATCAGGTGCGATTATATTTCCCAGTCCGTCTTAAATGGGGCGGATGAAATCTATGCGGTGATCCGCGGCAAACGCCATGAGATCACGAATATCCCGCTCGGCGCGGGGGAATATACCCGGCTGACCAATCTCGGCGAGACGGTTTACTCGACGTTTGCGATCGAGGATGACAGCGATGCAGCCGTCGGCGATTTCGCGGTCATTGTGGTTATTGAGGACTGCCGCCGCGATGTGCTTGCGGTTCCGGAGAGCGCGGTGAGCCGCAGCGGGCTGCAGCATTATGTCTACGTAAAGGACGGGGAGAATTCGGTGAAGACGCCTGTGACCATCGGCATGAGCGACGACGTCTATACGGAGATCCGTTCGGGCCTTTCTGAGGGAGATCAGGTGCTTGTGAAGAATACGAACCTTCTCGCGTCCGGTTCGGAGCAGATGAACCTGTCGCGGGGGGATTTCGCCGCGGACTTCACCGGCAGCGGCGTCTTCTACTATCCGTGTACCTACCGTGTGACCAGCCCGGTGAGCCATGGGACAGTTTATTTCCAGAAATATGAGGTGACTGAGTACCAGACCGTGAAGAAGGGCGATGTGATCGCAACGGTGCGGGTGGAGAAGGACGAGGTGGCGTTAAAGCGCAGTCAGACGAAGCTGGGACGCCTGAAGGAACGCCTTGATGATCTGATCCGAAGCGGAGAAGCGGATGAGGCTGTCCTGACGGCCAGAAAAGAGGAGATCGCCGGCGTCGAGGAAGAGATTGCCTCGATGAATGAAGATTTTGCCACGGAGACGATCGTAGCGCCGCACGATGGGATCGTAACGCAGCTGTCGGACCATAAGAAAGAGGATCTGCTTCGGACAGACGAACTGATGGCGGTCATCGCCCGGCAGGACAACTGTTACGTGATCGTGGAGAACAAGGGTCAGATTTTGAATTACGGCAATGAATTGACAGTTACTTATGAGGACCGTAACGGCGGCCAGATCAGCGTGGATGGCGTCGTCTCCAATGTCTCCGCCCACGCGCTGAGCGGCGGCCTGGCTTCGGACTATGCGCTGCTGCGTGTGCCGGAGAAGGCAGTCGCGGAGATGGCGGCGGCTGCCGGGGATGATTCGAATTGGAATTTCCAGATGCGGTTTACGGTTGAGGGTAAGGCCAGACAGATGGAAGACGTGATTCTGGTTCCCAAGTCGGCGGTCACCAGCCAGCGGGGACAGACCTACGTGACGGTTGTGGATGGGAACGGACAGAAAAAGGCGGTCAGCTTCGTGGCGGGCGGCAGCGACGCCCGGTATTACTGGGTGGCGGAAGGCCTGACGGAAGGGATGGTGCTATGCTTAAAGTAATGCTTCAGAAGCTGCGTCATAAGCCGTGGATGGGTCTGGCGCTGTTCGTCGGCATCATGCTTCTTATCGCGACGACAGTGAGTTTTCCGATGTACCGCGCCGCCGCCTACGACCGGATGCTGCAGGATGAATTCGATCAGTATCTGGCGGAAAACGGCAGCTGGCCGGCCAGAAACCGCCTGTCCCTGACGTCCAAGAAGGAGCGGGGCGGAACGAGTATCGGCCGTATGGAAGGGCTGATGGAGGAGATCCATGGGCGTCTGGGCGTGACGGAACTGGCGGTGATCCAGTATTACTCTGTGGGCCAGCAGGAAGCTGAATCGGAGCTGCATCGGGACGACGTGGACAAATTCAGCCTCCGTATTTCCTACATGACGGAGCTGGACCGGCATGTCCGTCTGAAGTCCGGGGAAATGTATTCGGATTCGGGGATTTCGGAGGACGGCTGTCTGGAGGCGGTCATCAGCGAGGCCTGCATGGTGGAGACCGGGCTTCTGCTCGGCGAGACGGTGGATTTCCTCTATCTGAAGGATCCGGCGGGCGAACCCATCCGGCTGCGGGTCGTGGGCGTGTTTGAGGGGGCGGATGATGAGGCGGATGGTGCTTCGGGAGGAGTTGAAGGCGCGGCGGACAGCGGTCCGACAGAAAGCGGCGCGGCATACGGCAGTTCGGCATCCGGCGCCGTCGGCTTGCCCGGCAGGGATTACTGGCAGTTCAGTCCCGAAAGCCTGCATAATAACTGCATGATCCGCGAGGATTTGTTCCGGGAGTACTTCACCGATGAACAGGCCGGCCGGGTAACGCTGCAGTGTTTCTATTATCCTCTGTGGGATTACAGGGAATTAAAGGCCGGGGATGTGGACCGGGTGATCAGCGAGACCCGTTACTATATCGAGGAAAGTCCCTTCCGGAATACATTTTCCGATCCGCCGTACCTTCCGCTTCTGGAGCGTTTCCAGAGAAAGCAGCTGCGGATCGACGCGGCGCTCATCCTTCTGCAGACGCCGGTCTGGATCCTGCTGGCCGCGTTCCTGTTCATGATTTCGTCGCAGATGTATGATCTGGAACGGAACGAGATTTCGGTCATGAAGAGCCGCGGAAGCTCCGGACTGCAGATTTTCCTGCTCTATCTCTACCAGAGCGTTTTTATGGTGCTTCTGGGCGCGGCGGCGGGCCTGCCTCTGGGGCGGCTTTTCGCGAAAGCGCTGGGCGCTGCCGGGAGCTTTCTGGAATTTCGCTCCGGGCGGACGCTGACCGTATCTTATACGCGCGAAGCGTTTGTCTACGGACTTGCCGCGATGGCCGGGTGCGTGCTGGTGATTACGATTCCGGCGTTAAAGCACAGCCGCCTCTCCATTGTCGGCCTCAAGCAGCAGAAGACGGTCCGCCGCCGGGCCTGGTGGGAACTTTGCTGTCTGGATCTCATTCTGCTGGGCGTTTCGCTGTATGAGTATTTCGTATTTTCCGGCAAGCTGCCGGAGATCGAAGCGAATGCGTTTCTTGGAGAGCCGATGGAACCGCTGCTTTACATCAGTTCATCGCTGTTTGTCGTCGGACTGGGGCTTCTGCTGATCCGGCTGCAGCCTCTTTTGGTGGGACTCATTTACCGGATCGGAAAACGCTTCTGGGGACCGGCGGCCTATATTTCCTTCATGGAGAACGCGAAGAACGGGCGGAAGCAGCAGTTCATCATGCTGTTTCTGATCATTTCCATCTCCCTGGGAATTTTCCATTCAGTGACGGCACGGACGATCCTGCAGAATGCACGGGAGAATACGGCTTACTTAGACGGCGCTGACCGAATCGTGAAAGAGATCTGGCGTGATAATTCCGGCGTGAATTACGAAGGAGAAGCGGCTGAACTGCAGTACTATGAGCCGGATTTTGAGAAATACGCCCGGCTGCCGCAGGCGGCGTCCTGGACAAAGGTGCTCTATGACGAGAAAGGGGCGCTTTCCGGCGGCGAGCATAACGGCCAGAAGGTTGCGATCTGCGGAATCCACACGAAGCAGTTCGGCGAGAATACGGTGATGCCCCAGGGATTGCTTGAGAAGCATTATTACGAATATCTGAACGAGCTGGCGGCGGAGCCGGAGGGAGCGCTTCTCTCGGCGAATTTCCGGGATCTGCTGGGATATCAGGTCGGGGATAAAATCTCCTTCTCGAATGTGGACCGGATGCGGATGGAATGTACGGTGCTTGATTTTGTCGATTACTGGCCGGGCTACGCGCCGTCGGTCATGACGCAGAACCCGGACGGCACGGTGGCGGTGACGGCGCAGTACCTGATCGTCGCAAACATCGACAGCATGAATAAAGAGTGGGGCGTCGTGCCGTACGAGGTATGGGTGACGGACGCGGCGAAAGATGACGGCCCCGGAGGTTCCGCGGCTGCATTTTCCGAATGGCTTGAGGCGGAGAACGTGAAGCTGGCGAAATATGTGAACCGACGCGACGACATCGAGGCCGCGGCCGAGGATCCGCTTCTGCAGGGAACCAACGGAATCCTGACGATGGGATTTCTGATGACCATGATCCTCTGCGCGTCGGGCTATCTGATCTACTGGATTCTGTCGATCCGCTCGCGGGAACTGATTTTCGGAATCCTCAGGGCCAATGGCATGCACCGGGGTGAGATTTTCCATATTCTGATCAACGAACAGATCTTCTGCGGCGGATTTGCGGTGGCGGCGGGGACGCTGACGGGCCTGCTTGCGTCGCACATGTTCGTGCCGATCCTGCAGACTGCCTACGCGGCTTCCGATCAGGTGCTGCCGCTGCGGCTGATTACCCGGCAGCAGGATATGGCGCGGCTCTACGGTGTGATCGGCGTGATGCTTCTCATCTGCCTGATCGTTCTGGTGACGCTGGTGAGGAAGCTCGATGTGGCGAAGGCGCTGAAGCTGGGCGAGGAATAATTTGATAAGGGGAAGCTGCATGGGAGAAACAAACAGGGAATCGGGCGCATTGATCGAGATTCGCGGCGTGGGGAAGCATTTCCCGGCGGCGGGCGGGTATTTTGAGGCCCTGAAGGATGTGAATGCAGTCATACCGGAAGGCAGGTTCGCGATCCTTAAGGGGCGTTCCGGATCGGGCAAGACCACGCTTCTGAACATCGTCGGGGCGCTGGATCTGCCTACTTCCGGTCAGGTGCTGATCGGCGGCCGGGATATTGCTGCCCTCAGTGAACATGAGCGGGATAATCTGCGCCGCGGGCAGATGGGGTTCGTGTTCCAGGCGGTGTCGCTGATGCCGTCGCTGACGGCCTGGCAGAACGTGGAATTCTCCCTTCGTCTGGCGGGCGTCAGGAAGGGACGTAAGGAGCGGGTGGACCATTGCCTCAGTCTTGTGGGGCTTGCGAACCGTGCGAATCATATGCCTGCGGAACTTTCCGGCGGAGAGCAGCAGCGGGTCGCGATTGCCAGGGCCATCGCCCACCGGCCGCGGATCCTGCTGGCGGACGAGCCGACGGCGGAACTGGACAGCGCGATGGCTGCCCATATTACGCAGCTGCTCAGGGAACTCACGCGGAAGGAAGGCATTACGATACTCATGACGACCCACGATACGGGGCTGATGGATGCCGGGGATCTGATCATCGAGCTGGAGAACGGTCGGCAGGTCGGGGTGACGGTGAAAGACGCGGCAAAAGAGCCGCCGAACATGGAGAGCAGAACGGATGAGACCGGGAAACCACAGGCGGACGAAACCGCTGCAGACGAAACCGGGGAGCGTTCAGAGCCGCCGAAGGGAGGTGCATCCCATGTCTGAGGCAATGGTACAGGCGGACGGTCTGGTGAAGATCTATAAGACCCGGGAGACGGAAGTGCTTGCCCTGCAGGGACTGGACCTGACGGTGGAGACCGGGGAACTGACGGCCATCATCGGCAACAGCGGCAGCGGCAAATCCACATTCCTGAATATGATCGGCGGGCTTGACCGGCCCAGCGCGGGGAAGCTGATGGTGGACGGCCGGAATCTGTTTGCGATGACGGAAAAGGAGCTGATTCGCTATAAGCGTGACACCGTCGGTTTCGTGTGGCAGAACAACGGCCGGAATCTGGTTCCTTACCTGTCCGTTCTGGAAAATATCATGCTGCCCATGCAGTTTGCCCATGCCGGGAAGCGGAAAGCCCGGGCGCTGGAACTTCTGGATCTGGTGGGATTGCCGGACAAGAGGCAGAGCCGCATGAACACCTTATCCGGCGGCGAGCAGCAGCGGGTAGCTATCGCCATTGCGCTGGCAAATTCGCCGAAGCTGCTGCTTGCGGATGAGCCGACGGGGAGTGTGGACGCGCGGACAGCCGATTATATTTTCGATATTTTCCGGGAACTGAACAGTCAGGGGCAGACGGTGCTGATCGTGACCCATGATGTGGCGCTGTCCAGGAAGGTGAAGCGGGTGGTCGCGATCCGCGACGGCAAGATCAGCAGCGAGCGGATCCTGCGGCAGAGCTATGCGGACCGCTTAAAGGAGAGTGATATTGACTGGCGCAGCGAGGAAACGCAGGAGGAGTACGCGATTCTGGACAGAGCCGGGCGGGTGCAGATCCCCCGGGAGATGCTGGATGAACTGAAACTGAATGATTCCAGGCTGCGTGTCCGGATTCGGGACGGCGAAGTGGTGCTGTCGGCGCCTGAGGATGAGATTTCGGTGAGGGAGCGTGTCCGGTAAGGGGAAGCTGGCTAAAGAACAGGTCAGCTGCCCGGCAGAAGGAGGGTTTATGGAAATGAAGGAAGAATACCGTAATGTATTTGCCGAAACCGGCAAAAGCGAGGCGGAGATTGAGGCGAGACTCCGGGAGATCGTACATACATTTTTCTATGATGAGGAAGACCGGGTCTATTTTCCGGTGGGTGACGATATGGCCTATATCGAGGACACCGGCAATGTGGACGCCCGGACCGAAGGCATGTCCTACGGCATGATGATGAGCGTCCAGCTGGACCAGAAGGAAGAGTTTGACCGCATCTGGAAATGGGCCAAG
>CANQFR010000034.1 GCA_947599905.1 uncultured Lachnospiraceae bacterium
AAAAAGCGGAAAAAGGAAGCCCCACCCCTCAAGATTGAGGGGCAGGGGGAGTTGAATAGGCGAAGCCTATTTTTTATGCGGCTCTTTCTGCAATTATCGCTTGATACTTTCCGCAATTCTGATATACTTAAGGGCAGGTAGGGTTACAGCAACCGGTATACGGAGGGTACGGATATGTTTTATGACGGAAAGGTATGGATCGGGAAAAGCGATAACGGAAATGAATGTATTCTGCCGAAGATGGCCAACCGCCACGGCCTGATCGCCGGGGCGACCGGCACCGGCAAGACGATCACGCTGAAGGTGCTGGCGGAGTCGTTCAGTGACGCGGGGGTGCCGGTATTTCTGGCGGACGTGAAAGGCGATCTGGCGGGAACCTGCCGGCCGGGCGCCGACAGTGAGGATATGCAGAACCGGATCTCGAAGTTCGGTCTGGCGGAAGCCGGGTTTTCCTACCGTGCTTATCCGGTATGCTTCTGGGATATTTTCGGGGAGAAGGGGCTGCCGCTTCGTACGACGGTCACCGAGATGGGGCCGACGCTTCTGGCGAGGCTGATGGATCTGACAGACGCGCAGACGGATATCATGTCCATCGTGTTTCGGATTGCGGACGACGAGGGGCTGCTTCTGCTGGATATCAAGGACCTTCGCGCCATGTTAAATTATGTGGCGGAGAACAATAAGGAGTACAGCGCGCAGTACGGCAATATGACGAAGCAGAGTATCAACAGTATCCTGCGGGGGCTGGTGGCCCTGGAGGAGCAGGGCGGCGATCAGTTCTTCGGGGAACCGGCGCTGGATATCCATGACTGGTTCCGGACGGATTTCTCCGGGAAGGGCATGATTAATATACTTCACAGCGAGAGCCTGATCAACAATCCGATGATGTATTCCACCTTTATGCTGTGGATGCTGTCGGAGCTGTTCGAGATCATGCCGGAGGCAGGCGACTGCGATCGGCCGAAGATGGTGTTCTTCTTCGACGAGGCCCATCTGCTGTTTGACGGCGCGCCGAAGGCGCTGCTGCAGAAGATCGAGCAGGTGGTGAAGCTGATTCGCTCCAAGGGCGTCGGGATTTATTTTATCACGCAAAGCCCGAAGGATATTCCGGACGGCGTCCTGGGGCAGCTTGGCAATAAGATCCAGCACGCGCTGCATGCCTATACGCCGGCGGATCAGAAGTCGGTAAAGGCGGCCGCGGATTCCTTCCGCGTAAATCCCAACTTTGATACGAAGGAAGTGCTGACACAGCTGGGCATCGGAGAGGCGCTGGTGTCCTTCCTGCAGGAAGACGGTTCCCCATCTGTTGTTCAGAAAGCAAAGATCCTGCCGCCCCAGAGCCAGATGGGGCCGATCATGGACGGTGACCGGCAGGCAGAGATTCAGAACTGCACGCTGTATTCCAAATACGGTACGCTGGTAGACCGGGATTCGGCGTATGAATTCTTCCAGAGGAAGATGAAACAGGACGCCCAGGCTGCTGAAGAACAGGCGGCGCTTGCGGCAAAGCAGAAGGAAGAAGCGCTGGCTGCAAAAGAAGCCGAGAAGGAAGCAGAGCGACAGGCCAAAGCTGCAGCGAAAGAGGCGGAGCGTAAGGCCCGCGAGGAGGCCAGGGAGGCCGAGAAAAAGGCGAAAGAGGAAGAGAGGGAACGCGAGGCGGTGGCCAGGGCCCGCAAGCAGGCGGTATCCAGCGTGGCGAAGAGCGCCGCGGGAACCATCGGCCGCGAGGTCGGCAACGAACTCGGCAAGTCCATCGGCGGCAGCTTCGGCAAGAAACTAGGCGGCAATCTGGGCGCCAGCATCGGAAGAGGAATTCTGGGGACGCTGTTTGGAAGATGATTCCGCGGCAGGCCGCCGGGACAGAACAGGAGTCTTTTTATCGTGAAGAATAAGAATTTCAAAGCGGACAGGGAGATTCAGAACGATGAATCGCAGGAAGTACCGGAAACGGCGCTTCCCGCCGCTTTCCTTGCGCGGATGCAGGAGCTTCTGGACGGCGAATATGAGGCGTTTGTAAGAAGCTACGAGCAACCCAGGACGCAGGGGCTGCGGCTGAATCCGCTGAAGATTATGACTGAAGAAACTGCGCCGGCCTGTGGTACGGATGAAGGCCGCAGCGCGGAGAAAGCCGGCGGTGCAGACTGGGCCGGCAGCACAGCAGGAGCGTTTTTGGCGGGAGAGAATGCGGACGATCTGAATGAGACAAAGAAAAGAGACATGGCGGCGGAGAATGGAGAGACAGGAACGCCGGGAATCACGCGGCGCCTGACCGATATGTTCCGCTTAAAAAAGATTCCCTGGACGCGCGACGGCTATTATTATGACGGCGAAACGCGGCCGGGGCGGCATCCCTATCATGAGGCCGGACTTTATTATATCCAGGAGCCCAGCGCGATGGCAGTGGCGGAACTTCTGGATCCGCAGCCGGGCGAGCGGATACTGGATCTATGCGCGGCTCCCGGCAGCAAGACAACGCAGATTGCGGCGCGGATGAAAAACCGCGGGCTTCTGGTCAGCAATGAGATTCATCCGGTTCGGGCAAAGATTCTTTCGCAGAACGTGGAACGCTTCAGCGCAGCCAATGTGTTGGTGACGAATGAGGAACCGGCTCGGCTGGCGGAGCGTTTCCCGACGTTTTTTGACCGGATTCTGGTGGACGCGCCCTGTTCCGGCGAGGGGATGTTCCGCAAGGACGAGACGGCCAGAAACGAGTGGAGTCCTGAGAATGTAAAACTCTGTGCGGCACGTCAGGCTGAGATCCTTGAACAGGCGGCGCGGATGCTTGCGCCCGGCGGGCGCCTTGTCTATTCGACCTGTACCTTTGCGCCGGAGGAGGATGAGGGGACGATTCAGTGGTTCATTGACCGGCATGATGAGTATTTGGTTGAGAAAGTGCCGGCGTATGCAGGTTTTTCCCCGGGACGCCCGGAATGGGTCGATGGCGGGCAGGATGCGCTGAGGGATACGTTTCGTATCTGGCCCCATAAGGTGGACGGTGAGGGACACTACACGGCGGTTTTGAGGAAGAAGGGAGCTTCTGACTGGACGGAAGAAGAGGATGCTTATTTAAGTCGCGCCAGTAGTACCGATAAGAAGAAACATAATGTGCAGTCAGGCGGCATCGAAAGAAAGAATAAAGCAGTGTTTTCAAAGCAATCATCCGGAGGTATTGGTGAAGAGGTATGGAGCGTCTGGCGACAGTTCTGTAAAGAGACATATCTGGTTTTTCCGGCCGCGGTATCGGAAGAAGAAGTGAGCAGGCGGATGATCCTTTATGGCGAGCAGTTGTATCTGCTTCCGGAAGGGATCAGGAGTCTGGACGGTTTGAAGGTACTGCGGCCCGGACTGCATCTGGGCACTGTCAGGAAGAACAGGTTCGAGCCGTCCCATGCGCTGGCGCTTTATTCGTCCCCGCGGGATGTGATTCGTCATTATGATATGTCCGGCGGCAGCCGACAGATTGCCGCCTATCTTCGCGGGGAGACAATCCAGGTATCCGTGTCGGCCTATGCACCAACAGACGGTGATGCTGCTGGCGGTAAAGTCGCTGTCGGAAGAGTCACGGCGGATACAGCAGCGCCCATTGCATCATTCTCTGACAGTCCGCAGAACGGCTGGACGCTGATGACGGTGGACGGCTTTTCCATCGGCTGGGGGAAACGCGTGGGAATGACGATTAAGAATCACTATCCGAAGGGACTCCGGCGTGAGTGCTGACGGGGTGGGCAGAACAGTTATGGCATACATAATTGTTCCAGATAGCAGAACTTCATTTGACAGAATCATTTCTTAGAATATAACATGATGGAAAATGGCAGGTGTACACGATGATAACATGTGTTCTTTTTGATTTCGACGGCGTGATCGCCGATACGGAAGTAAGCAATTTCGAATATTACCGGAAGGCGTTCCATTATTTCGGTGTCGAGCTTACCGATGAGGATATCCACAGGCTGATCGGGACTGTGGTTCCCCAATATGAGAAGGTGCTTCTGGCCAGGGCGCCGCGGCCGGTGACTCATGAAGAGCTGGCGAAAAAGAAGGTCGAGATCGGCAATACTTACGAAAACGGCGAGCTTTACCCGGCAGCCGGCATAAAGGAACTGATTACGGAACTGCGGAAGCGGGGCATAAGGACAGCCATTGTTTCTTCCACATTTACGAAGCTGATCGTGACGGCCCTAAACCGCATGGGCATGACAGATCTGTTCGACGTTATTCTCTGCGGGGACATGTATTCCGCGGCGAAACCGGATCCGGAAGGGTATCTTACGGCAATGAGATATCTGAACGCCAGGCCGGAGGAAAGCATCGTCGTGGAGGATTCGGAAAACGGAATTCTGGCCGGCAAACGATCCGGGGCTTATGTGATGGCTTACACCGGCAGTGCTGTGAAGCAGGATGTGAGCCAGGCAGATTGTGAGATCGCGTCGTTTGAACCGGTGGAGCAGCTGGCGGACATGATGATGAAGATCCGCGGGTGACATGGCGAATTGACTTTGCAGGACGGCGATCGTACGTAAAAGGCAGCAACGACATGATAGCGCGGCTGGGCGCAGTGGGGGTGTTTGCATTTGCGCAGGAATGACGCGGAATGAGGGCTGAAACAGCATGCAGATGTATTGAAGATCAGTCAGTAACCGAAAATGATACTAAGAAAGGAACAGGACAAGGCATACGATGAAAAACCAGGATTCCGTCCGCACCTTAAAAGGCATAGGGGACAAATCGGGAAAATTGTTTGAGAAGCTCGGCGTTGTCACCGTCGACGACCTGCTGCATTACTATCCCCGCGCCTACCATGCCTACGAGCCGCCGGTACCGATCGGAAATCTGGTGCCGGAGCAGGTATTCGCGGTGTCCGGGATCCTCGCGAAGGACGCGTCCGTGCGCCGTTTCGCCCATATGCAGATTGTGACCGTGACGCTTCGGGACGGCACCGGGAGCCTGCAGCTTGTGTGGTATAATATGCCTTACCTGCGTACGACGCTTCAGGCCGGGAGTTTCCACATCTTCTATGGAAAGGTCGTGAAGAAGAATAACCGGCTGACCATGGAGCAGCCGGAGATCTACAGTCAGGACGACTACGAACAGGTCATGACGACGATGCAGCCGGTCTACAGCCAGACGAAAGGACTGGGAAATAAAGCCATTTCCAGGGCCGTGGCCCAGGCGCTTGACTGCCGCCAGCTGGAGCGGGAATATCTGCCGGCGGGACTTCGCCGCAAATACGAGCTGGCTGAGTATAACTTTGCGATCGAGCACATCCATTTCCCGAAAGACCGGCAGGATCTGATCTTCGCCAGAAGACGTCTGGTGTTTGATGAATTCCTGCTCTTCATTCTGGCCGTGCGCGGCCTGAAGGAGAAACGGTCCGACAAAAAAAGCGCCTGGGTCATGAAGCTGTCGCCGGAGGTGCAAAGGCTGAAAGAACAGCTGCCGTACCGGCTGACCCGTGCCCAGCAGAAGACGATGGAGGAGATTGAGCGGGATCTGACCGGCGGTCAGGTGATGAACCGCCTGATTCAGGGCGACGTGGGTTCCGGCAAGACGATCATCGCCGTGCTGGCGCTTCTCCATGTGGCATATAACGGCTGCCAGGGCGCGCTGATGGCGCCTACCGAGGTGCTGGCGAAGCAGCATTACGAGAGCATTTCCCGGCTGTTTCAGGATTACGGCATTACCAGGACCCCAGTGCTGATCACCGGTTCCATGACGGCCAAAGAGAAGCGCATTGCACAGGAAAAAGTGAAGAATCATGAGGCTGATATCATCATCGGCACCCATGCCCTGATCCAGGACAAGGTCGTCTACGACAATCTGGCCCTGGTCATCACCGACGAACAGCACCGCTTCGGCGTCGGCCAGCGCGAGATGCTGGGCGGAAAGGGCCGCGAGCCCCATGTCCTCGTCATGAGCGCCACGCCGATTCCGCGGACGCTTGCGATCATTCTCTACGGAGATCTCGATATCTCCGTCATCGACGAGATGCCCGCGGACCGCCTGCCCATCAAAAACTGCGTCGTCGGCACGTCGTACCGCCCGAAGGCATACGAATTCATTGCGAAACAGATCGCCGCAGGCCGCCAGGCCTATGTGATCTGTCCGATGGTCGAAGAAAGTGAAATGATCGACGCCGAGAACGTCCTTGACTATACGAAGAAGCTGCGCGAGGCCCTGCCGGGCATTTCGATCGAATACCTGCACGGCAAGATGAAAGGCAAAGAGAAGAACGAGATCATGGAGCGTTTCCTCGCCGGTCAGATTCAGGTTCTGGTCTCCACCACAGTCATTGAAGTCGGCGTCAACATCCCCAACGCCACGGTCATGATGATCGAAAACGCCGAACGCTTCGGTCTGGCCCAGCTCCACCAGCTCCGCGGCCGCGTCGGCCGCGGCAGATACCAGTCCTACTGCATCATGGTCAACTGCGGCGATCAGGAAGGCACCCAGAAACGCCTGGACATCCTGAACCGCTCCAACGACGGCTTCTATATCGCCTCCGAGGATCTGAAACTCCGCGGTCCCGGCGACATCTTCGGCCTGCGCCAGAGCGGCGACATGGAATTTAAACTCGCCGACATCTTCACCGACGCCGACATCCTCAAAACCGTCTCCGAAGAAGCCGATGCCCTGCTTACCGCCGACCCGGAACTTTCTTCAGAAGAAAACCGTGCCCTGAAGCACCGTCTCGACGAATACCTGGCAAAGCGCTATGACAAGCTGGCGCTTTAGCCATCCCTTTCGTTATCTCCTCAATACCCAGTGCGCTTCCCGGGAAACCGTCGTCCTTTCCCATTCATTCCCGCGACCTCCAGCGCAAGGCTATGGTTCCTATGGGACGAATTTTACGGATGGTTAGAAATTCTTAGTGAACAGTAATTTGCGTTGGTACGAAAAACGGAAGGACCAGGAAAGTCCCATTCTGGATGCACACAAGCTGGTTCCGTTTTTCGTACCGCTTTTAGCAAATTGCTGTGAACTTAGAATTTCTTCCGTCCGGAAACCTGAGTCCCATAGGAACCATAGCCTTGCGCGTATCTTTCGCGCATATGTACCCGTATCTTTCACGCATATCTCCCCCACGCAAAGAAACCGTTGCTCCCTCGATCATCCGATCAACAGAGTAACGGCTCCTTCGCGCATTTTACCGCTTATTTTTCATGACATTTCGCCGGTCTTACTTACCAGCCATCTGCTTTTCCTGGGCCTCGATCATTTTCTTGACCATATAGCCGCCCACAGAACCGTTCTGTGCAGAAGTCAGGTTTCCGTTGTAACCGTTGGTTAACGGCACACCGATCTCGCTGGCCACTTCCATCTTGAACCTGTCCATAGCCTCCTTGGCTTCCGGAACATTGGTCGTGTTAGAAGAATTGCTTGACATGATAAAACGCCTCCTTCTCATCTAACGATGTGTTTTTGTGTTACACTCCTATTATGCGTTTGACGAAAAATAATACACTAGCATATTTTTGAAAAAATACCAGTGCAAACACTTGTCGTGATCCCGATTTCATATTATACTTAGAACGTTCCGAAAGGAGAGTGAATGCGGGGATGCGCGTAATAGCCGGAACAGCAAGAAGACTGCAGCTGAAAACGCCTGAAGGGCTCGATACCAGACCCACCACCGACCGGATCAAAGAGACACTGTTTAATATGATCTGGCAGGACGTGGTTCAGACGCGTTTTCTGGACTGCTTCGCCGGAAGCGGCGGCATCGGCATCGAGGCCTTAAGCCGCGGCGCGGCGGAAGCTGTCTTCATCGAGAAGAATCCCAAAGCAGCCGCCTGCATCCGCGAGAATCTGAAGACGACGCATCTGGAAGCGCACGGCCGTATCCTGACCTGCGATATCCTAAGCGGGCTGCGCCGTCTCGAAGGACAGAAGGAAGCCTTCGGCGTCATTTTCATGGATCCGCCTTATGAGCAGGGCTGGGAGCGGCAGGTGCTGGAATATCTGAAGGATTCGCGGCTGGCGGACAGCGATACGCTGATTATTGTCGAAGCTTCCCTGCCTACTGCTTTTTCCTATACGGAACAGTTGGGCTACGAGACCGTGAAAGAGAAGATCTACAAGACCAACAAACATATTTTTCTTAAAAAACAGACAGAACAGGAGTAGATATTATGGCAGTCGCCGTCTATCCGGGCAGTTTCGACCCGGTTACTTACGGACATTTCGATATTATTGAGCGCGCTTCTTCCATTATGGATCATCTGATCGTGGCCGTTTTGAATAATTCTTCAAAATCGCCGTTGTTTTCTGTGGAAGAACGTGTTAATATGTTAATAGATGTGACAAAACATCTGCCCAATGTAGAAGTAAGGTCCTTTGACGGACTCCTTGTAGATTTTGTAAGGGAGAACCACGCGCATGTCATCATCAGAGGGCTGCGCGCCGTTACGGATTTTGAATATGAACTGCAGCTGTCTCAGACGAATCGCGTGATCGCACCGGAGGTGGACACGGTATTTTTGACGACAAACCTGAAGTATTCGTATTTGAGTTCCAGTATTGTAAAGGAGATCGCGATGTACGGCGGCGATATCAGCGCGTTTGTACATCCGGGTATAGCAGGGAAGATCAGGGCCAAATTCGCGGGGGAATAAAACAGGAGGGAGATACCTATGAGCAGGATTGAGCAGTTGATTGAGGAGATCGAGGAATTTATCGACGGTTGTAAGCCGGCGCCGTTCGGCGGCAATAAAATTCTGGTGAACCGTGAAGAACTTGAGGAACTGCTGGTGGAACTGCGGCTGCGTGTGCCGGATGAGATCAAGCAGTATCAGCGTGTCATCAGCAATCAGGAAGCCATCATGAACGATGCACGTACGCAGGCTGACGCCATGCTCCAGGAGGCCAGGAGCCAGACCGATGAGATGGTCAATGAGCATGAGATCACCCAGGCTGCATACGCGCAGGCCGGTAAGATTATAGATGATGCCAATATTCAGGCGCAGGCGATTCTGGACGCCGCGGTCAATGACGCCAATAGCATCCGTCAGAGTGCGATCCGCTACACGGACGACGCGCTCCATAATCTGCAGAATATTATCGCCCACGCAGTGGAAACCTCCCAGAACCGTTTCGAGGCCTATCTGGGCGCGATGAAGAACAGTTTCGATGTGGTGACCAATAACCGCAGCGAGCTGAATATGCCCCAGCAGCCGCAGGGCGCGCCGGACGCTACGGCAGCCGGAAGTACGGAAGGTATTGGAGGCAACTATACAGAAGACATGCTGTAAGCGTATGCAGCAGCTTCCACAGTATATAATGCCGGATGGATAATCCGGCATTTTCTTTTGCAGCGGGCTGGGCGCCGGTGATGCCGTGCCTGTATTTTGCAGTGGGCACGGCGCCAGTGGTGCTTTGCCTGGTTTTGGCTGCGGGCAGTGCGCCGGTGATGTTGCGTTCATATTTCCCAGCGGGCATGTTTTCTGCGGTTTCTGATTCGTCAGTCACGGAAATGACGCTGCGTGTCTGCATAATTCCGGACAGACCGCCGAACGCGGTGACCGCAGTAATAAGAAGGCCGTTCAGCGGGCCGCCCGTCGCCTGCGAAATGGCGCTGATGCCGGTTGTGATCTCAACCGCGCCCAGAAAGACGGCGCGCAGGATGGGCGGGAGCGCCGGGATGTCTTCCAGAAAAGCGGCGAGAATCGAGAACAGCATGATGTAGCCGCCGATCCGCACCATGACTTCCGCGGAACGCATCATCGTCGTGTCGAAGGAAGCGGAAGCAGCTTCTGTCTGTGTGGCTTGCCTGAAATTGTTTCCCGGGGCGGAGACAGATGCGCTTTCCTGCGCCGCATTCTCTGTGCGGAAACTTTGCCGCCCGGCAGGATACGAATGCAGCTCCGCTTCCGGCCGATAGATCCGTCTCGCAAGCGCCGCCAGCGGAAGAACCGGAAGGTATAGACTAAGCAGCACGGCCGCGACGGGTACCGTCGGCGACAGGTGGGAAGCCAGATAGCTGAGAACGAACATCGGGCTTGGATGGTTGCTGATCGCCAGGAGATATCTGGCCTGTGCCGGCGTGATCCGTCCCTGTTCCAGAAATTCAGCACAGGTCTTGGCCCCCATCGGACAGCCGCAGAGAAGGCCGCAGGCCAGGACGTAGCCGCCTTCATCCGTAAGCGCAAACAGCCCGGAGAAGACAGGGCGCAGCGGCGTCATGAGAATCGGCAGTCCGCCGGCGGCGACCAGAACATTGGAAGCGATCATAAAGGGCAGAAGCGTCGGCAGAACGGTCTGCGCCCACAGCATCAGGCCGCGTCTGGCTCCTGCCAGCGTAAGCGCCGGATGGGTCAGCATCAGAATCAGCACAAGCACGGACGCCCAGCCGGAAAGCCTGCGCGTGTGTTTTCCGGCAGCGCCGGCTGGATATGCGTTCAGCGTTACATGGCCGGTGCGCGCAGTGCGTGTTGTTATAGACGGAGAAATGAATGGATCGGAATGCTTCATGGCTGCCCGGGGAATCATTTTTCTGTAATGTATGAATGTGTGCTTCGCAAATATGCAGGGGCGGTATTTCTCCCCGACGTACAGGGGGCGGTATTTCTCTCCGCCGCCTATTGATTTTGCGGGCACAGTTTGGTAAGATATCCGATAGGAACGGAACAGGCGGACAGAAGCGGGAGTAGGTATGAGACAGGAATTGCCGGAGCGTTTTTTGGAAGAAATGCGCGGACTGCTGGGAGAGGAAGCGGATACTTACCTGGCGTCTTTTGATGCGCCGCCTGCCGCGGGCCTGCGCGTGAATACAGGGAAATGGACGCCTGAGGAGGCTGCGGCCGCGCTTGACATACCGCTGCGGTCCGTCGGCTGGGCCGCAAACGGCTTCTCTTATGAAGCGTCACAGCGGCTTTCGCGGGATCCGTATTACTATGCGGGACTTTATTATCTGCAGGAGCCGAGCGCGATGGCGCCGGCCGCTTTTCTTCCGGTAAAGCCGAAGGACCGCGTGCTCGATCTCTGCGCCGCGCCGGGCGGGAAGAGTACGGAACTCGGCACGCGGCTGCGGGGCGAAGGCCTTTTATGGGCCAACGATATCAGCGCTTCCCGCGCGAAGGCATTGCTTAAGAATCTGGAACTTTTCGGAATCCCGAATATCTGTGTGAGCAGCGAGACGCCGGAGAAGCTTGCGCGGCTGTATCCGGCCTGTTTTGACGCCGTCCTGGTGGACGCGCCCTGTTCCGGGGAGGGGATGTTTCGGCGGGAGCCGGAGATGGTGAAGGACTGGCTGGCGCGCGGCCCCGCATATTACGCGCCCGTTCAGCGGGAAATTTTAAGTCAGGCGGTGACGCTTTTGCGGCCGGGCGGTTATCTTCTGTATTCCACCTGTACATTTTCCCGGATGGAAGACGAGGAAAATGTCCTCTGGCTTCTGGCGCAGCATCCGGAAATGGAACTGGTCCCGCTTGCGGGATTCGCTGGAGCCTGCGGCGGAATCGGGCTTTCAGGCTGCCTGCGGCTGTATCCGCACAGAATTGCGGGCGAGGGACATTTTCTGGCGCTTATGCACAAGAAGGCGGAAGACAGGTGCGGCAAAATGCCGTGCGGGCCGGATGACGGACTTGACTTAGGTCGCGCGAACGATTCCGGCGGTGGAGATTCTGTGGGAAGGGCAGATGGTTTCGGCGGTGGAGATTCTGTGGGAAGGGCAGATGGTTTCGGCGTTGGAACTTCTGCGGACAGGGCGAATGATTTCGGCGGCTCTTCCAGGGGTCGTACGATGAAACTGCCGCCGGAGGCTGCGGAATTTCTTGCCAGATGCAGGCGGCACTGGGATGTGAACCGCTTTCTGATGAAAGACGGCAGTATTTACTATCTGCCGGAGGCGTTTCTTCCCGTGCGCGGCGTTCGCTGTCTTCGGACAGGGCTGCTGGTCGGAACCGTGAAGAACGGCCGCTTCGAACCGTCCCAGGCGCTGGCGATGACGCTGGATGCGGAAACATTTGCGGACAGCGTGTCATTTTCCCACGACGATGCGCGCGTGGTGCGCTATCTGAAGGGGGAGACGGTTTTCCTTCGGGAGGATGAGCCGGAGCGGCAGGGCTGGGTGCTGGTCTGTGTGGAAGGGCACGGGCTGGGCTTTGCGAAAGCGTCAGTCAGGACGCTGAAGAATAAATATTATCCCGCCTGGCGCATGCAGTAGCGCGTCGGAAGGGATGAATTGATATATCTGACAGAAAGGCGGGAACCGCGGCATATGACGACGGAAAACAGAGGCGGCGCGATGCGGCTGGACCGCTTCCTTGCGGAAATGGGCGCGGGGACGCGCAGTCAGATCCGGGATGCGGCCAAAAAAGGGCGGATCCGAGTGAACGGCGTGGTCGAGAAGCGTGCGGACCGCAGGATTGATCCGGCAGCGGACGCGGTCAGTCTGGACGGTCGGGAGATTGCATACGCGCGTTTTGAGTACTATATGTTAAATAAGCCGCAGGGCGTGGTATCCGCTACGGAGGATAATCTTCACAGAACCGTCGTGGAACTGATTACCGACCGCAGGCGCGGCGACCTGTTCCCGGTGGGACGGCTGGACATTGACACGGAAGGCCTTCTGCTGATTACCAACGACGGCGATCTGGCGCACCGGCTGCTTTCGCCGAAAAAACATGTGGATAAGCGCTATCTGGCCGTTATTGAAGGGACGCTTCCGTCTGACTCGCGGCAGCGGTTCGCGGAAGGAATCGTGCTTTCTGACGGAACGCAGACGATGCCTGCGGAACTTGAGGAGGCGGGAGATTCCGCGGCGCCGGAGACAGGCAGCGCATATATTCTGACGATACACGAGGGCAAATTTCATCAGGTTAAGCGGATGTTCGAGGCGCTGGACTGCCGTGTCGTCTATCTGAAGCGCATGTCGATGGGAAGTCTGAGACTGGATGAGAAGCTGAGACCGGGAGAGTACCGTCCGCTTACTGAGACAGAGCTTGCGATGCTTCAGGAAAATTGCTGAGCCGCGGATGCGGCAATCAGACGCCAGTGAAATGAGGATACGGAAGAATGGAACTGAATCAGTATCAAGCATTGATTTTCGACCTTGACGGGACGCTCGTGGATTCCATGTGGATGTGGAAGGCCATTGACGTTGAGTTTCTGGCGCGCTACGGCTACGACTGTCCGGACGATCTGCAGCGTTCGATCGAGGGGATGAGTTTTACGGAGACGGCGGCTTATTTCCTGAAGCGCTTCCGGCTGCCGCTTTCGATGGACGAGATCAAGGCGGTCTGGACGGATATGTCCATTGACAAATACCGCCATGAGGTGCCGTTAAAGCCCGGCGCGCTGCGGCTTTTGCGCTACGCTGAGTCGCACGGTATCCCCTGCGGGATCGCCACCAGCAATGGCGCCGATATGGTGGACGCGGTTCTGGATGCGCTTGCGATACGGCCGTATTTCAGGATTGTGACGACTGCCTGTGAGGTAAAGGAAGGCAAGCCCAGTCCGGACATCTATCTGAAGGTCGCCGGGGATCTGGGCGCGGAACCTTCGGCCTGCCTCGTGTTTGAGGATATTCCGGCCGGGGCGCTCGCCGGCAAACGCGCCGGTATGACGGTATGCGGCGTGGCCGACGCGGACGCGGATGCGCGTGGTCTGCGGGCGGAAGTGCTGGAACTGGCGGATTATTTTATTGAAGACTTTACGCAGCTGTTCGATGAGAACGAAGAGGCGAGGCTGGAGAAGCGAGACTTCATAAACCGAGGCTGCATGACTGCGGCTATGGGACAGCAGCCCGGGAAGTAAACGGAGGTATGACAGTGAAGATTGCGATTGTGACAGGCGCGTCGTCCGGTATGGGCCGCGAAGCGGCGTACCAGATCGGCGACCGTTTTTCCGGCATCGATGAGATCTGGGTAATCGCGCGGCGCGAAGAACGTCTTCGTGAAATGCAGGGGCAAATTCCGGCGCGCGTGCGAATCTTCGCGGCAGATATCACGGATCCGGCGGGGCGCGGACAGATCGAAGCCGCGCTTCGCGAAACGCAGCCTGAGGTAAAGATTCTCGTCAATGCCGCCGGCTTTGGTGTGATCGGCCGTGTCGATACCCTTTCCGGGGAAACAGCCTGCGGCATGGTACGCCTCAACTGCGAGGCGCTGTGCGCAATGACCGCTCTGGTGCTGCCGTATATGACGGCCAACGCGCGCATCCTGCAGTTCGCGTCCGCAGCGGCTTTCCTGCCGCAGCCGGAGTTCGCGGTTTATGCGGCGACGAAAGCATTTGTACTAAGCTACAGCCGGGCGCTGGGTGCGGAGCTTAAAAGCCAGGGAATCTATGTGACGGCGGTCTGCCCGGGCCCGGTGAAGACAGAGTTTTTCAATATCGCGGAGCAGGAGCATCAGATTCCCCCCTATAAGAAACTCGTGATGGCAGATCCGAAAAAAGTCGTAAAAAAGGCGCTTACGGACTGCATGGCCGGGCGGCAGGTGTCGGTATACGGCATTGTGATGAAGCTGTTTCGTATTGCGGCAAAGCTTCTGCCGCACGGATTGATTCTGGAAATGATGGACAGATTCGGCGGCTGATACGAGAACGCGGCATTCGGAAAACCAGTCAGTCCCGGCGGCTGATACGAGAACGCGGCATTCAGAAAACCAGTCAGTCCCGGCGGCTGATACGAGAGCGCGGCATTCGGTAAGCCAGTCAGTCCCTGCGGCTGAAACGAGAGATCGGTTACGCAGCGGAAATTCCGCGACGGAGGATTGAGACGATGAGAAAACAGAAAGGCGAATACGGCTATCGTAATTACCGCAAAACCGTGCAGCTTGCAGAGGTGATTTTCGGCGCGGCGGCGATCATTATCCAGCTTCTGGCAAGAAATTTCACGGATAATCAGGCTGCGAAGAATGTGCTGACGCTGATGGCGATCCTCTCGGTTCTGCCGACCGCGAATGTGGCCTCGCCGCTGCTGGCGGCATTTCGCTACCGCACGCCCGGAGAGGAGTTCCACCGCAGGGCCGCGGCCTATGAGTCCAGGGGTATTCTGCTTTACGACCTGGTCGTGACGACGAAAGAGCAGATTCTGCCGTTCGACGCGGTGATGGTACATCCCACCGGCGTATACGCCTTCTGTCCGGCGGAAAAGACGGATATCAAAAAGGCCGAAAAGACGCTCAATGCTTCCTTCAAAAGCCAGAAGCTCGACCCGAACCTGAAGATCATTGCGGATGAAAAACAGTTTTTCAACCGGCTGGACACGCTGAAGCCAGCGTCGGAATATGAAGACGACGGAAGTACGCAGTACGCGGCCGGCGTGCTCAAAAGTATGTCGATGTAACGAGCCGGGATGATATATGATTCACGGGAGGAGGCGAACGGTTCCGTCCATGATCAGTCTGACGATAAACGAAAATGAAGCCGGTCAGCGTCTGGATAAGCTGCTGGCGAAATACATGAACCTCGCGCCGAAAAGTTTCCTCTATAAGATGATGCGCAAAAAAAATATTACGCTCAACGGCAAACGCTGCGACGGTTCCGAGCGGCTTGCAGTCGGAGACGAAGTGAAGCTGTTTCTCTCTGAGGAAACGGCCGCGAAATTCTCAAAAACCGTTAATCCGGCTGTGTCCGCGTTCTCAAAACCCGATACCGTCCGGCAGAAAGAGATGATCCGGCCGGCTGATATCCCGCAGCAGAGCGATACCCCCGATCAGGCCCGTCTGGATATTATTTATGAGGACAGGCATCTTCTGCTTGTCAATAAACCGGCAGGGATGCTTTCCCAGAAAGCCCGTGAGGACGACATTTCCCTGGTGGAATATGTAACCGCATATCTCCTTAACAGCGGCGCGCTGACGGAGGAAGCGCTGCGGACCTTTCGCCCGTCGGTTGTCAACCGTCTGGATCGCAACACCAGCGGCCTCGTGGCGGCCGGCAAATCACTGCCGGGACTGCAGATCCTGTCGCAGGTATTCCGCGAGCGCAGTCTTCACAAGGATTACCTCTGCGTAGTCAAAGGCAATATCACAGACCCGCAGCGGCTCACGGCCTATCTGACCAAAGACGGCCGGACAAACCGGGTAACGGTGTATCAGACGCCGCCGGACAGAGGTTCGGCAATCGTGACTGAATATGAGCCGCTCCGGCACGGGCATGATGCGGCCGCGGGCGCCTATACGCTTCTTCGGGTGCGCCTGATTACCGGGCGGACGCACCAGATCCGGGCCCATCTGGCGTCGATCGGCCATCCGGTCATTGGAGATATCAAATACGGCGATACCGCGGTCAATCGCCTGATGCGCGGCCGTTACGGCGTCGATCACCAGATGCTTCACGCCTGGCGTATCATTTTCCCGCCGCTTCAGGAGCCGCTGGCATATCTGGGCGGGCGGACATTCACAGCTCCGCCGCCGGATATATTTGCAAAACTGCCGTGGGAATAAAGAGAGAAAGCAGATTTACCGTGGGAGTAAAGGCAGAAAGCACATTTACCGTGAAAGTAAAGGCAGAAAACACATTCACTGTGGAAGTAAGGGGAGAACGCACATGGCTACCTGGAATTCGAGAGGACTCAGAGGCTCAACCCTCGAGGACATGATCAATCATACCAACGACGTCTACCGTGAGAAAAAGCTGGCGCTGATCCAGAAAGTGCCGACGCCGATCACCCCGATCGAGATTGACAAAGAAACGCGCCACATCACGCTGGCGTATTTTGACCAGAAGAGCACCGTCGACTACATCGGCGCGGTACAGGGCATCCCGGTCTGCTTCGATGCAAAAGAATGTGCTGTAAGCACCTTCCCCCTGCAGAACGTCCATGAACATCAGGTGCGCTTCATGCAGGAGTTCGAAGAGCAGGGCGGCATAGCTTTCATCATCCTTTACTGGACCGCCCTCGACGAGATCTACTACATTCCCTTCAAGGACCTCTGCGCCTTCTGGACCCGCATGGAAAACGGCGGCCGCAAAAGCTTTACCTACGAGGAGATTGACCACACCTGGCGCATCCCCCGCCACCGCGACGTCCTGGTTCACTACCTGGAAATGCTCCAGAAAGATCTCAGCCTCCGCTAGAAGGCTGACCTCCCTGAAAAACGCAGCGCAGGGGACATTCTTCTTCCGCGGGCAAATCATGAACCGCTGAATGAAGAAGGATGTCCCCTGCGCGACCCTTTCACAAAGATGTTCTATGCGTATCTTACATGAAGATATCTCTGCGCGTACTTTACACGAAGATATCGCTGCGCGGCCCTTTCACAAAGTGCAGGCGTCAGCAAATCTTATGAATCCACCCCTCGGGCGCATCAACCGTCCCCAGCTGAATCCCCGTCAGCGTATCATAAAGCTTCTGAATCACCGGCCCCATATGATCCATTCCGCTCGGGAAGCAGATTTCCTTCCCGTGATCGACGATCTTCCCGACCGGCGAAATCACAGCCGCCGTCCCGCAAAGCCCGCACTCCGCGAACTCCCCGACTTCGTCCAGCCGTACCGGCCGCTGCGTGACCTTCATACCCAGATAGTGCTCCGCCACGTGAAGCATCGAGCGCCGTGTGATCGACGGAAGGATCGAATCGGACTTCGGGGTCACGATCTCATTGTCCTTCGTTACGAACAGGAAGTTTGCGCCGCCGGTTTCTTCCACGTAGGTCCGTGTGCCCGGATCCAGGAACATATTCTCATCAAAGCCGTTATTGTGCGCCGTCATGTACGCATGCAGGCTCATCGCGTAGTTCAGGCCCGCCTTGATATGTCCGGTTCCGTGAGGAGCCGCACGGTCGAAATCACTCACGCAAAGCGTCAGCGGCTTCGCGCCGCCCTTGAAATAGGGGCCGACCGGCGTACAGAACGTACGGAACTGATATTCCTCCGCCGGCTTTACACCGATGACGGGAGAGAAAGCGAACATGTACGGACGAATGTAAAGCGATGCGCCGCTGCCGTAGGGCGGCACCCAGTCCGCATTAGCACGCACGACCTGCTCCACGGCGTCTAAGAAACGCTCCTTCGGGAACGGCGGCATTTCCATCCGCTTCGCGGAATCCATCATGCGCTCCGCGTTCAGATCCGGGCGGAAAGTAACGATATCGCCGTTTACCGTGGTATAGGCTTTCAGGCCCTCGAAGACTTCCTGGCAGTACTGCAGGATGCCCGCGCACTCATTTAACACAATATTCGCATCGTCGGTCAGCCCGCCCTCGTCCCAGGCGCCGTTTTTATAATTGGCGACATAACGCTTATCGGTTACGTGGTAGGCAAATCCGATCTCATTCCAGTTTATTTCTTTCTTTCCCATTGCATCGTACTCCTTTGCATAGATTATCGCGGCGCGCCGCAACTTCAACTATTGTATGCCATTCATGCCGAGATTTCAAGTACGCGCGGCCGAAAAACGCAAATTTCTTCATCTGCGGATTATGGTAGATATAAACTGAATTTATACAAACAATATTTCTATAATTAACTGAATTGATGAAATAAATTTCCACATTTTCTTGATTTTCACGGGAATATGGCGTATGATAAATGTGTCGGTTCCCATTCCGGGACTGATTGTTGTGCGGCGCATTTGATCATGGAGGTAGGGACAGTGAACAGACAAATGAAAGACGAAGAACTGCGTATCGAACTGGGACAGCATTTTATGGCGGGCTTTCAGGGGACGGAACTGACGGAGGAACTGCGGCAGTTTTTCCGGGAGTATAAGGTGGGCAATGTCATCCTGTTTCGGCATAATGTGGAGAATCAGGAGCAGCTGAAGCGGCTTTGCGGCGATCTTCAGGCCTGCATCAGGGAAAGTACCGGATATGACGCGCTGATCGGTATTGACCAGGAGGGCGGCATTGTTACGAGGCTTACGAATGATATGATCAATATTCCCGGCGCGATGGCCATCGCTGCAGCGGGCGGGCCGGAGGAGGCGTATACGGCCGGAAGGATGACGGGCCGGCAGCTGCGCGCCGTGGGCGTCAATTTTGACTTCGCGCCGGTTATGGATATCAACTGTAATCAGGATAACCCGGTGATCGGTGTGAGAAGCTACGGAGATACGCCGGAGCAGGTGACCGCATACGGAACCGCGATGCTCCGGGGTCTGCAGGAAGAAGGCGTGCTGGCGTGCGCGAAGCATTTCCCGGGACACGGGGATACGAACCTGGATGCG
>CANQFR010000035.1 GCA_947599905.1 uncultured Lachnospiraceae bacterium
CGACGGAGAATATCATGATGGATGCGGTGAAGGCGGGCGGCGACCGGCAGGAACTGCATGAGCGCATCCGGCAGCTGTCGATGGAGGCCGGCCGCAATGTCAAAGAGAAGGGGCTTGACAATAACCTTCTGGAACTGATCGCCGCAGACCCTGCCTTCGGCCTTACGATGGACGATCTGAAGAAGAGTCTGGAGCCGTCGCTGTATGTGGGCCGCGCGCCCCGGCAGGTCGAGGAATTTCTGACGGAGGTGGTAAATCCGATCCTTGAGGCGAACAGGGATGTGCTGGGCTTAAAGGCGGAGATCCACGTGTAGGAATGCGGGACATTTTTCACAGTGTCATTCCCCCGCGGTTTTGGCTGTCTTCCGATGCGGAGCGCGGCCAATACCGCGGGGTTCTGTTTCCGTACGTAGAGAGCTCCGGTGACGTTCTGTATTTTGTCGAATTATGTCGAAAATTGTCGAAAATTGTCGAGTTTATTACTCTTCCGATTGATTTTTTGCAGGTTGGTGAGTATACTTGTTCTCATACCAGAGAAGCAGGAGGAGGCCTATGGAAGGACAGGAGTTACCGGAAGACCGTGACAGACTGGCAGAATACGCGGCGCAGCTGCAGAACCGCAGACAGCGTGCGACAGATCTGCTGCGTCAGGCGATCGCGCAGGAATGCGCAGGCGTTCCCCGCGAGAAGGCAGGAAGCGAGACGCTTTTGTGGAATGTGCTGCTCCTCTTTCAGGATGTACCTTTTGTAACCTCTAAAAACCTGCATTTTACATATACAATCCGGGGTTACGAAATGTTCGTCAGCCGCAAGGA
The DNA here is from genome assembly GCA_947599905.1 of uncultured Lachnospiraceae bacterium. GTDB lineage: Bacteria > Bacillota > Clostridia > Lachnospirales > Lachnospiraceae > UBA3402. Next base: position 816 of record CANQFR010000035.1, read on the forward strand.
TAAATCCATCACCCGCTCTACGGTGAACCTTGCTTTCGATATGGCGGTTAAGCTCCTGCGCGAAGATCTCCCGATCAGCGGCCCCAAGAAACTCGGCACGTTCGGCGCCAGCTATCTGTATCCGATTTTCATTCACATCGGCGTGATACCGCCGGAGAAGACAAAGAAGAAGAAAAAACAGTCCGCCTGACGGCGCGCCGGGACAGTCCGCCCCGGCATTTTTTGTGCCGCCGGCGGAGCACCGGCACTGCGAAAAAGCAAGAAAAAAAAAAAGAAAAATTCCATGAAAATTCATCATTATCTATCGCCAAGATTTCAAATGTGTGATATACTAAATTGACATGTTATGGGCATCCATTATGGCATTCGTTATGGGCATCAGGGGTGATCGTATATGCTGAGCGAAGAAAAGATCAAGCTTATGACAAGCATCGCCATCTTTGAGAAGGCGGAGAAGAAGAACCTTACGCTGGTGAAGCGTTATTTTAAATCGGATTATATCGGCAGGAACCTGCTTTGCGCCTTTCTGGGATATACCTTCTGCTGGCTTTTGGGGCTGGCGGCGGTTGTCGTCTGCAGGCTTGAGGAGATTCTTTCCGTTGCGACGCTTAAGGACGTGATTTCTCCGTTTGTCGATTACGGCGTCTGGTATCTGCTGGGACTGGTGGTGTACCTGGCGGCCGTCTTTACCGTGTCTTACCGGCGGTACGGATACGGCGAGCGCGGGATGAAGGTTTATGCTGCGAGGCTGAAACGCTTAAACCGCCGCTATGAGTTTCTGAACAGGCCGAAAGAACAGGGCAAGGAGGGACGGAGATCGTGATTGGATTGTGGGTGTTTCGTGAAAAGCTGAGAGGATTCTATGCCAGATTCGATGTTTTCATCGATCCTTTGGTCCGGTTTTTCCTCGGTTTTATCACATTCCATATGCTGAACAGCAATCTGGGAGCCATGGCGAAACTGAACCATATCATGGTGGAGCTGGTTCTGGCGCTCGTCTGCAGCGTCCTGCCCTACGGCGTGATGGCGTTTCTGGCAGGCGTGCTTCTGCTCGCCCATGTGAGCAGCATTTCGCTGGAGATGACATTGATTCTGTTTTTGCTGCTGATGTTTATTCTGGTCCTGTACGGCGGACTGCAGCCGAAGGACAGCGTCCTGCTGATCCTGACGCCGCTGTTTTTCCATCTGCGGATTCCTTATGCGATACCGATTCTGGCCGGGCTTTCCTGCGGTCTGTCTTCGGCTATCGCAGTCTGCTGCGGCGCGGCGCTGTTTTATGTGATGCAGTATGTGAAGCAGAATATCGGAACCCTGAGCGGGGAAGCGACGCTTGGGATGGCGGAACAGCTGATTCAAATCATAAGAACCTTATTTTCCAATCGCCTGATGATGGTCATGATGGCCGCCTGTGCTGTCGGCATTGTGACCGTATACCTGATCCGCAGGCTCCCGGTCAACTTTTCCTGGGCAATCGCGATTGTGGCCGGGGCGCTCGCGCAGCTGGCGGTGATTTTCATCGGCGATTTCCTGTTCGATGTGTCGGTGCCGATGGGCCAGCTTCTGGCGGGACTGATCCTTTCGCTGGCGATCGCGGCGGTGTATCATTTCTTCGTATTTGCCGTGGATTATACGCGGACGGAATACGTGCAGTTTGAGGATGACGACTATTATTACTATGTGAAGGCGGTTCCGAAGATCGCCGTTTCCCTGCCGGATATTAAGGTGCAGCGTTTCGGCGACGGGCAGGCGGACTACAGAGACCGCGACGAATAGACGGAAGTGTTTACGGAAGGAAGGTGATGGCGTGACTCAGGTCATCGATACCTTATACGACTGGCTCTCATTTTTGCCGCAAATCACCAAAACGAATATCCTGGAGATCATTATCATCGCGTTTCTGATCTATGAGATCCTGGTCTGGATCAAGACCACGCGGGCGTGGACGCTTTTGAAGGGCATTGCAATGATCCTTGTCTTCGCGCTCATCGCCTGGATGCTCAAGCTTTACACGATCCTCTGGATCATGCAGAATGTGGCCTTTGTGGCGACGACGGCGCTGATCATCATTTTCCAGCCGGAACTCAGGCGCGCGCTGGAGCAGCTGGGCCGAAGGAATATCCTGACGGATCTGCTGCCGTTCGAGGGCGACCGCGGAGCGGAGCTCGGACTGAGCGAGAAGACGGTGAACGAGCTGATCCGGGCGACCTTCGAGATGGCGAAGGTCAGGACCGGCGCGCTGATCGTGATCGAGCGGGAGGAGTCGCTGAAGGAGGTGGAGAGCACCGGCATTGAGATCGACGCCGTGGTGACGAGCCAGCTCCTGATCAATATTTTCGAACATAACACGCCGCTGCATGACGGCGCGGTCGTGATACGCGGGAACCGCGTGACTGCGGCGACCTGCTATTTACCGCGGTCCGACAACGCGAATATCAGCAAAGACCTCGGAACCCGGCACAGGGCGGCCGTGGGAATCAGCGAGGTGACCGACAGCTTAACGATCGTCGTATCCGAGGAGACGGGGTATATTTCGCTGGCGGAGGACGGGAAGCTGAGCCGTATTACGACTCCGGAGGCATTAAGCAGAGCCCTGCTGACGAACGCCGTGCAGGAGGGCGCCGGAACGGGACGGCGGTTCAGAATATGGAAGGGAAGGCAGAAGGATGAAAGAAAAGCTGAGACAAAAGCTGACGCATAATCTGGGGCTTAAGATCCTCTCCGTCTTTCTGGCCGTCGTGACCTGGCTGATCATGGTCAATGTTTCCAATCCGATGCTGACGGTTACCCAGACGGTTCCCGTCGTCTTCACGAATGAGAAGGTATTAAAGGATGCCGGGCTGACCTACGAATCGCTGAGCAGGAATACAGTGACGGTCAGCTATAAGATCCATGTCAGGGATGAATCGAGGGTATCTGCCAGCGACTTTACGGCCTATGCGGATCTGGCCCAGCTTTACGATGTGACCGGCTCGATTCCGGTGCAGGCGGATATCACGTCCTATATGGCGCGTTCGCTGATCCAGAGCGGTTCGGTGACGGTGAATCCGCCTGTGGTGCGCATCCAGACGGAACCGATTCAGACGAAGACATTCGTGCTGGAGGCCCACACGAGCGGAACGGCGGCGGAAGGCTTTGCTATCGGCGAGATTTCGCTGACGCCGCCGCGCGTCACGGTGACTGCGGCGGAGTCTGTGGTCGGACAGATCAGTTCCCTGGGCGTGGAGATCAGTGTGGATGACGCGGATACGGATATCAGCGGCGAGGCCGCGGTTAATTTCTATGACGCCAACGGCAACCGTCTCGACAGGCTTGAAGATGTTGAGATGAATGTGACGCAGGCCAACTATAATGTAACGGTACTCCGTGTCAAGGATCTGACGCTCGACTATAAGATTGTCGGAGCCGTGGCGAACGGTTACCGGTTCACCGGTGTGCAGACCGATGTGCAGACGATTACCGTGGTGGGGCTGAGGTCGGTGCTTGCAACCCTCCATACGCTGGAGATCCCGGATCCGGCGCTTACGCTGAACCGGGCCACTTCGGATGTGACGGTCGAGGTGGACCTGACCAAATATCTGCCGGAGAATGTTTCGATCGTGGGCGACCAGCCGTCGATTGCGACGGTGACGATGTTTGTGGAGCCGCTGGAGACCAGGGAATTCGAGTTCGACGCAGACGATATTGAACTCGTGGGTCAGAGAGAGGGCTATGAATACACGCTTGACGCGCCGGATCTGACGCTGCAGATCCGCGGACTGAGCGAGGATCTGGATGTGCTGGATGTGAACAGCATACAGGTGAGGGCCGACGTGAGCCGGCTGGAGCCGGGAATCCACACGCTCCGGTTTGAAGCGGTTCTGGCGGAAGGCTTTGACTTCATCGGTTCTTCCGCGATGAATGTCAATATCCGTGATCTGTCGATTCCGGTTGATTCGGAGAATTATGGTCCGCTTGGCGTCGGACCGGGCGGAATCACGGGGACGGAAGAAAGCGATGAAGCCGGACGCAGCGGAGAAAGCGCGGATGACAGAGACGACGCGGAGGTTTCGGCAACCGCGGGGGCGCGGGAGACGTCGGCGCAGTCAGACTGACAGAAAGCAGTGAGGAGAAGTATGGTTAAGGCGAAAGTGGCAATCAGGAACCTGACCGGCCTGCACCTGCGGCCGGCAGGCGCCCTTTGCAATAAAGCAATCCTTTATCAGTCCAGCATCCATTTTACGGTGGGCGACGTCTCGGCGAATGCCAAGAGCGTGTTAAGCGTTCTGGGAGCCTGCGTCAAATACGGAGATGAGATTGAGTTTGTCTGCGAGGGGGCGGATGAGGAGGAGGCGCTGAAAGCGATGATACAGGTCGTGGAGGACGGCCTGGGAGAGTAGACTATGTTCGTATATTTGATCTGTTACGCAGCCAGTTTCACAGCGGCGCATTTCGGACAGCCCTATCTGTCCGGGACGGCGCTTCTTGCGGCCGCTGTTTATCTATACCGGCACGAATACCGCCGGACCGGGAATCTCCTGCATCTGCGGGGGCTGTTTGCCGCGTTCTGGGTCGGCGGGCAGGGCGTGGCCTGTCTGAAGCTGAGCAGGCTGCAGACGGACTGGGCCGCGGAGACATGGATCTGCTTCTTTCTGGCGTTTGTCTGTTTCTGGTGCGTCTTTGGTCTGGTTTCCTATATGACCGGTGACGATACGCCTTATGTGCGCCGCCGCGGGCCGAAGAATCATGTGCGGCCGCTTTATTACTGTATTCTTGCGCTGACGGCGGTTTCGACAGCGGCGTTTCTGTTTGAGGCGGTATATCTGGGATTCGTTCCGCTGTTCCTGCGCGGCGTGCCCCACGCCTATTCGGCGTTTCATGTGACGGGGGTTCACTATCTGACGGTTTCCTGCGTGCTGGTTCCGTCGATGACGGTGATCTTCTTCCAGCAGGGCGGTTCCCGTCGTTCTTCGCGCAACACGCTGGTAATCGCGGCGACGGTCGTCTGCCTTCTGATTCCGATCCTCTGCGTGTCCCGTTTCCAGCTGATCTTCGCGGTGGCGGCAGCGCTGTTTACCTACATTGCCTATACCGGGCAGGTGCGGCTGAGAACGGTGCTGATCCTTGCGGCGGCGATGCTGCCGCTGTATGTGATCCTGACCGTCGCGAGAAGCCATGATATCGAATACCTGAACGGAATTTTCGAGATGAAGAATCCGGACATGCCGATCTTCATTTCCCAGCCTTATATTTATATCGCCAATAATTACGAGAACTTCAACTGCCTCGTCGAGGCGCTGCCGTGGCATACCCATGGAATCCGGCTGCTGTTCCCGGTGTGGGCGCTTACCGGGCTGAAGTTCTTCTTCCCGTATCTGATCAGTTTCCCGATCTATGTGGACAAGGAGGAACTGACGACGCTGACGCTGTTCTATGACGCCTATTATGATTTCGGCGTCGCGGGCGTGGCGGTGTTTTCGTGTGTGCTGGGAGCCGCCGCAGCCTGGCTAGACAGCCGCCTCAAGCGGATGCGCAACCCGATGGGCTTCGTGCTATACGCGCAGTTTGCGATTTATATGGCGCTTTCGTTCTTTACGACCTGGTTCAGCAACCCGACGACCTGGTTTTATTTTGCGGTGACGGGCATTGTCGCGTTTTGCTGCTTCTGGGCGGGATAGCTGCGGACTGGCACAGGGCGCAACCGGCCGGAGGCATGCCGCATACCGGCAGCCGCGGACGCCGGCAGCCGCGGACACCGGCAGCTATGGACGCCGGCAGCCACGGACACCGGCTGCGGCGGGAACATAAGAATTAAAGATAATAAGCAGGAGGATATCATTATGATTGCAGAGAAAATGAAACCGCTGGTGCAGAATAATTCGGCCATCCGCGAGATGTTCGAGGAGGGCAACCGCCTGGCGAAGATCTACGGCAGGGAGAATGTCTATGACTTCAGTCTGGGCAATCCCAATGTTCCGGCGCCGCCGGAGGTGGACGCGGCGATCCGCGCCATTCTGGATGAGGAGGAATCCACCTTCGTCCACGGTTATATGAGCAACGCCGGTTACGAGGACGTGCGCGCGGCTATTGCGCAGTCCCTGAATGAGCGCTTCGGCACCGCTTTCCATCAGAATAATATTTTAATGACTGTCGGCGCTGCCAGCGGCATGAACGTGCTGTTTAAGACAATCTTAAATCCCGGCGACGAGGTGATCGCGTTCGCGCCGTATTTCCTGGAATATGGCAATTATGTGCGCAATTATGACGGAACGCTTGTCGTTGTGCCGCCGGATACCACGGACTTCCAGCCGAACATGGAGGCGTTTGCGTCGCTTGTCGGCGCGAAGACGAAGGCCGTTATCATCAATACGCCCAACAACCCCACCGGCGTCGTCTATTCCGATGCGACGCTTAAGAAGATTGCTGAGATTCTGACGAAGAAGCAGCAGGAACTCGGCACAGACATCGTTCTGGTCTCCGACGAGCCGTACCGCGAGCTCGCCTATGACGGCGTGGAGGTTCCCTATGTGACGAAGTATTATGATAATACCGTGGTCTGCTATTCCTACAGCAAATCCCTGTCCCTGCCCGGCGAGCGCATCGGTTATCTGGTGATTCCGGACGCGCTTAAGGACAGCGCCAGCGTATTTGCGGCGGCCACGATCGCCAACCGCGTGCTGGGCTGTGTCAACGCGCCGTCGCTGATGCAGCGCGTCGTCATGCGGTGCCTGCACGCCAAGGCCAATGTGGCGGCCTACGACCGGAACAGAAACCTGCTGTATTCCTCGCTTCTGGAATACGGCTTCACCTGCATCAAGCCGCAGGGCGCGTTCTATCTGTTCCTTAAGTCGCCGGAACCCGACGAGAAAGCATTCTGCGCGGCCTGCAAGAAGCATAACATCCTGGTGGTGCCCGGCTCCTCGTTCGCCTGCCCCGGCTATGTGCGGATCTCCTACTGCGTTTCCTATGAGCAGATCGAGCGGTCGCTTCCGGCCTTTCAGGCAGTGGCGGAGGAGTACGGACTGTGAACGGAAATATGAGCGGAGGTGCGGGTGAGACAGCGCCACGTCTCTGGGAGCGCAACATCCGCCGTGTCACGCCTTACGTGCCCGGCGAGCAGCCGCAGGGCAGCCGTCTGATCAAGCTGAACACGAATGAGAATCCCTATCCGCCGGCTCCCGGCGTATGCAGGGCGCTTGCACAGCTGGACGCGGCGGCGCTGCGCAAATATCCGGATCCGGCGGCGTCGCGCCTGGTCCGGGCGCTGGCTGACCGTTACGGGCTTGCGCCGGAGCAGGTCTTCACCGGCGTCGGCTCAGACGATGTGCTGGCAATGGCATTCCTGACGTTTTTTCATTCCGACCGGCCGGTGCTCTTCCCGGATGTGACCTATTCCTTCTATCCGGTGTGGGCGGAGCTGTTCGGGATTCCCTATGAGACCTGCCCGCTGACCGGCGATTTCGCGATTGATCCCCGGGATTATGACCGCCCGAACGGCGGCGTCATTTTCCCGAATCCGAACGCGCCGACCGGCCGCGGCCTTGCGCTTGCGCAGGTTGAAGATATCCTGCGGCACAATCAGGACGCGGTGGTGATCGTGGACGAGGCCTATGTGGATTTCGGCGGGGAGTCGGCGCTGCCGCTCCTTGACCGCTACGGGAACCTGCTGGTCGTGCAGACATTTTCCAAGTCCCGCTCGATGGCAGGGATGCGGATCGGCTTCGCCTTCGGCGCGCCGGAACTGATTCGCGCGATGCAGGACGTGAAGTATTCCTACAATTCCTACACAATGAACCTGCCGGCGATTCTCGCCGGAGAGGCGGCGGTGCGGGACGAGGCGTATTTCCGGGAAACCGTGGCGAAAATTGTCGCGACGCGCGAGCATGCGAAAGAACGGCTCGCCGCTCTGGGATTCAGCTTTCCGGATTCGCAGGCCAATTTTCTCTTCATCCGCCATCGGAGCGTTCCTGCGGAGGAACTGTACGGGGCGCTGCGCGCAAATGCCATCTATGTGCGGTATTTCCGGGCGCCCCGGACGAGCGAGTATCTGCGCGTGACCATCGGTACGGATGCGGAGATGGAGGCGCTGTATGCGTTTCTGGAGGAGTATCTGGCCGGACGGGCCGGGCGCGCCTGAGAAAGCGGGCGGCTCCGCGGGTATGGACGGGTGAGCGGTGCGGAAGTGTGCAGTGTGGGATAATGCGGTGCGGAAGAATGCAGCGCGGGAAAGGCGAGTGAGAAAACATGCGTGAAGAGAGCAGCCGTATTCTGAAGATGATATTAAACATAATAATCCCGGTCTGCGGGATTCTTCTGGTGTGTCTTCTGGGACCGCAGCTCCTGCGCTTTTTCATGCCCTTTGTGATCGGCTGGATCATCGCGATGATTGCGAATCCCCTGGTGCGCTTCCTTGAGAAACATCTGAAGATTGTGCGCCGCCACAGTTCGGTGCTGATTGTCGTACTGGTGCTGGCGCTGGTAATCGGCGTCCTTTATCTGGTTATTTCGCGGCTGTTTTATGAAGTGATCGGTCTGCTTCACGACCTTCCCGACATGGTGGAAGCGCTGCAGGGCGAGCTGGCGGACGCCGGTTCGAGCCTGTCGCGTTTATTTAAGATTCTTCCCAGAAGCGTTCAGGACTGGGCCGCCCGCTTAAATGACAATCTCGGCAGCGCCGTCGGCGAGTTTCTGCAGGAGATCGCGCCGCCGACCGTGACGGCCGCCGGCAATGTTGCCCGCGGGATTCCCGGCGCACTGGTCTATACGGTTGTAACGATCCTGTCGTCCTATCTGTTTATTGTGGAGAGGGAGCAGATCTTTGAGGTACTGCACCGCGTCGTGCCGAAGGGCCTCTGGGACTATCTTCATTTCCTGAAAAATGATCTGACCCGGGTGCTCGGAGGTTATTTCCTCGCGCAGTTCCGGATCATGTTCGTGGTCGCCGTCATTCTGGCGATCGGCTTTCTGATTCTGGGCGTCGACTACGGCATCATCTGGGCCATCCTGATCGCCCTTCTGGATTTCCTGCCGCTGTTCGGCACCGGCACCGCGCTCTTTCCGTGGGCGCTGATTAAACTCCTGTCCGGCGAGTGGCCTTTCGCGGCAGGCCTGGTTTTTCTCTATCTTCTGACCCAGGTCGTCCGCCAGATCATCCAGCCCAAGATTGTCGGAGAGACAATGGGAGTGCCGCCCCTTGCGACGCTTTTTCTTCTCTACCTGGGCTTTAAGATCAGCGGCGTCTCCGGTATGATCCTTGCGGTTCCTGTAGGAATCATCGTGATTAACATCTACCAGTACGGCGCCTTTGATTCACTGATCGAGAATGCGAAGCTGCTCGCTGAAGAGATCAACCGCTTCCGCAAAGGGCAATAAACTCAGTCCACCGGTTCCGGCTTTACAAACTCCGGCCGCGATATCTCAAGCGCAACCGGCTCCGTCTCGGCCGTTACAGCGGAATCATCCGTATTCCCGGCCGCAGCCTGATCCTGTTCATCAGCCGCTGCAGCGATAGCCGCTTCATCGCCCATCGCGGTTTTTTCAGTATCATCGCCCGCGGACACACCGTTTTTCACCGCCGTCCCGGCCTTTCTGAGCGCCATCCGCAGAAACATCTTCGCCGTCGCCGCTCCCAGCGCCGCGATCACTCCCGGCAGCACCGCCGTCAGTACCAGCTTCGCCGCCTTCCGATACGCTTTTTTGCGCATTTTCTTTTTGGCAGTACGGATCCACCGTTCAACCGGATCCATGGTTTTCTTCTTCCCAAACATGCTGTCACTCCCCGCTGATTAATGTTTTCACCAGATACGAATACACTTCCGGACTTTTCTCCTGCCACTGCGCGCACATCGCTTCCGCCTGCTCCCGCTCCGGCACCGACAGACTCAGCTCCAGAAGCGTACTCTTGCCCTCCCGGATCTCCATATGCACGACGAAATCCTGACTCGTGGACTTGTAATAATCCGCCAGCACCCCCGCCTCGTTGCGGATTCGGATGCGGTTCTCCTTCAGGTAGCGGTCCATATCGTCCACGATGGCCTGCGAAATGTTCTTCCCGAAGAATTCAAGCGTCTCCTCGCCCTCGCGCGTGATCTCATAGCGCGTCGTGTTGTGGTTCGCGTGCGTGCGTATAAGCCCCGCTTCCAGAAGTTCGTTCAGCACCTCCTGGAGCGTAAAATAGGTCGTATACTCATTCTCCAGGAAGAAGTCCGTCAGCTGCGCGTTCGTCAGCGGGAAATTCACCTGCCTGAGCATATAAAGGTTCATCAGCTTATAAAGCGTCTTCGGTTCCGAGAGCATCCCGGCTTCCTCCCTTCGGTATCCGCCGCACATCGTTGATTTGTCAGCGAACGGCAAGTATTTTCCTGCATTTCTACCTTATCATACCAATTTTGGGATAGCAAATCAAGGGGAAATGTGCTAAGATAGAAATAATGGATGAAGTATGGCCGGAAGATGCGGCCTGCAAACATGCGAATACAGGTGGAAAACACATGAGAGAACGGATCAACCGCCTTGCCAGAGGCATTATCGACACGGAGGTTCCGGAAATCACAATCCAGCCGGAAAGCCTCGAACGTGTCGCGGTCGACGCGGGCGGACTCGAGAAGAAAGAACTGTATATCACCAGCCAGAACGGACTGCACATCAAAGGTCTTGCCTATTCTTCCAATCCGCGGGTCCGGGTGCTGACGGCATCCTTCGGCGGTCTCAGAAACCATGTGATGTACGAGATCGACAGTGAATACCTGGAACACGGAGACGTGATCGAGGGCGAGTTTGTGCTGGTCACAAACGGAGGGGAATTTACACTGCCTTATTCTTTTACGGCGCAGTCCGGCGTTTCCGGCCGCGCCCTGCAGAAACTGGTCGAGCCGAAGGATTTTGCTGCCCTTGCCAGACAGGATTACGAGACCGCGGTAAAGATCTTCGAGTACCGGGATTTTGCGGGCGTGCCGTTCATGCAGGATAAGAAGATCCGCTGTCTCTACGACGGGCTTCTTGGCCGCGGCAGCCGCTACGGCCAGGTGGAGCAGTTCATGATCGGCCTGGACCTTAAAAAGCCCGTAGAACTTCAGGTTGACGAAACGCACCGCGTTTATGACAATATCAGGGCCGACAGCCGCGACACGATTGAGCTGCGCCGCAGCGGCTGGGGGTATTTGGCCGTCAATGTATCGGTGGACGGCGGATTCATCCGTATCGGGAAGAAGAATTTCACGGATGACGATTTCACTGGCGGTGTCCTTGAATTTCCGTATGAGCTGAGTCCGGGCGGACTCCATGCGGGGAAGAACCTGGGAAGCATTACCTTCGAAACGCCGAATGAATCCGTCACCGTCGAAATTGAGGTCCATCAGGGTGCAGACAGCAAAGAGAGCGGCGAGAGCCTGCGGGCGGAGGGAAACCGCAGATTCCGGCGGTATCTGCAGCTGCGTCTGGATTACGAGAACCGTACCGGCGACGCCGAAAAGCAGATCGAAGAGATGATGGGGGAAGTGTCGGCTCTTCGGATGTTTTACGGGGCTTCGGCGAAGCTGTCGCTTCTGGAGGCGGAGCTTTCCGTGCTGGCGGTCCGCGAGGAGGAAGCGGCGGCCGCGCTTGCCGGCTGTCAGGCGGAGATCATCGAAAAACGCCAGCAGCGGCCGGATCTCTACTGCCTCTATGAATATCTGCGTCTGAAGCTGGAACCGGACATGGAGCGCTGGGAGTCGCTGGGGCGGCTGTCCCGCAAATATATGGAGGACGGGCGGTCCGAATACCTTCTGTTCTATGTCTTCTCCCGCTGTGAGGAGGCGTACTGTTTTGAGAATCCGTCGGATGTGCTCGTGCGGATGAAAGTGCTGTTCGGCCGCGGCTGCCACAGCCCGTTTTTGTACACACATGCGCTGGCGATTCTGAATGACGAGCCGCAGCTGATGCTGGGACTGGGCGCCTTCGAAATCCAGGTGTTGTGTTTTGGCGCGAAGCGGGGACTAGTGCGCGAGGATCTGGCGCTGAAAACCGCGATGCTGGCCGTCACGAACCGAAATTACCAGCCGCTGCTTTGCCGGATGCTGAAGGCGGTGTATCGGACATTTGAGAAAAAGGAGATTCTGGCTTCCATATGCAGCCAGATGATCCGCGGCGACTGCCGGCAGGAGAAGGATTTCCCGTGGTACGAGAAGGCGCTTTCGGAGAAGCTCAGCCTGACCAGGCTGTATGAATATTTCCTCTACTCGCTGCCGAAGGATTACGGGAAGCTGATGCCGGACGAGGTGCTTCGGTATTTCTCTTATGACCATAATCTCGACCAGAACAGCCGCGCGGTGCTTTACGCCAACATGATCCGCTATATGGACCGGGAATCGAAGGTTTACCAGGAATACGAGAAGGTTATGGGCGCGTTCGCGGTGGAGCAGGTGTTAAAGGCGCGGATCGGGCGCAACCTGGCCGTGATCTACGACGCGATGATTTATCCGGGGATGATCGACGGGCCTGTGGCCCAGATCCTGCCGTCGATTCTGAATTCCAGAAGGATTGCCTGTGAGGATAAGCGGATGCGCAATGTCATCGTCTGCTATGAGGAACTGACGGAACAGGGCGTCTATCCGATCAGGGGCGGCGTGGCTTACGTGCCAGTGTATTTTGACGGCAGCCGGCTGCTGTTTGAGGACGCTTACGGGAACCGTTATACGAATGTGAAACATGAGGAGACGGCGGTCATGAACCGGCCGGAACTTGCAAACCGCTGTTTTGAGGTATATCCGGAACATGCGATGCTGCTTTTAGGCGCCTGCCGGAGGGCGGGGGAGAAGGAGGAGCCGGAAGCGGAGGATATCCAGGTCATCGACCGCGCCCTGACGCGGCTGAAGCTTCATCCGCTTTACAGCCGGGAGCTGATCGGACGGATTATCCGTTATTATCTGACGAAACCGGATCCGGAGAGTGCAGAGCCGGTGAATGCTGCGCCGCTTCTGGCGGCGGATAAGGAAATCCTTTCCAGAAAGCAGCGCGTTGATTTGTGTCAGGCGCTGATCGAGCAGGGGTATATCCGCGAAGCTTACGGCATGATCCGTAAGTATTACTGTCTGGTATCGCCGGAGGAACTGCGGCTTTTATGCAGCCGGATGATTCTGAATGAGCTTTACGACGAGGATGAGCTGCTCCTGAAGCTGGCCTATCAGGTATTTGCGGAGGACAAGGCGGACAGCGTGATCCTGGATTATCTGTGCGAGCATTTCAACGGTTCCACGGAGCAGATGTACCGGCTGCTTTTGCGGGGTGTGACGGATCGTGTGGAGACGTACGATCTGGAGGAACGGCTGCTGGCGCAGATGCTCTTTGCGGATCAGACCGACCGGATCGACCGGGTATTTTCCCTTTATATGGAGCGGAAGAAGACTGGCGAGAGCATCGTAAAGGCTTATTTTACCATGAAGAGCACGCTGTATTTCATGGAGGACAAGCCGGCCGGCGAGGAAGTGTTCCGCTATCTGGAGGGCATGATTCACGGGGCGATTGAGAAGGAGAAGCTGTCTACGATTTATCTGCTTGCGCTGACGAAGTATTATGCGGGGCTGAATGAGCTGGATGAGGAACAGACGAAGCTGTGTCAGACGATCGTCGATATCCTGCTGGCGGAGGGAATGGTATTTGCCCATATGAAGCCGCTGGCCAGGCATGTACGGATTCCAAGGGAGATCACCGACAAGGCGATCCTGCAGTATATCGGCAGGAAGGATTCGCGGGTGGATCTGCAGGTGCGGATACGGCCGCAGGAGGAGCGTTTCTACGGCGACGACATGAAGCGGATGTATCAGGGCGTCTTCATCAAGCAGAAGGTGCTGTTTGAGGGGGAGACTATGGAGTACCGGATCTATGAGCATCAGGGGAACCGGCAGGTGCTGATGGCCGAGGGAAGCCTTGCCTGCGACAGGAAGGCGGAGAGTTCCGAGGACAGCCGGTTTATGCTGCTGAACCAGATGTCTGTATATATGAACCGGAAGGATGAAGAAGGCCTTAAGGATTCGATGGAAGCCTATGTGAAGCGGACCGCGGCGGTCGAAGGACTGTTCGGACTGATGTAATGTAGAATGGACGGGCGGACTGCGGCGGCATATGCGGCACCGGCCAGACCGGGAAAGCCGGCTGCGGCGGATGAAGAACCGAAAGGGACAGAAAGCGATGGAGAAACGGCTGATTGGCCTCGATATCTGTGATACATACACGCAGGTGTGCTGCGCGGGGCCGGGAGAGGTATTGAGCTATCCGACGATTGTCTGTAAGAGAAAGGACGGAGACGCCTGGCTGATCGGGCAGGAGGCGTACGCCTGCGCCCTGGAGGGGGACGGCGTGATCGTGGATAAGCTTTTAAAGCTTCTGCGCAAGGACGGGACGGCGACGATCGGCGGCGTGCGTTACGAGGGCCTTGAGCTGATGCAGAAATTCCTGGAATGCGTGCTGGCCGCGGCGGTCGCGGAAGCAGACCGGGCGGAAGCGGGAGAGAAAGCGGAAACTGCGGACGGGGCGGCGGGTGCGGAAGTGCGGGCGGCCGGTGGGGCGAAGGCTGGAACTGCCGGAACGAAATCTGAGGCCGCCGGAACGGACAGGAAGGCGGCGGAGGCCGGGGAAGAGACTGAGGCGCAGACGCCGGCAGCGGCTCCTGCCTACGACAGCGCCCGTATTGCCGGGCTTGTCATCACGGTGCCGAAGATCAGCGCACGGCTGATGGATATGCTGGGTTCCTGCGCGGATCGACTGAAGCTTTCGCGAGACCGCATCCGCATCATCAGCCATACGGAGAGCTTCCTGTATTATGTGCTGAGCCAGAAGCGGGAGGTCTGGAACAATCAGGTCGGTATGTTCGATCTGTCGGAAGATTTTCTCTGCTATTATGAGATGAAAGTTCAGCGCGGCATGCGCAAGGTCACCGTGGTGGCGGAGCGGGAGAAACTGGACGAGGGCTTTAATCTCGATATCCTGAAAACTCCTTCCGGCGTGAAGCTGGCGGATAAGATTCTCTGCTCCTGCGGGGAGCGCTTCCTGCAGAAGAAACTGTTCTCGTCCGTTTTCCTGACCGGAAAGGGCTTTGAGACGCAGGACTGGGCGGCGGATTTCATGAAAATGGTCTGCGTAAGGCGGAAGGTCTATGTGGATCTGAATCTGTTTGTGCAGGGGGCTGCTTATAAGGCTGCCGACCTCGGCCGCGAGAAGACTGCCTATCCGTATGTATTGATCTGTGACGGCAGACTGGATACCACGGTGTCCATGAAGGTGCTGCGCCATGACCAGGAGGAACAGCTGGTGCTGGCGGCGGCCGGGGACAGCTGGTACGAGGCCGGAAGTACGCTGGAGTTTATCCTGGACGGGCAGCAGTATCTCGAATTTCTGATCTCGCCCGCGGATCCCAAGCGCCGGAAGGTCGTGAAGCTGACGCTGGAGGGCTTCCCGGAGCGGTCTGACAAGACCGTCCGAATCCGGCTGAAGACTGCATTTTTAGATGAAAATACGATGACTGTGTCGGTCAGTGATCTGGGCTTCGGGGAACTCTATCCGTCCACCGGCGCCGAGATCAGACAAGAGGTGATGCTATGAGCGTAATCCTATGCAGAAAGGAACATGTCAGCCATCCGTTTTTTATCGAGAATCTGGGAATCCATATTTACACGTCCCAGGAGCTTTGCTATGCGCTTTATAACCATCCGCTGCTGGCGCTGGACGGCTTCATTGACAGGAATCTCGTAGATTTTATCCGCGAGGAGCTGGACATGGGATATACGGCCCTGAAGATGGAGCGCTTCATGAAGAGCGGGGAGAACCAGGACGAGCTGCTGTTTTTATTCCTGCAGGAATGCGATTACTATACGTCGGCTGAGATCAACCGCCTGCGCCAGAAGGTGGCGGCGCTTCGAAAGCTGCCGCCGCTGGAATACGCGAAGCGGAAAGCGGACTACCTTTTCGGTTTCAAACAGTACGGCAGGGCGATTGCAGGCTATGAGAAGATACTGGATTCCTATCTGGCCCAGAAGGCGGATGACGCTTTCCTCGGGAAGGTATGGAACAACCTGGGCGCCTGCCATGCTCGGATTTTCCAGTTTGATAAGGCGCTCTCTGCTTATGATAAGGCATATGCAAAGCTGAAGGACGTTTCGGTGCTGGAGCGGATCTATCATCTGACGCGAATGAGTCCGGAGATTTCACTGAAGGACCGCTATCAGTCGATGATCACCGAGGAAATGAAGGCGGCCTGGGACGAGGATTTCGCGAAGGCCGGCGAGAATGCGGACCATTCGGAGGGGATTCAGAAGCTGGAGGAGATGTTCCGCCGCGACCCGATTCGCCGTCTGGAGGGCGCGAGGCAGCTTCTGGAGGCCTGGAAACAGGAATACCGCGGGATGGCGTAGCCGGGGATGCCAGAGAGGATGGCGCAGCTGGGATACCGCAGGATGGCATAACCGGGGATGTCACAATATGGCGTAGCCGGGGTTGCCGCGGAAAAGGACGGGTTATTTGCGTGAATTGAAAGGAGAGCAGTTATGGGTTTTCACCTGAGAACATTTATCCCGCCGGCGTTTGACGAGCCGATGTTTGCGGATGCGCCGGACGCGGCGCTTTGCGGGGCACCGTTTGACGGGGTGGCACCGGAGAACTACCATGCGATGAGTATTTTCCCGGAGTATTTTAAGATTGACGGGAAATGGCTTCTGGCCGAAGAGAGCCGCATGGACTGCGTGCCGGTTTACGAGAACGGAAAGGTCATCGTGCGGGAGTTCCGCCTCCTTAAGAAAGGTGATCTTGTGATTACGGGACGGACGGAGAACGCGGAGGAAGGGATCTATGTGTATCCGGACGGTTTCCGTGAGGCGAAGGAGATTCGGGATACCTTTGCGTTCCGGCAGAACCGTTCGCGGGAGACGGCATTTTCCAGAGACTACGATGAGCTTTATGAACTGCTGAACTATGAGAAGGAACACGGCAGGATTGTGTGGGTCATGGGCCCGGCCTTTGCGTTTGACAATGACGCCAGGAACGCATTTTCCAAACTGATCGCGAACGGTTATGTGGACTGTGTGCTGGCGGGCAACGCGCTTGCAACCCATGATCTGGAGGCGGCCTATCTGGGGACGGCCCTGGGCCAGGACATCTACACCCAGAGGAGCCAGGAGAACGGTCATTACAATCATCTTGACACGATCAACCGGGTGAAATACCACGGCGGCATTGCGCAGTTTATCGCCAATGAAAAGATCGACAACGGAATCATTTATAACTGCGAGAAATACCATGTGCCGTATGTGCTGGCCGGCTCCATCCGCGACGACGGCCCGCTGCCGCCGGTCTATGGCAATGTATACGAGGCCCAGGACCGGATGCGCGACCAGATCCGCAGCGCGACCACGGTAATCTGCATGGCGACGACGCTGCACACGATCGCTACCGGCAACATGACGCCGTCCTACCGGGTGCTGGCGGACGGAACGGTGCGGCAGGTGTATTTCTACTGTGTGGATATCTCCGAATTCACGGTCAACAAGCTGAGCGACCGGGGAAGTCTGTCGGCCCGGGGAATTGTGACCAATGTGCAGGATTTCATCGTGACGCTGAGCAAGGGGCTGGGGCTGTAGAAGGCGGAGCGCCGGGGGTGTTATAGAGACATGGAAGGCGGAGTGCCGGGGGTGTCGCAGAGACATGGAAGGCGGAGCACGGGGTGATGAGGGGCGGCATGGAAATGCGGCCTGAGATGAATAAACAGTGAAGAAGGCCGGGACAGATCGGAAGTTCCGGCTTTTTCTGCGTGAAGAGAGTGCTGATGACGCCGGGTTTGTATTTTATGTTTGCAAACATACGTTCTTGCACAATCATGCCAGATTATGTTATACCCCGAGTTTGCCACTTGTAAACATGAAATGGAGCCTTCTTTCGGCTCCATTTCCCTGTATATATGCGGTTTTCCCGGTATTTATGCGGGCTGAGATATTTTGAAAAAATGTACCTACATTTATGACCTACATGAAAATCTT
>CANQFR010000036.1 GCA_947599905.1 uncultured Lachnospiraceae bacterium
CTCCGCCCATGACTTGAGGTCATGGGCTCCGGCCCTCAAACTGACGTTTTTTCATTAAGAAAGACTAACCCTCCTTCGTAAATCGCGTTCGTGATGTGTCCCGCCCCCGCCTGTCACGCTGCATTTCGCTCGCTGAATGTTGGAAAAGAACTTCATTTCCATTTTGACTGGCAGAATGCCGAAAGGAGACTTATCCCTGCTTTTTACTGGCAGAATGCTGAAAGGAGACTTATCCCTGCTTTTACTGGCAGAATGCCGAAAGGAGACTTATCCCTGCTTTTACTGGCAGAACGCTGAAATGGAAATGCAGCTCCCGCGAAAAACAGCGAGCGGACGCCCCACCGTCTGCGCGATTTGTGGAGGATGGTTAGAGGTTCTTGGCGCAAAACGGCCGTCTTCGGGGCCGGAGCCCCTGACCTCAAGTCAGGGGCGGAGCGCAAGCTGAGGGAGAACTCATCAAGAGTTCTCCCGAATTTGACGGTGCCCCGAAGGCTGCCGTTTTGCGTCTTAGAACCTCTTCCATCCGGAACCATGAGCGCAGACGGCGGGGCGTCCGCTCGCGTACCTTCCGCGACCACATTGCGCCCCATTCCCCCCAACACAAACATCGTCACCGAAACCATATCCGCATCAAATCAAAAAAACAGGCACCCAACCGTCCCCGATCAGATGCCCGACAACATACACAGTTCTCTTAAAGGAATTTCGCCCCTCCTACTGCTCTTTCTCCGCCAGCTGCGCGCCTACCGCCTCAACATCCACATCCGCCACATCCGGATCCTCAACCGGAGCTTTCTTCTCCGGCGGAGCCTGCAGCGCCTTGATGCTTAAGCTGATCTTATGATCCGCCTCGTTGAAATCGACGATCTTCGCCTCGATCTCCTGACCGATCGTCAGCACATCCGCCGGCTTATCCACATGCTCACGGGAAATCTGCGACACATGCAGCAGCGCGTCCACGCCCGGCTCAAGCTCCACAAAAGCGCCGAAGTCCGTCATCCTGGCTACACGGCCGGTCACGATGTTGCCCACCGCGTACTTCTCGGCGGCGTCCGTCCACGGATTCTGATCCGGGAACTTAAGGCTTAAAGCGATCTTATCGCCATGGATATCCTTGATAAATGTGGTCAGCGTCTGACCAGACTTGAATACACGCTTCGGATTCTCCACACGTCCCCAGGACATCTCTGAGATATGAAGCAGGCCGTCCGCGCCGCCCAGATCGATAAAGGCACCGAAATCCGTCACATTCTTAACAACGCCCTCTACGACATCGCCTACCTGGATGCGTGCGAACAGCGCTTCCTGCAGCGCCTTCTTGCGGGCCACCATCAGCTGCTTGCGGTCGCCGATGATCCTTCTGCGGCGGGGATTGAACTCCGTGATGACAAACTCAATCTCCTGATCCGCGAACTTGTTCAGATCGCGCTCATAGATATCCGATACGAGACTCGCCGGAATAAAAACACGGGCCTCATCGACAATCACGCTCAGACCGCCGTCCAGAACCTGCGCCACCTTCGCGGTCAGAACCTCCTGATTGTTAAACGCTTCTTCCAGACGCTTGTTGCCGCGGTCAGCCGCCAGCCGCTTATAGGACAGGGCCACCTGACCCTCGCCGTCGTTGACCTTCACGACCTTCGCCTCTAATTCGTCGCCCACATGAACCACGGACCGCAGGTCAAGGTTCGAATCATTGCTGTATTCGTTCCGCGGAATGATACCGTCGGACTTGTAGCCGATATTCAGCACGATCTCGTCATCTTTGACATCGATGACCTTGCCGGTTACCACCTCTCCTGTACGTATCGTTTTTAACGATTCTTCCAACATTTGTTCAAAAGTCTGTTCTGCCATCCCTTTTTGAACCTCCTCAATGATTTTCTTTGGGGTTGAAGCCCCTGCTGTAATACCTACGCTGCGCACAGAATCTACACTTTCAGGTGATAAGTCGTCAAGTGTCTGAATGAAATGGGTGTTCTTACATTTCCTTTGGCAAATTTCAAAAAGCTTGCGTGTATTCGAACTATACCTACCGCCAATGACCACCATGGCGTCTACCTGCGAGGCAATCTGCTCAGCTTCCCTCTGCCGTTCCTCCGTTGCACTGCAAATCGTATTAAAAACAATTATATCATAACCCTTTTTTGAAATTTTTTCAACTAAATCTTGAAAATTCTTGTAATTAAATGTCGTCTGAGACACAATACATATCTTTGAGGTTAAATCAGGCGGCAAAAAGGCCAGATCCGCCTCTGTTTTGACGGTTAAAGCGGGCGTTTCACACCAGCCGCGGATGCCCCGCACCTCCGGATGATCGCCGTCACCGATGATGACGACGGTTCGGCCGGCCGCGCTCTGCTCCCTCACGATGTTATGTATTTTCCTGACGAACGGACAAGTCGCGTCCACAAGCCGGAGTCCCTGCCGCGCCGCCTGCTCATAAACCTGCGGACGCACGCCGTGGGAACGGATAATCAGGGTACCGCCGGAAAGCCCGGGCAAATCCTCTTCCGAAACCGCCCTGACGCCCTGTCTCTCCAGATCGCGGACAACTTCCTCATTGTGGATCAGGGGTCCCAGAGTATAAATGGGCCGCGCGCCCGTACGGATCTGCTCTTCCACGAGGTCCATCGCGCGCCGGACGCCGAAACAGAAGCCGGCAGTCTTTGCTACAATGACTTCCATACGCTTCACCTGCCTGTCCGCTCCGCGGAAAGTCCCCGCGCAAGCGCAGCCGCAATGATCGCATCGACGACCTGGGCGACCGTCATATCGGAAGTGTCGAGACAGACCGCGTCTTCCGCCTGCTTAAGCGGCGCAATCTCGCGGTTCATGTCCCGGTGGTCCCGGATACGGATCTCTTCCTCGATCTCCGCGAGGTCGCAGGTCTGTCCCTTTTCTGTCAGTTCCCTGTAACGGCGCAGCGCGCGCACCCTGACGGAAGCGGTCATATAGATCTTCGTCTGGGCGTCCGGCAGCACGCAGGTGCCGATGTCCCTTCCGTCCATAATCACATCCGTACTCGCCGCCAGATCGCGCTGCATGCTTAAGAGCTTCTGCCGCACCGCCGCATAGACCGAAAACGCCGAGGCAAGCTGGCTCACTCTCTCCGTGCGGATCAGCCCCGATACATCCTCGCCGTTCAGGATGACGCGCTGGACGCCGTCCTCGTAGCGGAGAGAAATGCTGATGTCTCCGCAGGCGCGGCCGATTCCTTCTTCGTCGTCGGTACCGATGCCCTGCCGGTCAAAATAAAGGGCCATAGCCCGGTACATGGCGCCGGTATCCACATAGACGAAGCCCAGTTTCTTCGCAAGCTCCTTTGCAATGGTGCTCTTGCCCGCTCCCGCGGGACCGTCGACGGCAATGTTATACGCTGCTGACATACCTGAAAATCTCCTTGCTTCCTGATCTGTTTGCCATATATGATCTTACGCGTCCGCACCGGACGCACTGTTCTGTCTCACAGGGCCATGGAACCGGTCTTTACTGCCGGGCAAAAGTCTCACTCCCATGGGATCCCGCTTCCGGCCGCCCAGCCCGTGGACCAGGCGATCTGCAGGTTAAAGCCGCCGGTCACCGCGTCCAGATCCAGCACCTCGCCCGCGAAATACAGGCCGCGCACCAGCTTTGATTCCATCGTAGACGGCGAAACCTCCTTCACCGAGATCCCTCCCTGGGTGACGATTGCTTCGTTAAAGCCGCGCAGGCCCGTAAGCGTCACCGTGAAACGCTTTGTCGCATCCAGAAGCTTTAACCTCTCCTGTCTGGTGATATCCCGTACCGGCTTTTCCGCCGGAATTCCGCTTCTGGCAACCATGACCGGGATCAGCTTCGCCGGATAAAGCTTCCCCAGCGCGTTGCCGAACTGCCGGTTGGAGAATTCCGCGAAATCCCGCAGGATCCGCGCATCCAGCTGTTCCTCCGAAAGCGCCGGCTTCAGATCAATCCGCATCGTAACCGGCCTTTCCTTAAGCGTCTTTCCCACAAAGCTGCTGGCGCTTAAGACTACCGGCCCGCTGACGCCGAAATGGGTGAACAGCATCTCCCCAAACTCCCGGTAAAGTTCCTTTCCGCCGTCGAAAAAGGACACTTCCACGTTCTTAAGCGAAAGCCCCTGCAGGCTCTTCACATCCTCTTCCTTCGCGGTCATCGGCACCAAAGACGGCCGAAGCTGCGTCATCGTATGGCCGCAGTCCCGCGCGAAGCGGTAGCCGTCTCCAGTCGAACCGGTGGATTCATAGGAAATGCCTCCGGTCGCCACGATTACGGCGTCGCCGGGGATGAATCCGTCCGGGCCTTTACGCGCCTCTTCCCTGAAGGCAGCGCCGCTTTCTGCCGGTTCGGCAGGCCCTGATATTCTCTGCGGCGATCTGCCCCATAAGGCAGCGCCGCTGCGCCTGCCACCGGAACGCGTCTCCCTCACCGTGATGCCCGTACATTTCCCGTCCACGACACAGACGCCGGTCACTTCCGTGTTCAGATGCACCCGCACGCCCAGCTCCTTCATCTGCCGGACCAGGGCCGCGATCACGTCCGAGGACTTGTCCGATACCGGGAATACCCGCTCGCCCCGCTCGATCTTCAGCGGGCAGCCGGCGCGCTCCAAAAGCTCCATCATATCGCGATTGGAGAATGCGGCAAAACTGCTGTACAAAAACCGGGGATTGGTCACCACGTTCTGCCTCAGCGACTCCATGCTGCACGCATTCGTCACATTGCAGCGGCCTTTGCCGGTGATGAACAGCTTCTTCCCCGGTTTTTCGTTCTTTTCATATAAATGGACTTCATGTCCACAGCCGGCGGAAGCGATGGCGGCCAGGATTCCTGCGGCACCGCCTCCGACGATCAGCACAACGCTCATCGAATTACTTAACCAGATTCAGATGGACCATGAATCCGGCGATCTCCTTATCCAGATAGGCGAATTTGATCCGGCCCTCGTCGTTAGTCTTAACAGTCTCCGGAATCACCTTCACGCCGTTGGAAGCGAAGAATTCAATCGCCTTCTCGCAGTCGTTGACGCCGATGGCGATGTGGCCGACCGCGCCGCGGCCGTGGCCCTTCATAATCTCCACCAGGTCGGCGGAGAAAATGGAACTGTTGCCTTCCTTGGCCGGAAGCCCGAAGCAGGTCTCAAACTCTTTCGCCCAGCCTCTCGCCTGCTCGTCGTCCGCTGCATTGATCCCGACATGGGTCACATGCATGCCCAGTTCTTTTACCATGTCCTGCATATCCATCCTCCTTATTCTTCAGTAAGCTTTCTATTACTCCAAGTCTTTCATTTCAGTCAGTCCGCAGATTTGTCAGTCGCAGCACTGTCCGGACATATACCGCTCCGACTGCCATATGCATGTGCCGCAGGAGAATTCTCCGCTGTTCGTACTCCGGAATCAGTCTTTCTTCGACACTTCCGCAATCTTCTTCTCCAGCGCGTCCACAACGGTGCGCAGCACCTTCACGCGGGCGTAGAGCTTATCATTGCCCTCGACCACAACCCACGGCGCATAGGTCGTGGAGGTGCGGACCAGCATCTCGTCGACCGCGGCCTCATAGAGATCCCATTTCTCGCGGTTTCTCCAGTCCTCATCGGTGATCTTCCACTGCTTGGCCGGATTCTCCATGCGCTCCTTAAAGCGCCTCTCCTGCTCGTCCTTATCGATATGGAGCCAGAACTTGATCACCACGGCGCCGTAATTGGCCATATGGGACTCCATCTCGTTGATCTCCTGATAGGCGCGCTTCCACTCCTCCTCGGTGCAGAAGCCCTCGATCCGCTCCACCATGACGCGTCCGTACCAGGTGCGGTCAAAGATCGCGATATGGCCGCCCTTGGGCATATTGTTCCAGAACCGCCACAGATAGTGGTGTACTTTCTCTATGTCGTTGGCCGCTGAGGTCGGATTCACCTGATAACCGCGCGGATCCAGCCGGCTCGTCAGCCTCTTGATCGCGCCGCCCTTGCCGCCGGCGTCCCAGCCCTCGAAGCCCAGGACCACCGGGATGCGCAGACGGTACAGCTCGCTGTGCAGCACTTCCAGTTTCTTCTGGAGCTTGTCCATCTCCTTCTTATACTCTTCCCTGGTCAGGGACTTGGTCAGATCCACGCCGGACAGCACGCCGTTCTGGAAACGCTCCGCGGGCTTCGCCGCGGTCTTCTCCGTCTTCTTATCCGCCAGCTCCTGACGGCGGGCCAGCTCGTAAGCCAGACGCTCCGCCACCGTCGTGCGGATCTTCATCGCCGCATAGTCCTTGTCAGTGGCCTCGATGATGGTCCACGGCGCGTACTCCGTCTCCGTATTCTCCAGCATCTCCTCCGTCATCTTCAGGAATGCGTCGTATTCCTTGTTCCGCTTCCAGTCCTGCTTCGTAACACGCCAGGAGGTCTCCTTCGCGGAATCCAGCTTCTTAAAGCGCTTCTTCTGCTCCGCCTTGGAAATATGCAGGAACAGTTTGATGATAACCGTACCGTCGTCTGTCAGCTGCTTCTCAAAGGATAAGATGTCCTGATAGGCCCCCGGCACATCCTTTTCCTTCGTAATGCCGTCGAAGCGATCCTCTGTCACGCTCTTATACCAGCTGCAGTCGAAGATCTCAATTCTTCCCTTCGCCGGCGTCTGGGTCCAGAACTGCCACAAAAATGGGCGAAGCCGGGCTTCTTCATTGGACGAGTTCGTCGCGTAGACGGAGAAGCCACGCGGATCCAGCGCCTGAATCAGCCGGTTGATCTGTACCCCTTTACCGGCAGCCCCCAAGCCTTCGAACACGATCATGACCGGGATACCGGCAGCCTTGCACTCGCGCTGCAGCCTGCCCAGCCGCTCCCCTTCGGCCTCCATGACCTGCTTGTAGGTCTCCTTATCCACGGTTTTCGACAGATCGATCTTTTCCAGCATAACTTACCTCCTCTTCTTTTCGGACATCCCGCCCAATCCGTATTCCGTACACCCCGGCCGGCAACAGGGCGCGTTCGTCCTGAATGATGATGCCTATATTATAAATCCAATCCTATCCTGTTGCAAGCCCCGCGAAAAAGAAAAAATAAAATTCATCGAAAAAAAGGTTGCAATTTTCGAATCTCATGATATAATCAATAAAGTGTCGCGGGGGCGTAGCTCAGCTGGGAGAGCGTTCGGTTCGCATCCGAGAGGTCGAGGGTTCGAATCCCTTCGTCTCCATCGCATGGCTTAAGATTTTCTGATGGAAGGTCTTAAGCTTTTTTATTTCCATAAACAAGGCCCATTCGCCGTCCCATACAACAGCGAATGAGCCTGATCACATCCGTACTTCTTTCCCTCTGCGGCAAACACCCCGCCAGGATTCTTACACGTAAACAGCTGCAACAAATCACTCCATCAGACCGTCGTTTCCTCCTGATCCGTCGCGCCGGCCTTCCTCTCGGCAATCCTGCGGTCCATCTCCTCCTGCTTATGCTTCGCGTTGACCGACAGGATCTTATCCAGATAGATAGACTTTAACTGCTTGCTGGCCAGCGCCTGCTTCATCGGCGGGAGCTTGAGGATCGTGCCGAAGACCGCCGCCATCGCCCTGTGGTTGGCAAAGGCTTCATTGTCGAAAATCAGGTTCTGCAGCGTTCCCTTCTCGATGGCCTGCAGAACGAAACGGTGGGTGCTGTTGACCGGCGTGATCACCTGAACGGGCCTGCGCTGCATCTCGATGGCCTTCGGGCCGCAGTTTCTCGCGCAGACGCCGCAGCCTAAACAGATCTCCTTATTGATCACCGGATGCTTTTTCCCGTTATCGTCCGCCTCCATGGAAATAGCCAGAACCGGGCAGACCTTCTCGCACTTGCCGCAGCCGACGCATTTGTTATAAGACGGCTCCGGAATATAGTTGGTCGTGCCACCGGCTGCATCGGGCTGAACTTCCTGGCCGCCTGCAGGGCCTCGCAGCAGCAGCCGCAGCAGTTGCAGATAAACGCCGGGTGCTCGCGCACATTTTCACCGATCTGCACGAGATTCGCCGCATAGGAACGCTCCAGCGCGTCCATGGCCTCTTCCTTGGAGACCAGCTTGCAGTAGTCGCCGTGTTCCGCCAGAGAACGGGCCACATTGTCGAACGTCATGCAGACGTCCCAGGGCGCGTTGATCTCGCAGGGATGGCCGACATGGTACATCCGGTGGCGGCAGTAGCAGAGTCCGATTCCGATGTACTCCGCCTCCTCCACGATATGCGTCGCGCGCTCGTAATCCAGAATATGGTTGGCCTTATCATTCAGAAGCACCGGCTCCTGGACGAAGACGCGGCCCAGCTTCGTCTCGGTGACGAAGAACAGGTCCTTGATGAAGTCCTCTTCCACATTCATATATTGATAGTAGAGCTCGCTTAAATATTTCTGGTCGATATCGCCCCGGGTCCGCATCAGCGCGAACTCGATGAAACCGGCCATCGGCGGCGGCATCACGAACTGACGCTCGCCGTTGTGCCAGGAATCCACCAGAAGCGCCTTCTCGCAGAGATGATCCAGCACTTTCTCCGCCTTGGCTTCCGTCGTGTTCCAGACACGCGCCGCCCTCTTTAAGTTGAACGGGCGCACCGGCAGAAGGGCCATCCATTTGGCTTCCTTCTCGGTAAATAACACCTGCAGGATCTTATAGAGCGTCTCCGACTGCGGCGCTCCCTGGGTGAACCAGTTGATCCGGTCGCTTAAGTTCCGATACGCGTCCCGCGCTGTCAGATGTCCCATACCGCTTCCTCCTTATTATCCCGTCCCGCCGCTGCCGTCAGGACAATCCTGTCTTACAGCTCCATCGTCACAAAGATATCGTAAATCGCCTTGATCGCCGCCTCAAAATCCGTGTCCTTGACGCCGATGATGATATTGCGCTCGCTGGAACCCTGGTCGATCATTTTTACATTGATCCGCGCATGCGCGAGCGCTGAAAAAATCCGTCCCGCGGTTCCCCGCGCCGCCTTCATGCCGCGTCCCACGACCGCAATCAGCGCCAGATCCGATTCCATCTCCACGAAATCCGGCTCCACCGCCCGATGGATGCCCGCGATGACCGACTGTTCATATTCTTCAAATTCCGACTGATGCACGAAAATCGTCATCGTATCGATGCCCGACGGCATATGCTCGATCGAAATCCCGTATTTCTCGAAAACCGAAAGTACCTTGCGGCAAAAACCGACCTCCGCGTTCATCATCGCCTTCTCGACGGTCACCGAACAGAAGCCGCGTTTGCCCGCGATACCGGTGATCACGTACCGCGGCTTGCGGCAGGTACTCTCCACGATCAGCGTCCCTCGGTCCTTCGGCTGGTTCGTGTTGCGGATATGGATCGGAATGCCCTCCCTGCGCACCGGGAAAATAGCGTCCTCATGGAGCACGCTGGCGCCCATATAAGACAGCTCCCGCAGCTCGCTGTAGGTAATCGCATCGATCACCTGCGGATTGGGGACGATATGGGGATCGGCAACCAGAACGCCGGAAACATCCGTCCAGTTCTCATAGAGATCCGCCTGAACCGCACGGGCCACGATGGAACCCGTGATATCCGAGCCGCCTCTGGAAAATGTCTTCACGCGCCCGTCCGGCATCGACCCGTAGAAACCGGGGATCACCGCCCGCTCCGTATGCTCCAGCCGCTCCGCAAGCTCCGTGTTCGTCCGCTCCGAATCAAAGACGCCCTTTTCATCAAAGAAAATGACTTCCGCCGCGTCGATAAATTCATATCCAAGATACGCCGCCATGATCAGTCCGTTCAGATATTCCCCGCGTGAAGCGGCGTAGTCGCGCCCCGCCTTCTTCACAAAGTTCTCCTCAATCCGGTCAAATTCATAGGCCAGATTCAGGTTCAGATCCAGACCGTCTATAATCTCGGCGAAACGCTCCTTGATCTTCGCCATAACCTTCTTATAGGAGCCGCCCCCCGCCGCAATGTCGTAGCATTCATAGAGAAGATCCGTCACCTTCTCGTCCCCGTCTTTGCGCTTCCCGGGCGCGGACGGAACCACGTATCTTCTGGACTTCTCCGCCCTGACGATATCTGCCGCCTTTTTAAACTGCTTTGCGCTGGCAAGGGAACTGCCGCCGAATTTCACTACCTTTTTCATCATCCTTGTCTTCCTTTTTCGTATTGTCTGAACCGCAGCCGGCCGCAGTCCCGCCAAAGCCGGGCCGCGGCTTTCAAAAGAGTCAGCGTTTCTGCATCTCTTCCTGAATCTGGGTCTCACAGGCGCGCATCGCCAGAATCGTCTTCTCCATCAGCTCTTCCAGCGTCCAGCCCAGTCTTTCGGCGCCCTCCCGGATCACATCACGGGAACAGCCTGCCGCAAACCGCTTGTCCTTGAACTTCTTCTTAAGGCTTGACACCTCCAGATCCGACGCGCTCTGCGACGGACGCATCTTCACGGCTGCGCCGATCAGACCGGTCAGTTCATCCACCGCGAACAGAACCTTCTCCATCTGGTGTACAGGTTCCACATCGCAGCAGATCCCGCAGCCGTGGCTGACGATCGCGTGGATCATGTCCTCCCCGACGCCGCCGTCCCGCAGAAGCTCCGGCGCCTTTACACAATGCTGCTCCGGATAAAGCTCAAAATCAATATCGTGCAGAAGCCCTGTCTGTCCCCAGAATTCCTCGTCGTCCCCATAACCCTGGTCATGGGCGAACCAGCGCATCACCGCTTCCACCGTCAGGGCATGCTGAATATGGAACGGCTCATGATTATATTTGCACAGCAGCTCGTAAGCCTGTGCGCGCATAAGATTGCTTTTCATCCGTATCATTTCCTCCTGTCTGCGCTGCTTAAAACGCGGTTTCCGCCCGATCGGGAGGCCCCCGTCAGCACAGCATATCTATCATAACTGTTCACGGCAGATTTTGCAAGCGGGAAGATAAAAAAATACGCCTCAGCGGAAATATCCCCGAAACAGCTCAAGTCCGGCCCGAAACAGCCGCATCAGCTGCCAGAAAAATACCCCTCGCAGGCCGTATTCCTCCGCAAGGCGGAACTTCGCGTCATAGCTTCTCACGTCCTCGAACCAGACCTCCTGCCGCACGCCGTACTGCCAGTAATGAAAATACGGCGACTGTCCCGTCTCGTCATAATGAATTTCTGTCCCGTGCATAATGGCCCGCTGAACCGCCTGTACGTTGCCGAGTGTCTCCGCCCGCGTGCTGCCGCTGATAAACGGCAGCGGCCAGTCATAGCCGTAATTTGGGATGCCAAGCAGGATCTTTTCCGCCGGGATCCGGCTCAGCGCATACTCTACGACCCGCCGGACCTGATTGAGCGGAGCTACGGCCATCGGCGGCCCGTATGTGTACCCCCATTCATAAGTCATCAGAAGCACACGGTTGGCCGCCGCACCCAGCCCCGCATAGTCCATTCCCTCATACAAAAGCCCCGGCTGGCCGTCTGCGGTCTTCGGCACCAGCGCCGCGCTCACCTCGTACTCGAAACGGTTCAGCAGTTCCGCCGTATACGCCACGAATTCCGTAAATGCCTCCCGGTCCTCCGCCGGCACATACTCGAAATCAATGTTGACGCCCGCATAGCCTTTCTGCGCCAGCACGCCGGTCAGGCCGCGAAGCAGTGTCAGCCGGGCCGAAGGATTTCTCACCAGCGCGCTCACCAGATGATTGTTAAAATGTCCGTCGTCCGTAAGCGGCGTCAGCGTAAGAAGCGGCTTCACGCCATGCGTAAGCGCCGCCCGCACCAGGGGCTGATCGTCCGCTGCCGGCGCAATCAGTTTCCCGTCCGCCGTAAATCCATAGGAGAAAACATTCAGCTGCGTCAGATAAGGCAGCGTCTCCTCAAGTACCCATTCCGAAATATACGGATACGCGTAACCGGCGGAAATGACCGGCAGGCGGCCGCTGTTCTTTTCGATTTGGGCCGCCCGGCCGGTTCCCGACGCCGGATACAGAAGAAGCGCCTGCCCGACGGCAAGCCGATAAGGATATTCCAGCTGATTGACAGTAAGAAGCGCTTCCGGATCCGCGCCGGTGGCGGCTGCGATCTTATCCACCGTATCGCCCGGACGCACAACATAGATTTCCATATGACGCAACCCGTTTTTTTCATTCTATGCAAAGAGGCCGTAAGATACGACCTCCGAATGAATATCTGTATGTTTTGATGCTGCCGTCATCTGCGCAGGCCGAAGGGGCCCGGCACCGCCGGGGGCTGGCTGATTTCGCTGAAATCTCCCTCCGGCGAAAGGCCGTTA
Organism: uncultured Lachnospiraceae bacterium; assembly: GCA_947599905.1. Lineage (GTDB taxonomy): Bacteria > Bacillota > Clostridia > Lachnospirales > Lachnospiraceae > UBA3402. Next base: position 12,206 of record CANQFR010000036.1, read on the forward strand.
TTCACTCCAAGGCTTTCATATACCTTATCAAAGGTTCCGAACGGTGCGAGCGCGATATAGCATTTCCCATCCCCGTAGCTTCCGTACAGGCGCATGATCTCGGCCATCCGCGACTTCTCAATCGCCACACAGCCCAGCGTTCCGTCTTCATTTTCCTCCTTACAGTGGATGAAAAGGGCGGAGCCTTTATTCTTTACGGCATTCTTATTATAGCCCATATCCAGCACATAGACATACTGGGGAAGATAACCCGCGGAGCCGACGCGTTCGCCGCTCTTTGACAGGTCGCGGCTCAGGCGGTTCGTATCGTCCTCCCACACATACCCTGCGTCCACGCGGATATAATCTGCCGGAAAGCCCTCTTCCGCCTTCGCCTGTCCAAACGGGGTATTCAGCTGGAACAGCCCGATCGGCGTCGTCCTGTCGCCCATCGTCCGGTTGTTGCTCAGACCGCCATAGCCCAGCCAGCCGTCCGTCTCAAACCGCTTGGTCCAGACCTTCTCCGTCTTCTCATAGGCATGGACCTTGCACTCCGTGCCGAATGTTCCTTCCACAACCACAAGTACCGCCGCGTCCTCCGGCAGCACAAAGCGGCTGACGTCAAAGGACTGTTCATATATTACGCCCTGCGGGCCCTGCATCAGATATCCCGCCGACGCTTCTGCGCCCATAACCGGCAGCGCAGCCGGCAGGAGCGCCGCCAGCGCAAATACACACACCGCTTTTGTCAGATATTTTCTCATCAGAATCCCTCCCGTTTTTCGTTTGTTCTAACACCTGCAAAACAGCTGATAGCCGATCACCATCAGCGCAATAATAAATACCAGCAGCGCCAGCGAGGTCGGAATCAGTACCTTCACCGCCATGCCGACACCGGTACAGAACATGCAAAGTCCCCAGACGCGCCGCATAATTCCCCCATGGTTTCTCTATATGGATATCCTATGCACAGGCAGGCCGGGGCATGACTGCGCCTCCGCTGTATCCTGTGCATGATGTCCGCGGGGAACCGCTCCGCCCGCCGCCGGGCATACTGCGGTTTGCGGCCTCCGGTTTACTTCCCGTCGTCTCTCGCCATCCGCTCTGCCGTCTGCACAGCCGTCTCGGAGATCTGCCCGCCGATGCTCACTTTTCCGGAAGAAAACCGGTTCACGAGATCCGGAACCATATCAAGAATCTTATTCACCGTGTTCTGATTCTTGATATTCACCAGACGCGTGGAGCCGTTCTGGATCACGAGGATCGCGCTCGGACTCATCTTCGCGCTCATACCGCCGGCGCCGCGGTTTTTGGCGTTGGCGTCAAAAGCGCCGGCCGCCATGCCGCAGGATACGTCCATCAGCGGCAGAATGATTGCTCCGTCCACTCTCACGGCATCCCCCACTACGGTTTTGGTCGTCACCAGTTTGTCGATGCCGGAAAACAGGGCATCGATGGAAGCTGTAATCTGTTTGCTGCTGTCTGCCATATTATCTCCCTCCGCTCTCCAGGAATTTCCTTACCTGTCTGATCATTTTCCAAAGATTTCTGTCTATCACTACCCGCACCGCCCGGACCGCAAGAGTTCCGGGCCGGATGCGGCCCTTCAGGTTCAGCTCGCCGTCGATCACCGTATTTTCAAAATCCGGCGTGACCGTCAGTTCTGAGCCGTACAGCGCATAAAGCACACTGCATGCCGCCAGTACATTCCCCGTTGTCGCCGGATCATCAAAACCAAAGGTGATCTGCCCCTGTGCCTTCTGCGGCAAAATATGCCGGATTATGGCCTTCGCCTGACGCCAGACCAGCCGGATTGTCTTCTGATTTTTCGGGTTCCCCAGAAAATGTTCCACCCAGCGGCGTTTCCCGTCCGCCCACTCCAGTTTCTCTCCGATCCGATCGAAAATGCCGTCGAGCTTATCAATGATATCGTCGGAGGATGCTTCCGCCTCCGGCTGTTTGTCGTCCGTTTTCTCCCCCTGCGAGTCGCTGCCGGACTGCTTTTCCTGCCTGTCGGTATGGCCGGATAAAGCATCTTCGGCTGTATCCGCCCCGGCAGCGTCTGCCTCGTCCTGCTGCAGCTGCTCCTCGAGGGTCAGCAGACTGGCTATATCGATGCCTTCCGCGTCAGACGCGGTGTCGGCCGCAGGATTCTCATCATCCAGCGACATGGCGCTCACGAACTCATCCCCTGATTCATCCGGCAGCCAGCCGGCTTCCTCCTGCGCCCCGGAATCCGCAGCATCCCACTCTCTGGCTTCCTCATCTTCCGGCTCCCCGGCTTCTTCATCTTCTGTCCCGGAAGCGGTGTAAAATACCGTGAATCCGAACAGCTTCGCCGTGACGGCAAGGCCGTCTTCGTATGAAGCAAGAACGGAAACCGCGTGCAGCAGCCAGGTGACCCGAACCTGTCCCGCAGGCCTGCCGTGCCAGCTGCCCTTCAGCCGGTAACGCAGAGGAACCAGAAGTATCAGAAGCACCGCCGCAAGCAGAAGCCCCAGGATTACCAACAGCACAATCCCTATGATCTTCAGTATCAACAGCAGGATATGCAGCATCTCACCTCTCCCGATTTCTCACCTTATGCTTTCATAAACATGCACCTCTGCGGCCCTGTCAAACCGGATCCGGGATCCCCAGGAATTCCTTTACTCTGAAAGCGCCGGTCTTATGGTACATCTCATCCACAATGCGTCCCGCGAGCTTCAGCGCCTCCTGGTATCCCTGGGCAATTCCCAGCACGAGCAGTTCCCTGTCTTCGTAATAGTCACTGAGAATCATTTCCGTCGGATAGATGTCAAGAATATTATTTCCGTTGGAAGGGGGCGTAATCACATAAACGCCGGCTCTTGCCTTCTTCTCACGAATATCCTGAATGATTGCGAAGCGGCGCCGTCTCGCCTTCGCGCCCATATACAGATGCTCATACCAGACGATCATCCGCCCCACTCCTCTCCCAATATCTGTGTTATCAGGGCATTCCCGCCGCCGGTTCCTGCAACGAATGCCTCGCTTTCTTCAGAAATCATACCAAAACACGGCGCCAAATGCCGCGGTTCTTCCTGGAAATCATACCAACACAGCTCACTCTTCCAAAAGTTCCTGCGCCAGCAGTTCCATGCAGGCTTCCCGCTCCGCATAGTCCGTGCAGGCCAGCAGGCTCTCGCGGATATATTCCTCCAGTTCGTCCACCGAACGGAATGTCATCGGCAGCTGGGCCAGAACCCCGGCCATCACGGCCCGCATCACGGCCTTGGGCATACCCATAAAAGACGCCTCCAAAGCCTCGCATAACTGCCGGCTCTTCTCCTCTACCCATTCCCGGTCCGCCGGCTCCGAAACGCCGCCCGTCTCCTCAAGAGGAGCGAACTCGCTGGCGGACATCAGAATCTCCATTTTCTTTAAGTCAGCGTCAGTCTCATCTTCCTTAAAATGGATCCGCTCCATGGCTGATTCCTGAATGCCTTCCAGATCCTCCAGCGACTCCGTCAGCGTCTCGTCGATCTCCGTAAGTCCTTCCTTCCGGAAATGCTCCCGCACGCCGCTCACCACATGGCGGAACATATCGTTCTCCCAAACATCGATCATGGCCTCGTTCCGGCTCAAAAACAGCACATACAGGTCATTTAACAGGCTCTCAAACTGAAGCTTCACATCCGCTTTGGTCCGGTAGGCTTCGATGGCCCGGTCGAGACGGAACCGACAGTTCTCGTAGCCATCCCGGTCCATGTTCCGGTAATCCGCGTCACGCAGAACAAGATACGCTTCCTCAAGTTCCGGATACTGCTCCGCCCTTCCTTCCGGCAGATCCACCATCGCAGAAGTGCGCAGCATATACAGAAGTCCCTCGATCCCGGTCTTGTCGGCGCCGATATAGGCGGTCAGCTTGTCCATGACGAGTCCGTAGAATTTCTGGCGGGTATAGCGGACCGGCAGCTGCGCCACCACGCTCCGCATGCCGCTGTCCAGGATCACCGCGTCTCTGGATGCGCGCAGGTGTTCCACGATTATCGCCGCGAATTCCTCCGGCGTCTCCTTCGGCGCCTCCATCTCCACGAAACGCCGTTCCAGACGGTTTAGAACATATTCGTAGACCGTATAGCAGTCGGCATAGGATGTCAGGAGTTCCATCTCCTTCACGTTCCGGCTGCGGAGCGCGTCCACTTCGGCTTCCCGGTCTTCGCCGTTTAAGAAGCCGTCAAGCAGCTGCCCGAATTCCCGCTCGCGGGCGCGGATGTCCTCTGCCATAGCCGGAGATTCCAGCATCATTTCGCAGAATGTATAGTAATTGAGCGCCAGCCGCGAAAATGCGCAGCGGTAGGCGGATGACATCAGTCTCTTTCTCTCATGGGTTTCCAAAACGCATATCCTCCATGTTCACAGTTTCTCCCGCGGCACAGCCATCAGGCGGCTCCGCGCGGTCTCATTCAGCAAAGGCTCTTTGCGCGTTACTTCGCGTAATTCTCCAGAATGCACCTTCTCAGCAGGTCCAGCCCCCTCACAACGGCCTGCTCGCGCACCTTCTGGCGGCTGCCCTTGAACTGGTATTTCTCGACTTCAACCTTATCCTTCATATAGCAGCCGATATAGACCAGACCGACCGGCTTGTCTTCCTCGCTGTCCGGTCCCGCGATGCCGGTGACCGCTACGCAGGCGTCCGCGTCCGATGCGAACACGCCGCCGGTAGCCATCTCCTTCACGGTTTCCTTGCTGACGGCGCCGTATTTTTTAAGGGTAGCCTTGTTCACATCCAAAAGCTTTCGCTTGGCCTTATTCGAATAGGTCACCAGCCCCTGGCGAAATACCTCCGACGCGCCGGGAACATTGACAATCCGCGCGGCCATCATACCGCCGGTACAGGACTCGGCCGTGGTCACGGCCAGTTCGTATTTCTTAAGCAGGCGGACGACTGCCATCTCCAGCGTCTCGTCTTCTCTCGTGGTATAGACTGCCGTGCCGAAACGCCGGCGGATCTCCTTCACCACCGGGTGCAGAAGCTTCTCGCCCTCTTCGGGAGTTGCGGCCCTGGCAGTGACGCGCAGGTGAACCTCGCCGACCTTCGCGTAGGTGGCGATCGTCGGATTCGTCTGGGCGTCAATCAGATCCAGAAGCTCGCTCTCCACCTTGCTCTCGCCCACGCCGCAGATCTTCACCATCTGGGAAACGAGAAGTTCCGGCTGCTTCCTCTGCAGATACGGAATCACCCGGCTCTCGAACATCGGGATCAGCTCGTTCGGCGGCCCCGGCAGAAGAATCGCGCATTTGCCGTTCTTCTCCAGAATCAGCCCCGGCGCGGTGCCGTTTTCATTATCCAGAACAACGGCCCCGTGGGGAACCATGGCCTGCCTCCAGTTATTGTCAGGTATCTCCTTATACGTACTGTTCTTAAAATACTCCCGGATCCGCTCCTTCGTATGCTCGTCCGGTTCCAGCGGCATCTCCATGACCTTCGCGCAGGTCTCGCGTGTCAGGTCGTCCTCCGTCGGACCGAGGCCGCCGGAGAGAATCACCACATCGGCCCGGCCGAGGGCTGTCCGAAGCGCCTCCGAAAGCCGCCCTGCATTGTCCCCCACCACAGTCTGATGGTACATGGACAGACCCAGACCGGCGCACTGGGCGGCCAGGTACTGGGCGTTGGTATTCACGATATTGCCCATAAGGATCTCTGTTCCCACAGAGATCAGTTCCGCTGTCATCTCACATACTCCCTTCCGTAAGTACCCTGTGATTCTTAGCGATATAATCCACAAGCGACACAACCGTCAGAATCAGCGCGATCCAGACGCAGAGCGCCGTAAGCATCTGCATGAAAGCCGCCTGGAAATTCACGATCAGCAGGATCACGGCGATCATCTGAAATGTCGTCTTGAATTTTCCCCAGTAGCTGGCCGCGATGACCACGCCGTTGTCAGAGGCTACCAGACGAAAACCGCTGATGATAAATTCGCGGCTGATGATGATGATGACCATCCAGGCCGGAAGCCGGCCCATCTCCACCAGACAGATGAGCGCCGAGCAGACTAAAAGCTTATCCGCCAGCGGATCCATGAACTTGCCGAAATTCGTGACCAGATTGTACTTTCTGGCGATCTTGCCGTCCAGCATGTCCGTCAGGCTGGCAATGATGAAAATGGCGACGGCGATGTAGTCCACATATTCCAGAATACCGCCGAAAAGCGACATAAACCAGCCCCACTGCTGGTGGCTGCCCAGAAGAAGCACCACAAAGGGCACGATCAGAATGACACGGAA
>CANQFR010000037.1 GCA_947599905.1 uncultured Lachnospiraceae bacterium
CGTCTTGTGTTTTACAGTAATATATTCAGTTTTCAAGGAACTCGAAAGGGGCAATACCTTTTGACGCCCTAATCATATTATATAGTTTCGACTATTTCTTTTCAACATGATTCTTCAAAAAGGTTCCGCGCCGGAAGCTTCCGCCGGTCTGGCAGATTCTTCCCGCCCGCCTGACAGTAACGATTCTTCCCGCCCGGCAGATTTCCTGTTGAGATCGCGGACATTTTATTGTATAATCTCAGCAGAAACACTACTCGGTAAAGATGATACTCGACAGAGACGACATTCGGCAGAGATGATACCGCGCCGCTTCGGTGTCCGAGCACAGGGGAGCAGACAACGGACCGAACGATATCATAAAGTCTGCAGGCGGGAGAGATTGAAATGCGAACGGTGGAATTCAAAATGGAACGCCAGGGCCTGGTGAAGATCGGCGATGAGGTCGAGATCACGGCCCATGAAGCGCTGAGCGGCACCAGTTACATCATTGAACCGGCGGTCGCCATGTCCGGCTGCTATAAAGGACGTGACCGGCTGAAAACCACCCACGGCATCATCCGTGATATCAAGCAGACCGCGCGCGGGTACTATGTCGTGGCAGAATTTAACGAAGATCCTAATTGATCGTGATATGAAGAAAAAGGATTTAAGGCGATATTATGGAATTAACTCAAGATACCAGCAAATGAAAGGGGGCAAGTGCAATGGCAGAGCAAGCTGTTAGAAAAACAGAGCCTGTTCAAGCCAAGCCTATTCTGAAGTGGGCTGGTGGCAAGACACAGATGTTAGGCGATCTCTTGCCTAAAGTACCCAATTCCTATGGCCGATATATTGAGCCATTCTTTGGTGGCGGCGCAATGTTCTTTGCATTGCAGCCAGAAAGTGCAATTATTGCAGACAGCAATCCTGAATTGATTAACTTGTATCGGGAAGTGGCCGATCATGTAGAGAATGTCATTCGCTTCCTTAAACGGTACGAAAATACTTCCGAGATGTTTTATGCCGTCCGCAGTCAGGAATGGACAACTCTCCCCAAAGCGGAAGCGGCTGCAAGAATGATATTTCTGAACAGAACTTGCTTTAATGGATTATATCGTGTCAACAAGCAGGGACAATTTAATGTTCCCTATGGTAAATACAAAAACCCCAGAATTTGTGATGAGGATGGTTTGAGAGCAGCATCCGAAGCATTAAAAAAAGCAGATATATTATGCGGCGACTATCTGTTGGTCTTGGAGCAATACGCTCAGCCAGGAGACTTTATTTTCCTTGATCCTCCATATTTGCCTGTTTCTGAATATGCTGATTTTAAGCGATATACCAAAGAGCAGTTTTACGAGGAAGATCATGTTGAGCTTGCGAAGATGATTATGACTTTGCATGAACGGGGGTGTTATGTCATTTTAACAAATTCCAATCATCCGTTGGTGCATGAGTTATATGCTCCATTCAATATTGATGTATTTCAAACAAAGCGCCATATTTCCTGCAACGGAAGTACCCGCAAGGGTGAAGATGTTATTGTCACCATTCCTCCAAAACAGCGCACTTTTAATAAATTGCTTCATCAGCCTTTGCCGGAGCAAGTGTCAGCTTATCCACCCACGCGGTTTATGGGTTCAAAAAGCAAACTGCTGTCCGAAATATGGTCAGTTGCCTCGCAATTTAAGGTGAATACTGTTGTTGATCTTTTCTCTGGTTCCGGTATCGTTGGCTATATGTTCAAAGCACAGGGCAAAGCTGTAGTCAGTAACGATTATATGGCGATGTCTGCGATGTTCACAAAAGCAATGGTGGAGAACAATTCTGTTACTCTGCCGTTAGAGGAAGCGAAAGAACTGCTGGTTACACATAAAGAGTCCGATCATTTTGTCGCATCAACATTTAAGGGGCTTTACTACACGGACGAAGAGAATGATTTGATTGACACACTACGTACCAACTTTGCCGCAATCAAAGATCAATACAAACATGCTATTGCAATGTCGGCGCTGATTCGTGCATGCATGAAGAAACGTCCCCGGGGTATATTTACCTACACAGGACAACGATACAATGATGGCCGTAAGGATTTACAGAAAACGCTGGCTCAGCAGTTTTTGGATGCTGTTGAAGCGGTCAATAAAGCGGTATTTGATAATGGACAGATCAATCGCTCTAAACAGGGGGATGCAATGGATCTGATGATAGAACAAGCGGACATGGTTTATATTGATCCACCATACTACTCTCCGTTATCTGATAATGAATTTGTTCGCAGATACCATTTTGTCGAGGGACTTGCCCGTGACTGGAAAGGAGTTGAAATTCAGCAACATACGCAAACCAAGAAGTTTAAATCGTATCCTACACCGTTTGCTACTCGTAAAGGTGCATCAGATGCGTTTGATCATCTGTTCAGGAAATTTGCAAATAGTATTCTGATTGTTTCCTATTCCTCAAACAGTCTGCCTACGCAAGATGAAATGGTAGCAATTATGGCAAAATATAAGGAACATGTTGAAGTAATCCCGGTGAACTATAAGTATTCTTTTGGCAACCAAAGCGAAGCGAAAACACATAGAAATTCCGTACAGGAATACCTTTTTGTTGGATATTGACTGGAGGTCATAGCGTGAGCGAACAGATCAAAATATGGCTTGTCGGCAACACTGGCCTGCGCAATCCTAATCGAATTCAAGAAGGTTTCTCTGTTTTCGCGAACTCTGCATTTGTCGGACGTCTCCATGGCCGGGAAAATGAGCTTGGATTTATGAATTTGCTTGATGAAAAAGGCATAATTCAGAATGAAGCGGGTAAGGACAGTTCAGGAAGTCATGCCCGTAAATGGCGGTTGATGTTTGCAAAGAACGGCTTAATCTATCCGCAGCTTCAGAAGAAAGACGGTCGGCAAGAAGATCTTGGCGCATTGGACGACATTACGCCCTTTGGCAGATCATTTCTAAAAGCTGATACATACCCTGCGTTACAGGAATGCTACCTCCGAGCGATGAGCGTAGAGCAGTTTCCGATGACAGATGGTACACACTATTTTTCCCCGCTAAGATGGTTACTGGCAATCATGCTGGAGCTTGAAAAACGCACTGGTTCCTCCGAACTGAGCAGAATCGAATTTGCTCTATGGGGGCACACCACCAATCCCGGCTATAACCTGCAAGAGGTGGTCGACAATATCCTTGATCTACGTCAACGGAGAGCCGCTGCTCCTGCTAAGCGTCCCTTTGATAAGAAAGAAATTGCTAAAAGAGGCGAATACTATGATAAAAAACCTGACAATTTCTTGGATTACAGTGACATGAATATGCGATACCTTCGCATTTCCGGTATATTTCAGCGCAAAGGCAGAGGCCTTATCATTGTACCAACAAAGCATGTTCTGGCAGAGAAACTCGCAAAAGCCACCGCAAGTTCAGAGCCTATTATGGAGCAGTATAAGCTGCTTTGTGCAGGTGCGCCGCTTCCTACCGACAATGCAGAAGTCGCTAAAGCGTTATTGGACGATTTGATCCGGCAGATGAAAGAACTTCATATTCTGTATGACATTTCTGATCTGCCTTTGAATACTCCGACAGAAATCAATATTGCAAGGCAGAGACTCGAAAATATTCTCGCTCAGACGGATGAAATTCAATATGCCAACGATCAATGCAATCAGTGGCAGGAAATCCGAGATTATATGACTCTGCTGATCAAAGGTGGTGGTAAGCTGGTCTATGACGAGGACAACGCTATTGAAGTACCCAGGGAGGAGACTCCTGCATATCTTGAATGGACACTGTGGCGTGCAGCATTGGCAATTGATCATATGGTCAATAAGCCTTATGAAGTCCGCGGCTTCAAATTAGATTCGGATTTTTTGCCCGTAGCAGCTGCAGGCGGCGGAAAAGGCGATCTGTATTGTGAGTATCATGACTTTACAATTTTAACCGAAGTCACTATGTCAGCATCTTCCCGTCAGGAGGCAATGGAAGGTGAGCCTGTCAGACGGCACGTTTCCGATGCGGTACTGAAATATGATAAGCCTGTATATGGTATCTTTATTGCTATTCGTATCGACACCAATACTGCAGAGACCTTTAGACATGGTATTTGGTATGCAAAGGGCGATATGAAACAACGACTGGATATTATTCCGCTAACATTGGGACAGTTCCAGAAATACTTTGTGGCAATGTTTGAGGCGAATAAGGCAAGTCCTGAAAAACTCAGAGAATTAATTGTTAAGTGCGAATCTCGCAGAGATATTCTGGAAGCCCCTGCCTGGAAACAATATATTAATACTACTGTTTCCGAAAAAGCATCTGAGATCAAAGGAAAGGTTGACTAATAACGAATAACGCAAAGAACCGGCGGAAAGAAGTCTCCGCCGGTTTCATTACAACAAATCAGATATCCTGTATTCTACAGATCGTCCTCCAGCGCGCTGCTCTTGGCATAGGCCGTACTCCGTGCCTCGAAAAAATCCGTCTTGATCATATTCGCGTTGGAATACTGGGATACCCAGCGCATGCTGTCCGGCTCCTGCTCATGACCTTCGTAGATCGGATCCAGGCCGATATTCGTACAGCGCAGATTGCCCAGATACTGGATGTAATCCGTGATCATTCCTTTGTTCAGGCCCTGTACGTCGTCGCCGATCACGTAATGGCCCCAGCGGATCTCCTGCTCGCAGCCTTCTTTGATCATGCCGCGGTAGACCGCCTTCTTCTCCTCGGTGAACATCTGCGGCTCTTCTTTCTGCATCTCCAGAAGGATATTCCTGAACAGCCACAGGTGTGTGTTCTCGTCACGGTTGATATAGCGGATCTCCTGCACCGATCCCGGCATCAGATTGTTCCGCCCCAGATTATAGAAGAACATAAATCCACTGTAGAAATACACGCCTTCCAGAATATAGTTGGCTACCAGCGTCCGCATGAAGACGTCCAGTTCCCTGTCCTTCTGGAAATCATTGTACAGGTCGCCGATGAATTTGTTCCGGGCCAGCAGATGCTCATCGTCCTTCCACTGGTAGAGCACATCGTTGCGCTCCTGCGGCTCGCAGATCGTATCCAGCATGTAGCTGTAGCTCTGGCTGTGGATCGCCTCCTGGAACGTCTGAATCGCCAGGCACAGATTCACCTCGTTGGCCGTCACATACTCGCCGATATTCGGCAGATTGGCCGTCTGGATGCTGTCCAGGAAAATAAGGAACGACAGCACCTTATCATATGCGCGGCGCTCCGGCGCCGGAAGCCTCCGGTAGTCCTTGATGTCCACGCTCATATTGATCTCTTCCGGAATCCAGAAGTTGTTCATCGCCTGACGGTACCAGTCGCTGACCCACGGGTACTTCATGTTATTAAAATCATTCAGGTTGGTCGTGTTACCGCCCACCATGCGGCGAAGACGGACATCGGTGTCGCCTTCGGGGTTAAACAGCGGTTTTTTCAGCATTTCTTCCATAAATCCGAAGTCTCCTTTTCGTATGATAACGGTGATGCAAACGGAATCGCGGCAGTCAGCCCGGGCTTACTCGCCGTCCACGTCCATATTTGCGGCCACAGCGATGGAACCGGAAACTGTGGACACCGCCGTTACGACCGCTACAATGACGATCAGCAGCGCGCCGCCCATCATGAAGAAGAAAAACGTCTCCTCGTCCTCCTGCTTTCCGTCTTCGGTCTCCTCAGCGGTTTCGGTTCCGTCCGCGCGGACTTCCAACGCGGGCGCCGCCGCAAAAGCGAGACAGAAACACAGCATCATAGCCGCCAGTAACAGCTTTATATGTTTCATGGGTGATAACCTCCTACATCTGATTCACAGTGCGCATGCAAGCCTGCCCGAAGATGATGCTTCGTTCGGACTCCGAACCGGCGCGGTATAATCTCTGACGAGATATTATACCATGTCCTCCGGACATGCTCCCTCCGGGGGATGCGCACGGTTCGGTCCGGTGTTTTGTCCTCACTTCGTTCGGACTCCGAACCGGCGCGGTATAATCTCTGACGAGATTATACCATAGATTTACAAAAAATAAAATACCCAGGCACCCGCAATTCCGTATTTTCATAGTGTAATCGTAAGGCTGACTCCGCATCCGGGAGGTTTTCGTGGAAAATAAACAGATCACTGTGGCGCTGGCGGGCAATCCGAACGTAGGCAAAAGCACCATTTTCAATGGCCTGACCGGCCTGAAACAGCATACCGGCAACTGGGCCGGCGTGACCGTCGCACCGGCGGCCGGGCTGATGAAAGAGGGCGGACAGGAGTATTTCCTCGTGGACCTGCCGGGTACCTACTCGCTTGCCGCCCATTCCCGCGAGGAAGAAGTCGCGCGGGATTTCCTGAGTCACGGCAACGCGGACGTGATTGTCGTCGTCTGCGACGCCACCTGCCCGGAACGCGGCCTGCGCCTCTTAAAGCAGATCGTTGAAACAGACTGTGTGAAGGACCGCGGCACTCCCCTGATTCTCTGCGTCAATCTCTGTGACGAGGCGCAAAAAAAGGGCGTCCGCATCGATTTCGAACTCCTGCGTGACGTCCTGCAGTTCCCGGTGATCCCCTGCTGCGCCCGCAGCGCCGGCGATCTGCGGCTCCTGAGACAGGCCATTCATGAAGCGGCGGGACACAGATTCTTCTACGACTGCCTTGATTTCTCGCCGGGACAGCTGGCGCGCGAAACCATCCGCTACACCCGCGCCGATTACCGGCGCCGCGAAGAATTCATTGACCGCGTCGTCACCGGGCGAATCACCGGCAGCCTGATCATGGTCGCGCTGCTCCTCGGCGTCTTCTGGCTGACGATGGCCGGCGCCAATATCCCGTCGGAGCTGCTGTGGAAATGTCTCTTCTCGCTGGAACCGCGGCTGGCAGCCGCGCTGACCCGTCTGGGTGCGCCGGACGTCCTGGTCAATCTCCTGACCGGCGGCGCCTACCGCGTGCTGGCATGGGTCGTCAGCGTCATGCTGCCGCCGATGGCGATCTTTTTCCCGCTGTTCACACTTCTGGAAGACCTGGGTTATCTTCCGCGCGTTGCCTTCAACATGGATAAAGCCTTCCTGCGCTGCCGCGCCTGCGGCAAGCAGTGCCTGACCATGGCTATGGGACTCGGCTGCAATGCCGCCGGGGTCGTCGGCTGCCGCATCATCGATTCCCCCAGAGAGCGGCTGATCGCCATCCTGACCAATTCCATGGTGCCCTGCAACGGACGTTTCCCGACGTTAATCACACTGATCACGCTGTTCTTTCTCGCAGAAAAAAGCGGCACCGCGGCGTTCTCCGGCCGTTTTGCCGGTGTGATGCAGACAGCCCTCACCGGCGCGTTCCCGGCGGCCGCTCTGCTGACAGCCCTCATCCTTCTGGGCGTCGCGGCGACGATGTTCTGCTCCTGGCTTCTGTCCCATACGCTCCTTAAGGGCGTCCCGTCCTCCTTCACGCTGGAGCTGCCGCCCTACCGCCGCCCCCAGATCGGCAAAGTCATCGTACGCTCCATTTTCGACCGTACGCTCTTCGTGCTCGGCCGCGCCGCGGCTGTCGCCGCTCCCGCCGGCGTCCTGATCTGGCTGCTGGCGAATACGCACGCCGGCGGCGCAAGCCTGCTTTCTCTTGTCACCGGCGCACTTGATCCCTTTGCCCGGCTGCTGGGTCTGGACGGCGTCATCCTGACTGCCTTTCTCCTCGGCTTCCCAGCCAATGAGATCGTGCTGCCGATCATCCTTATGTCCTACTTACAGACCGGCGTACTGGTGGAAATGACCGACTCCGCGGCCCTGTTTTCCCTGCTCACTGCGCACGGCTGGACCGCGAAGACCGCCTTATGCATGATGATCTTCTGCCTCTTCCACTGGCCCTGCTCCACGACCTGCCTCACAATCCGCAGGGAAACCGGCAGCCGGAAATGGACCGCACTCGCCATGATCCTTCCCACCGCACTGGGTATGCTGCTCTGCGCGGCGGTAAATCTGCTCTTTGCCGCCTTCGCGTAGCAGGAAATAAATGCCTCACGCTGAGTATCTGCGCAGTACTTCCGCCTTGTCCAGTTTCTCCCACGGCAGATCGAGGTCATTGCGGCCGAAATGCCCATAGGAGGCGGTCTGCTTATAGATCGGGCGGCGCAGGCCGAGCATCCGGATGATACCGGCGGGGCGCAGGTCGAAGTTCTCGCGGACGATCTCCACAAGGCGTTCGTCGGAGAGCCGTCCGGTTCCGAACGTATCTACGGAAACCGACATCGGATGCGCTACGCCGATGGCGTAGGAAAGCTGGATCTCGCATTTGTCCGCGAGTCCGGCCGCCACGAGATTCTTCGCCACATAACGCGCAGCGTACGCCGCCGAGCGGTCCACCTTCGTGCAGTCCTTGCCGGAGAACGCGCCGCCGCCGTGCCGCGCATAGCCGCCATAGGTATCTACAATGATCTTCCGTCCGGTCAGGCCGCTGTCGCCGTGAGGGCCGCCGATCACAAAACGTCCGGTCGGATTGATGAAGAATTTCGTCTCCGCGTCCACCATCTCCGCCGGGAGAATCTCGTCGAAGACATACTGTTTAATGTCCCTGTGAATCTGCTCCTGGGAAACCGCATCGTCATGCTGGGTGGACAGAACGACCGCCTCCAGACGGAACGGTCTGCCGTTTTCATCGTACTCCACCGTCACCTGCGTCTTTCCGTCGGGCCGCAGATAGGGGAGCGTACCGTCCTTGCGGACCTTCGAGAGCTGTCTTGCCAGCTTATGCGCCAACGCGATCGGATACGGCATATACTCTTCCGTTTCATTCGTCGCATAACCGAACATCATACCCTGATCGCCCGCGCCGATTGCGTCGATCTCCGCATCGCTCATCCCATTCTCCTTCGCCTCGAGCGCCCTGTCCACGCCCATCGCGATATCACTCGACTGCTCATCGATCGCCGTGATCACGCCGCAGGTGTCGCAATCGAAACCGTACTTCGCCCGGTCGTAGCCGATCTCGCGTACCGTCTCGCGCACCACCCTCTGGATATCCACATAGGCGTTCGTCGTGATCTCGCCCATAACCAGCACCAGACCGGTCGTCACCGCCGTTTCACAGGCCACCCGACTCATCGGGTCCTGCCGAAGCAGTTCGTCAAGAATTGCGTCGCTGATCTGGTCGCACATTTTGTCCGGATGTCCTTCCGTCACGGACTCGGATGTAAAAAACCGTTTCTCCATGTTTGCCTCCCGGAGATTCCTCTGACGACAGGCGCAGCCACGGCACGGCCGTATCCGGCAATGTCTGCGTCATCATCAGGCAAAAAGAAAAGTCCGCAGCGAACTCCGGACTTGATCAACATACTTCTGCCGTCAAATCCTCTTATTGTTCGATTACTCGCTCAGGTTGGCACCTTCCGTTCATCCTCGCCGCCGCAGGCGGCGTGTGCGCGGGGTTGCCGTGACTTCACAGATCCTATGTATCTCCATCACTCTGAATAAGGGATATACGCACTTTTCTATTCAATTGTTACAATACTGATTCTATTCGAAACGCCTGAACTTGCCAAGCGGTTTCTTCTGACCCTGTTCTCAGCTTCTGCTATGCTGTCAGCCCGCCTCAGTCAAGGCTTCCGGCTTCCGCTGCCGCTGTTGTCAGCCGGCTTCAGCCAGGGCTCTCGACTCTCGCTGCGCCGTCAGCCCGCCTTCAGCCGGAATTTCCGCGCCTCTTTCTCGGAATCCACCCGCTCGATCATCGCGCCCAGTCCGGCCAGTTTCTGCTCGAACTGCTCGTAACCGCGCTGTATGTACTCGATATCGTCCACCACCGTATAACCCTCGGCGGCCAGACCGGCGATCACCAGCGCCGCGCCCGCGCGCAGATCCGGAGCCGATACCTGCGCCCCGGTCAGCTTTCCGACGCCCGTGACGATGGCGACGTTGCCTTCCACCACTTTCACAGCCGCACCCATGCGGGACAGCTCATCGACGTATTTGAAGCGGTTCTCGAAAATGCTCTCCGTCACGATACTGGTTCCCTCTGCCAGAGCGAGCGTCACCGTGATCTGCGGCTGCATATCCGTCGGGAAGCCAGGATACACCTGCGTATTCACATTCGTACGGGTCTGACGGGAACGGCCGATCACACGCACCGCGTCGTCAAACTCGACAACCTCGCAGCCGATCTCTTTTAATTTCGCGGAAATGGACTCCAGATGCTTCGGGATGACATTACGCAGCGTCACATCGCCGCGGGTTATCGCCGCCGCGCACATGAAGGTCCCGGCCTCGATCTGATCCGGAATCACCGCGTACTCCGTACCATGGAGGCGCCGCACGCCCTTGATGCGGATCACATCCGTACCGGCGCCGCGGATATTCGCGCCCATGCTGTTAAGGAAGTTTGCCACGTCGACCACATGCGGCTCCTTCGCTACATTCTCAATGATCGTCTGGCCCTCCGCCAGCGCCGCTGCCATCATGATATTGATCGTCGCGCCCACGGACACTTTATCCAGATAGATATGGCTGCCCACAAGATCGATCGCATGTGCGGAAACCGCGCCGCGTTCGATATCCACCTTCGCGCCAAGCGCACGGAAGCCTTTCAGATGTAAGTCAATGGGCCTGCTGCCGATATTACAGCCGCCGGGAAGCGGCACTCTCGCACTCTTGTATTTGCCTAAAAGCGCGCCGATAAAATAGTAAGACGCGCGGATTCTGCGCATATATTCATCCTCGATGGACACATCACTGATGCCCTCGGCATTAATCTTTACGGTATGGCGGTCAATCCGGTTCACGCTTGCGCCGATCGCCTGCATCGCTTCCAGCATCACATTGATGTCGTTCACGTCCGGCAGGTTCTCGATCAGAACGTCCTCATCGGTCATGATCGACGCTGCCAGAATTCCGAGCGCAGCGTTCTTTGCGCCGCTGATCGATACTTCTCCGGCCAGCGGACTTCCGCCCTTCATAATAAACTGTTCCATCAGACTCTCTCCACAGTGACAAAATTCGTCATTATTCGCGCGGCACTGCCACGTATACCTATCATACCAAAATATGAAAAAAATGTAAAGAAAATCTTACCGTTTTTTTACAATGTTTTTTAGAACATGTCCCAACGGCCTATTTTGCCTGCACAGCACACACAAAATCATTGCCGAATTCCTCGAAATACGCGGTTGCATCGTTCAGCCCAAGCTTATATCTCTCGCCGGTTTCCGGGTTCATCACGCTCACATTGTACTGATCGTATCCGTACAGCAGCAGATACGAGCCGCCTTCCGTATAAGCCAGTACCGGCCACCCCATGCCGATATAATACAGCGTTTCGCGCATCGTCATGCCCCGGCATTCCAGAAGCATCAGACCGTCCGTCTCCACGTTCATCCCGCTGCCCATGCGTTTCGTCACCTCATAGGCCAGCGCCTGCGGATCTTTGAGTCCCCTGATCGCCGGGCGGTTCACACGATCCCAGAGAATGCGCTGATCTGCATCCGTCACGATTCCCATCAAATCATAAACCGCATCCGCCGCCGGGCCGAGTTCCGTGTAGATTCCCTGCAGTTTTCCGCGTCCGTACGCGTAGAAGAGCGTTTTCTGCTGCGGCCCTTCCGAATGCAGATCCAGCCGCTCCGACCCGTCATAGGAAATCCCGCTGGCTGCGGATAGCCTGACGCCCCGCCCGTTTTTCACATCCTGGTCCAGCTGGATGAAATACAGCTTCCGCCGGTCTTCCGAGGCGTACCAGCCGATTCCCTCCATGTAAACCGTATCCGCTGCCGTATTGCAGACAATGGTGTCGCTGTCATGATATTCGTAGCTGTCGTCGCCGGTTTTCACAAAGCGGTCCAGATGAATCCGCGCTTCCTCCACGCTGACATTGGAAATATACAGCCCTTCCGGCTCATAACCGGACTGGTTGCTGAGCGTATCATCCACGATTTCGATCGCGTACATCGGCGGTTCCGTCATCCGGCCGTTCAGATACCATTTCCACCCGGCCTTAAGCAGGCCATAGACGAAATCTCCCTGCACGAAGCCGATGGTACGCAGCACCGCGCCGTCCGGCGCCGCAATCTCCTGCTTTCCGCCGGTATCCAGATTCAGCAGGTGAATGATCGCCGTTCCTTCGGTCGTCTGACTGTCCTGCCAGGCGAAACGGTCACCGTCGCTGCTGATCGCGTAAGCCCCGTCCACCAGGTTCTGCGCCACCACAAGGTATTCGTCACTTGTGAGGTCCACTGCGAACACAGCACGGTCCAGATACAGATACAGCATATTCTGTTCGCTCAAATGGCACAGAAGTTCCACATTTTCCCGCAGCTCATCGAACGACTCTCCCGACGGGATATAGAACATTTCCTCAATCGCCCCGCGCCGTTTCTGGTCGTAACGGCAGATGCTGATTCCCTGACTGCCTTCATGCACGCCGCGGTTCATATAGCCATACACCAGAAAATCCACGTTGCCATCGTCATTCACGGCCAGAATCCTGATATCGTGCCGGTCATAGTCGCTGCGGCCCGTATCGTCCGCCTCAAGACGGAAGGAAAACAGCTTCACCGCCTGGCTCTCGTCCTGATCGTACAGCCACAATTCCCGGTTAAACACAAAAGCCAGATAACGGCCATTATCACTCTTCTTCCGCGATACCGCCGCATCCGTGCCGATGCCCAGAAGGATGCGCTTGCCGGAAAATGCCTCCCTGCGGCCGGAAAATACTTCATTCATCGTGCGCTTGAAATCCATCATGTAAATCCGCTTCTCATCCCAGCGCATGGTATAATAATCTTCCACATCGTAAAGTTCCGCCTGCCCGGTTTCGGGCTGGCGGCTCACCTGATAGGTCACGCGCACCTGGCCCATGATGCCGTCCAGTTCCGTAAGCGTCACCCGCATCTCTCCCACAGGCTCCATATGAAGTCCCGCCCAGGTGATCTGGGAGAAGCTGGACTTAAGTGACACATCGCCCAGTGACGAATTATCCGCCGTGTCCGTCGTCTCCAGATAGGTAACCAGCGTGGCGGCCTGCGCCTCATCAAAGGTCTTCACGGAGAATTCCCTCGCGAGCGCGAGCATCTCCTGCGCATGGCTCTCCGTGGGCCAGAGAATCCGTGTATAGTAATTCAGCTGCCCGTGCAGTTCGGTATCGACCTGAATATGGAGCAGATATTCGGTATCCCGACTGATCAGGTTCTGAAACTGCAGCGTCAGGCGGCTTACGCCTTCCCCGCCGGTCTGCCCGACCTCCCGGGCTGCCGGATTGAGCGCGTTCTGGTCCGTCTGTGCCGCCGGGCCGCCCGCGCCCAGATCCGCCTGTGCCTCCGGACTGCCCGCGCCCAGATCCGCCTGCGCCGCCGGGCTGCCCACACCCAGGTCCGCCTGCGCGCGTTCCACCAGCCGCTCCCCGTCAAGACTTCGAATCTCATAGCTGACAGACAGGGGCGCCGCACCGTATTCCCGGATTTCGACCGGAAGGCTTCTGTCCTCCTGCAGGATAACCAGAGATTCCCTTGCCACGGACACGCCCATTTCCTGCGTGAATCCGACCAGCCGGTTTGCCTCCCCGCTGCAGGTCTGTGCATACACGACAGGCAGAGACGGCGCCTCCATCAGGGTGTACACCGTCTCTGCCCGCTCTGTCTGATTCCATGATATGACCAGATAAATCCCCACCGCGGCCAGGAAAATCCCGGCCAGGATGGCCGCTCTCTTTAACAGCTTCATTGTCTTACTTGAACAGTCTTTCCGGATAAACGCCCGCCGCAACCAGTGCGCGGATGGAATCTACCACTGTCTGCTTATCCTCTCTGTAGGTAACGCCGAACCATTTATCCGGCGTCCCGATAACCTTCACCCGTGCTTTGCCGGCGTTTACAAGGCGGTCGATGATCGTCGGCAAAAGGTACTCGGACTTCACGTCGCCGTCCCGGAGGGACGCGAGGAACGCCGGAAAACCGGCTTCCAGCTCGTCCAGAAATGTCACCGGCAGCCCCCACATATTCATGGAGACAGGACAGCCGGAAGGAAGCGCGACCGGCGCGCCTGCTTCATCCTTCGCAGCAAGACCATCCGCGGTTTTCCGAATGTCGTAAGTCTCAACGACCGTCTTCAGATAGCCATCGTCCGTCACGCTGCAGACGCCGCGGCTCACGCCGCCATTCTCGCTCAGTGTATTCTCCAGCAGGAAACCGCCCATGCACATATCATAGACACCGTCCCTGTCCTTCATCTGACCGACCATATAGTCGTGCAGACGTCGGAAACCTTCCCGGCCATAATAATCGTCGGCATTAATCACCAGAAATGGTTCGTTCACAAGGCCCTTGATGCTTAAAACAGCCTGGCCTGTACCCCAGGGCTTTTTGCGGCCTTCCGGCACCGTAAAACCGGCAGGAAGATCGGTAAGTTCCTGAAACGCATATTCCGTATGGATCACCTGCTCGATGCGGCGGCCGATAATCCGTCTGAAATCATCCTCCAGATCTTTCCGGATAATAAAGATCACCTTGTTGAATCCGGCCCGAACCGCATCGTAGATCGAATAATCCATGATGATTTCGCCGTGGGAACCCACCGGCTCCAACTGCTTGATACCGCCGCCGAAACGACTGCCGATACCGGCTGCCATGATGACTAAAGTTGTGTCCTGCATCGTCTGTTCCCCCATTGCTTTGCGTATTTCATGATGCGCGTCCGGCACTGCTGCTACCTTGCCTTCGCCTCCAGACGGACAATGGCCCTCTTAAGCGCCATCTCCGCACGCATCACATCTGTCCCCGGGTAACGGTCCTTCAACCGCCGTTCGGCCCGGATCCTGGCTTCCTCCGCACGCTTTACGTCGATATCCTCCGGCCACTCAGCTACCTCGGCCATGACCGTTACCTGAGCCTGAAGAACCTCGATAAAACCGGCCATCAGCGCGGCTTTTTTCTCCCCGCCTTCCTCGTGAATCTTTAAGACTCCCGGAGCCACAACGGCCGTAGTGGGAATATGGTTGGCATAGATACCGATTTCGCCCTCTGTAGTCGTCAATTCGACCATAGTGACATTCCCGTCATAGAAAATGCGGTCGGGCGTGACAACCTTCAGCTTGAATAAATCAGCCATTCTGAATCCTCCCGACTGCGCTCAGCCCTTCACTTTCGCCAGTACGTCGTCGATGTTGCCGGCGTTCATGAAATACCCTTCCGGCACATCGTCGTGCTTGCCGTCCAGAATCTCCTTGAAGCCCTGGATTGTCTCACTGAGCGGCACATAGCGGCCTTCCAGGCCGGTGAACTGCCCGGCCACGAAGAACGGCTGGGACAAAAATCTCTGCACTTTTCTCGCGCGGGCCACTGTCAGCTTATCCTCCTCGGAAAGCTCATCCATGCCCAACATCGCGATGATATCCTGCAGCTCCTTGTACTTCTGCAGCACCTGAATCACCCGCTGCGCCACCTCGTAATGCTCCTCACCCACAATACGCGGATCCAGGATGCGGGAAGTGGACTCCAGCGGATCCACCGCCGGATAGATACCCAGCTCAACGATGGAACGGCTTAGCACCGTCGTCGCGTCCAGATGGGCAAATGTATTGGCCGGGGCCGGGTCCGTCAGGTCGTCGGCAGGCACATACACGGCCTGGACCGATGTGATGGATCCGTTCCGCGTGGAAGTAATGCGCTCCTGCAGGGCGCCCATCTCCGTCTGCAGCGTCGGCTGATAGCCCACGGCGGACGGCATACGTCCCAGAAGTGCGGACACTTCGGGACCGGCCTGTGTGAATCGGAAAATGTTATCGATGAACAGCAGCACGTCCTTGCCGCCCTCATCGCGGAAATACTCGGCCATGGTCAGACCCGTCAGGCCCACGCGCATACGCGCCCCCGGCGGCTCGTTCATCTGGCCGAATACCATTGTGGTCTTGTTGATAACGCCGGACTCGGTCATCTCGTGATAGAGGTCGTTGCCCTCACGGGTACGCTCGCCGACACCGGTGAACACGGAATAGCCGCCATGCTCGGTCGCGATATTGCGGATCAGTTCCTGGATCAGCACGGTCTTGCCGACGCCGGCGCCTCCGAAGAGGCCGATCTTGCCGCCCTTCTGGTACGGGCACAGAAGATCGACGACCTTGATGCCGGTCTCCAGAATCTCCGTCTCCGTGGACTGCTGCTCGAATGTCGGAGCCGGACGGTGGATCGGAAGATAGGTGTCCACATCCGGTTTCTCCTTATTATCAATGGGTTCGCCCAGGACATTGAAGATACGTCCCAGGGTCTTCTCGCCCACGGGCACTGTAATCGGATGCCCTGTCGCCACGGCTTCCATGCCGCGGGTCAGACCGTCGGTGCTGCCCATCGCGATACAGCGCACCGTGTCATCACCCAGATGCTGGGAGACCTCTGCCACCAGTTTCCCGCCGTCCTTCGTGGCGATGGTCACGGCCTCGTTAATATCCGGGAGCTTTCCCTGGCTGAACTTGATGTCCAGCACAGCGCTGATGACCTGTGTGATCTTGCCTGCATTTTGCTCTGCCATCTTGGTTCTCCTTATTCATATGATGTTGGGGCAAAAGGAATCTTGACCCAGACATCTTCATATTTCGTTATCCGCCGATTGCATTCGCCCCGGCGACGATCTCCGTCAGTTCCTGCGTGATCGCGCCCTGACGCGCCCGGTTGTACTGGAGGCTCAGATCCTCGATCATCTCCTCCGCGTTGCTGGTCGCCGAATCCATGGCCGTCATGCGGGCACCGTTCTCGCTGGCCAGCGATTCCAGAAGGGCGCCGTAGATCAGGCTGCTCATGTACTTCGGAACAATGGCGTCCAGCACGGTCTCGTCGTCCGGCTCGTAGTCCATGATGGCCCGCGCCTTCGGTTCTGCGTCTGAAGCGCCATCCGCCCTTCCTTCCCGGTCCGGCAGTTCCACCGGCAAAAGCTTCAGTAGTCTGGGCGTATGCACAACCGTATTCTTAAACATCGTAAATGCCAGATAGATCTCGCCGATCTCCCCGGCGGTGAATGCTTTCAGAAGCACGTCTGCCAGCTCCGACGCGTCCTGATAGAGCGGGTCGTTGATGACCTCCGAGTAGTCGCCCTGAATGGCAAACCCCCGTCTTGCCAGGCCGTCGCGGCCCTTACGGCCGATGGCGTATACCAGTGTATCCGCCGCCGGAAGCTCCGCATTCACAAGCTTTACGATATTATTGTTATAGCCACCCGCCAGACCGCGGTTAGAGGTGATCGTAACGACCGCCTTCTTCGGTGACGCGCCGGCCTGCAGATACTTATGCCGGATCGCGCCGGACCTGGTAATGATAGAACTCATCGTATCATACATCAGGTTAAAATACGGCTTCGCCGCCTCCGCTCTCGCCCTGGACTTCTGCAGCTTCACAGTCGCCACCAGCTTCATCGCCTTCGTGATCTGCTCCGTGCTCTGGATGCTGTCGCGCCGGCGCTTGATATCTCTCATGGTTGCCATGATCTGTCACCTGCTCCTTCTTTACAGTCCGCTGTCCCCCGCTCATGTCCGGCCTGAGGCATTTCATTTCTGCATAAAATCATGCCTCCGGGCTGACGCGTCTCACCCCTGCGCCTTGCACTCCCCGATCGCCTTCGCCAGAAGCGCGTCCATCTCATCGGAGATCACGCGGGTCTTCTTAATCTCCGCAGGAATCTCCGGATATTTGGTGTCGATGAACTTAAACAGCTTCTCCTGGAAATCCAGGATCTGGTCCGTCGGGATATCAAGCAGGAACTTCCGGGTCACCGCGTAAATGATGATGACCTGGTACTCCACCGGCATGGGCTTATACTGCGGCTGCTTTAACACCTCACGGATGCGCTCGCCCTGGGCCAGCTGCTCGGTCGTCGCCGCGTCCAGTTCGGAACCGAACTGCGCAAAGGACGCCAGCTCACGGTACTGGGCCAGCTCCACACGGATCGGCGCCGCGATCTTCTTCATCGCCTTGATCTGGGCAGCGCCGCCGACACGGGACACGGACAGACCGGCGTTGATCGCCGGGCGGAAGCCGGAATTGAACATCTCGGTCTCCAGATAGATCTGGCCGTCGGTGATGGAAATGACATTCGTCGGAATGTACGCGGACACGTCGCCCGCCTGCGTCTCGATGATCGGCAGGGCGGTCAAAGACCCGCCGCCCAGCTCATCCGACAGCCGGGACGCCCGCTCCAGAAGCCTGGAATGCAGGTAGAACACGTCGCCGGGATAAGCCTCGCGCCCCGGGGGACGCTTCAGCAGCAGGGAAAGCGTACGGTACGCCGCCGCGTGCTTGCTCAGATCGTCATAGACCACCAGCACGTCTTCGCCGTTCTCCATCCATTCCTCACCGATCGCGCACCCCGCGTAGGGAGCGATATACTGAAGCGGCGCCAGATCGGACGCGGTGGAGACCACGATCGTCGTGTAATCAATAGCGCCGAATTC
>CANQFR010000038.1 GCA_947599905.1 uncultured Lachnospiraceae bacterium
CAGAACCCGATATTCACCGACGCGGCCAGGACGGCCGTGGTACTGAGCGAGGACGAGAAGATCCGCCTGCAGTGCGAGGCCCGGGAGGACTATTACCGGCGCACAGGGTGGAAGGACGAGTATATTGAGAAGTTGACTGAGAAGAATCAGCAGCTGGCTTCTGAAAACCAGCAGCTGCGCCAGCTTCTTGAAAAGGCAGGCATCTCCATTCCTCAGGACAGCTGAACATATTGTCCTCTACTGAGACCAGCAATCGACTGCCGACCGACTGGCCTGATATTTTACAGAGCTGCAGCCTCACATAAACAGATAGTGAGTGGCTGCAGCTCCGAAGTCAGTTATATTTAGAATCATCGACGGGGCCATTGCTCCACAGATGATTACTCACCTGTTTTGCAACAGCCCCTTAGTTTTGCGGATTTCTCCTATCTCCCGCCCGGAGCTTTTACTTCCATTACCTCTTCTCGATCTCTGCCTTCCGGCTGTTGATCTTTCGAATCACATCCATATCAAACTTTGGTTTCCGATCGTATGTATACAGGCCATTCCGCTCCTGTTCCACATCATAAAGCTGTGTATAGCAAAACCCGAACATACGCGGATGATCCAGCAGAACATCGGTCAGTCCCTTATATCTTGCCAGAAACTCTTCCTTTGTCGCCGGGCCTGTCCCATAGCCCCAGCCTGCCGCATCTGCGCCATCCGCGTCCCACTTGATCCCGCCATACTCGCTGACAAAGAACGGTATGCCTTCGAGAAAACGCTGCCGTTTCCCTGCCTGGTCATAGGGTTTTCCTCCCGCTGCGAAATCTGCGAAATGCGCGGCAAAGATCTGCGGATCCTGCGTATAGTCATGCGTGTCAAAAATATCCGATTCCACATGGTAATTTCCGCTGGTGTCAATGCAGGGACGCGTGACGTCCCGCTGCTTCGTCATCCGATAAACAAGGGCGATCAGATCGTCATCCTGCTTACGGCCCTCATAATCCCAGGTTTCATTGAACGGGCACCAGCCGATGATCGCGGGGTGGTTAAAATCCCTGTCAACCGCCTCCAGCCACTCCGGCAGAAATCGCTTAAGACTCTCCGGCGCGCTGTAGTCCAGACCCCAGTTTCCATATTCTCCCCATACCAGATAACCCAACCGGTCGCAGTGATACAAAAACAGCGGTTCAAACACCTTCTGATGCAGCCGTGCGCCGTTAAAGCCGGCCTCCATGGACAGACGGATATCCTGAACGAGCGCCTCTTCCGAAGGAGCCGTGTAGATCCCATCCGGATAAAAGCCCTGATCCAGCACCAGCCGCTGGAATACGGATTTCCCGTTGATCAGCACTCTCTCCCCTTCTGCCCTCACTTCGCGCATTCCGAAATAGCTGTGGACCAGATCCTCCTCAAAGCACAGTTCCAGTTCATAAAGTCTCCCATGACCCGCTTCCCACAGATGCAGCTCGGAAAGCGATATCGTCAGGAATCCCTGACCCGCGCAGATAACCGATTTCGCGCTTCCGCATTCATCTCCTTCATAAAACGCCCTGGCACGCAGGGTCCCGGCGCCTTCCGTCACAGCCTGTACCGTCACCGTCCCCTCCGCGATATTGGGATAATAACGTACCGCTTTGATATACCTTTCCGGCACGAACTCAAGCCAGACCGTCTGCCAGATTCCGGTCGTTCGGGTATAGTCGCAGTTGTGGGAGCCGTAAAGCTCTGACTGCTTTCCCCGCGCTTGAACGCCGCGCCTCATGTCGTCCCCGGCGTAAACGGACAGACTATTTTTTCCGGGATGCACCAGTTTCGTGACATCAAACACAAAGGATGTGTAACCGCCTTTATGAACACCGGCGCTCTGTCCGTTCACCCATACCCGGCATTCATAGTCCACAGCGCCAAAATGCAGCAGTACCTTTCCCGCAGTCTGTGCTTCCGTAAGTTCGACCGTCCTGTGATACCATACGGAACGCATAAAATCCTTATATCCGATCCCGCTAAGCACACTTTCCGGACAGAACGGCACCATGATCTTGCGGTCCAGTTCCGTTTTTTCATAGAGTTTCCTGTCAATCCCGCTGTTTCCGAAATCAAACGCAAAATCCCACTCCCCGTTCAGGTTCATCCAACTGTCTCTCCGCATCTGCGGCTGCGGATGCTCCGGCCTCGGAATCATAGAATCCCCCCTCTCATTTTCTTATCCTTGATACCCTTTTCCTGTTATGCTCCCATTCTATCAGAAAAGCGTATCAGGATCTACTATCTTTTTTGATGAAAAAAACTCACTCCGCTGCCGGATACTCGTTGCACAGCAGACGATAAGGCGGCTCATCCTCCTCGATCGTCGGAAATCTTCCCACCTTCTCATAGAACCGGTTATCTGTATTATCATCGTTGCACATAGACACCTCGCCGATCAGTACGTCGCCGGTTCCGGGAATTACGTCAAAATCATGGTACTGATGCGGCCAGAGGGTGAGGCTCATCCCAGGCTTAAGCTCTATCCCGGTTCCCGCAGGCACATAATAGGACCGCCCGTCTGAATTGACCAGCACATCTGTCGCTCCCAGTTCTCCATTGTCATCATTATAGACATGAATGATAAGCGTGCCGCCGCCACGATTGATGATGTCCTCCGACTTCTTCCAGTGAAAGTGCAGCGGAAAATGCTGGCCTTCCCGAAGCATCAGAAGCTTTTCCGCATATACCTTCTTATACCTGGGATTGTTCTGGTTCCCATTGCGCAGCGTGACCAGTGCAAGGCCAACCTTTTCAAAATTTCCGAGTCCACAGTCGGTAATATCCCAGCCAAGCATGTTGTCGCGGATCTCGTCATACTCATGCCCCTTCTTCTTCCATTCCTCCGGCGTCCAACAGCAGAATGGCGGAAGGGGAAAGCCTTTGTCATGAACCAGCTTTTCCATGCTTTTTATATACCTGTTAATGTCTGATCGTTTCATAATTCCAACACCTTTATCTGATTGCTATCTGCATGGAAAAACCTGGATCACATTCACAGAATGCGGCTCAAGCCGTACCTTCATGCTTTCTTCATATCTTCCAAGATTCCTTTCCTTAATATACACTTCATTTCTGCCGATATCATTATAGGAATCCGTACCATTTCCTTCGATGCAGAAAACCTTAGCTTCCGCCACGGTTCCGAAACCGGCACCACTGACCGCAATTTCCAAAGCCTGATCGGGATGCTTATTCACAGCGGCGATCGCGATTCCTTCTCTGTCGGACCACTTTGTCGCAAGCAGGTCAAGTGTATCTACAGTCACCGATTCGCCCTTCTTATTGCAAATTTCCATGGAAGGCATACTGTCTTCGGACCACAGATCGATCATCGTATCGCCGAGATAATTTACGTACAAATCAAATACATGATATGTGCTTCTGAGAACAATGCCTTTGTCATGACTGTAGATACAGCCTCTCGTGTTGATCACCGGCGAAAAATTAGCCATTCCCACGATATCGCAGTTCCTGTTTAGCGTATTCAGGAAACACGCCGTGAACACCGCGTCCGCCATCGTATATGTGCTGTTATCGTCATTCTTATCCCTCGGCGTTAAGTAATCCTCCTTGCTTACCGCCACCGCGACCTTCGGATGGTGCCATCCCCTTAAGTTCCATTCATCAAACGCAATCTTTATCTTGTCCTCCAAATGCAGGACGGTCAGAAGACCCCTCACGTCGTCGATCTGACGGCTGAGATTCTTCGTACAGGCCATGCACTGTTCATATGTCGCAGGATTATTATTCTGCGACAGCGGATCCCAGTACTGATGGATTGAAATCCAGTCCAGCCCTCGCCCGCAGGCGTTTAGAAGCTTTAAATTCCAGTCTGTATCCGAAAGCGCAGCCGCAGACAGCTCCGTTGATGGGTCGACTCGTTTGATCATCTTGACAGCCTCCCTCACCAGCCTTCCCCATTCGTCAGCGTTCTTGGCTCCGATCTCCCAGGAACCGTAATTCTCATTGCCGATACTCCAATACTTAACCTTATGGGGTTCTTCATACCCATTTTCGATACGCCATTTTGCATAACGCCCCTCATTCTCAAGATTGCAATACTCAACCCAGTCGCTCATCTCCTCCATCGTTCCCGTCCCCGCGTTGGTGCAAATATAGGGCTCGCAGCCAAGCTTTCGGCAAAGCTTTATATATTCGTCCGTACCGAACGTGCTCGGATCCTCCACCCGCCATGCCTTGTCGAAATAGGGGAGCCTCTGATTGCCTACGGCGTCCTTCCAATGGTAGGCCGACACAAAACATCCGCCGGGCCATCTGAGGATCGGAATCCTGATTTTCTTCATGGCGTCTAAAACGTCTGTCCTGAACCCGTCTTCATCAGACAGAGGATTACCCGGATCGTAAACGCCGCCATAGATCTGCCTGTGAAAATGCTCAATGAAATGTCCGTAAATCATGGGATTTCTCACACCCACCTTGCGTTTTTCGTTAATTGTAACTGAAATCATCATATCTTTTTCCTCCTTTTGGATTTCGATACTTTATATTAGCCCCTAAAAAAACAATGTACATCCATCTGCCTTAAACGTCTGTATACGTTTCCTGAGTACGTCAACAGATATTCTAAAATACGCCGCAAGGCATTCGATACAAAGAAAATCTTTGGCGCCCCGATTGACCAGCCTGCGGTACAATCCGATCTCATCGTGCGTTAGTTCTTTTCCGCACTCCCGGCATTTATTGACCTCCATTTTTCACCTCCGCACCATTTTCGCGCGGTATAACTGACAGGTATGTCCCTCCAGACGCGGTGTGAAAAAGTCATATTTCACTCCGAGTTTTTCACCTGTAAATATATCTGTAAGTTCCAGACCATAACCACTGTAAAATGGCACGCCGATATCATCGAAATAAATAAGCACGTCCAGCGGCGTGTCCGCAAAGTTAAAGTATCCCAGCACCATCTCCTGATTTGCCAATAACTTCATAAGACCCATGCGTGCCGTACTCGCATACCGCGCTTTATTCTCATAATACGGCGGTCTTGCCTCCGGATCCTGGTTAATAGCAATCAATTCTTTATTAAGCATAAGCTTCTTGCAGAAATCATTCATTTTGCGTATATCTCCGCCCATCATCAGAGGCACGCCCATCATACACCATAAAGCAAAATGCATTTTATACTCTTCATCCGTACAGCCTCCGAGCTGCGAAACATTTCCATTCCCGTACATTCCAACAATCAGCATATCAGGATCGTTGAAGCAACCCGGTGCAGAACTATATAGCCTGTCTATCTGGCTGACGCCGTTATTGCGAAAAGACTCATATTTGTCCGCAATATCTCCCGTAGAGCGATACATATGCGCGCCAATGGAACGCATCCAGGTCGCCGGCTCATGCTCTCCGACTGTACAACCAGACAGCAGAATTTCGCGCCCTGAAGAACGCAGCGCCATACTCATCGTCAGGTACGCGTTCCTGCAAACGCCTTTTCCAGGAAAATGGCAGAGATCATATTTCAAAAAATCCACTCCCCAGGAAGCAAAGGTTTTTGCGTCCTGATATTCATGTCCGTAGCTGCCGGGATACCCCGCACACGTTTTCACTCCCGCGGCGGAATATATGCCGAATTTCATGCCGCGCTCATGGATATAATCCGCTAAAAACTTCATGCCTCTTGGGAATTTTTCCGGATCCGGCACCAGATATCCCTCTGCGTTTCTTTCACGCAAAGACCAACAGTCATCAATAACAATGTACGAATAACCAGCATCCCGGTATCCCTCTTCAACCATAGCGTCCGCAATTTCCAAAATCAGTTCTTCATGAATGTTGGGACCAAATGTGTTCCAGGAATTCCAACCCATAGGCGGTGTTTGTGCAAGCATTGCCTTCTCCTTTCCGCGGTCATACCGCTGTGCAATTGTAATCGCTGTATTCACCAGTTCTGTGATAGCATTTTAAGACCAGTTCATGAATCTTCCCATCCATTCCCTTCTCATAAAAAACGTATATTCTGTCTTTGTCCGCCGCGATATCAGCGTAACCGCCGATCTTATCAACCATGAATACCGGCTTAAAGCTTTTTCCGTCATCCAGACTTTCCGTAATCGTCAGATTAATCCTTTTCCCCAGTGATTTCCCTGTTACGGCAGAGTTCATACAATTCACAAAATACACACGTCCATCCGCATTTACCATACTGCCCATACAGCATGGATCCGGCAGCGACGACTCAGACCACTGCTTTGTCAGGCCCCGCAAATTCCGATCGCTGATTCCAAGTAGCCGGCATCCATCAGGACCGGTATTGCGGAAATTAAACAGAAACTCCCCGCTTTGCAGCTGCACCACAGCCGTTTCGCTTCCGTTCTCTATTTCGTCTGCCAGAAACCCGCAGGTCCATGTCTTTCCCCTGTCATCGCTCACAATACAGCCTGCCTTTGACGGACTGTGCTCTTTAATCCTTCCTTTCTGATCCAGATCCATTCTGATCGCGCCGGATGCAACCCATATGGGAACGATCAGCCTCCCATCGGAAGCAACAATCCCATGGCCAGGGCCAACCGCGCATACATTCCAGTTGAACGGAAATTTCTCAAAGCAGCCTGTAATTTCTACCGGCTCACTGAATTCGACCCCATGGTCCTGACTTCTGCAATACCATACCCTTGCATATTCTGAACAGAAAAACAGATGCAGAAGATCTCCATCGGCAATTAATACCGGATTATTCCAGGTAATCGTTCCCTTTACGGATAAATCCGTAATCTTCTGATGCGGATACTGTACCTCTGAAAAGCTTCGTCCCCCATCGGTGCTTCGGCGCACGCCAATCCAAATCTCTGCCCAGTCTCCGCCCTGCCCCCTGCGGGCCTCATAAGCAGTTATTAACGTCCCATCATTCATTACAACTATTGCTGGTATCCGGTATTCTGTAAAACTGCCGCTTTGATATTTTTCCAATACGGTTGTGTTTATTAACTCTAACATAACTGTTCTCCTCCCGTTAATATACCTCTGCCATCATAGCGCTCATCCCTTGACGCTTCCTACCATAACGCCCTTGACAAAGTATTTCTGGATAAATGGATATACAAACAAAATCGGCAATACGGTAACAATAATCACAGCTGAACGCATCGCCTGCGTAGGAGGTTTTGAGGCCAGATTATTCATCAGTCCTGAACCCATATCATCTAACCCCATCGTCGCAGTAATAATGTTCCGAAGCAGATTCTGCATCGGAAGCTTATTTTTATCATTGATATAGATCATGGCGTCAAACCAGGCATTCCAGTGACCCACCGCGTAGAAAAGTCCTATCGTCGCAATGGAGGCCTTTGACAGGGGAAGCACCACCCGAGTCAGTACCTGAATGTCATTTGCGCCGTCAATGATCGCCGCTTCTTTCAGGCTATCCGGAATCGCCATGAAAAAATTACGCATTACCAGCATATTCCAGGTGCTGATCAGTCCCGGAAAAATCATGGACCAGCGCGAATCCAACAGTCCCAGACTTTTTACCAGCATGAAATTAGGAATCAGGCCTCCTCCGAACAGCATTGTAATAAATACATAAGTTGTAATAATTCCTCTCCCTTTCAGGCCCTTACGAGACAACCCATACGCAAAGCAAATCGTCATTGCCATCTGAAGCGCGGTTCCGACAAATACACGAAAAAGCGTATTGCCATAAGCATGAATAATCGCCTTTCGACCATTCCACAAAACCCAATACGAGGAAAAATCGAAAGATTCCGGAATCATAATGAAGGAACCTCGTCTCGCGATTTCTGCCTCGCTGACAAAAGATGTCATAACTACAGTAAAAAACGGAATGATAATAATCAAAGCAAGCATACTCATTAAGACTACATCCACTACCTGAAATATCTTTTCGCCGGATATATAGAAAGGCTTTCGCTTCACCAGATTCCCTCCTCACCCATCTTTTTTGCAATAAAATTCGTACCCAGGATCAAAACCATGTGAACCAGCGACCCAAACAATCCTACCGCTGTGCCAAACGAATAATTCTGATTTCCCAAGCCCTCCCGATAAACATAGGTGGAAATAACATCCGCTGTGGAATAGATCTGTGGGTTATAAAGCAAAAGGATCTTCTCAGCTCCAACAGACAAAATTCCACCGACAGCTAAAATTAACTGTATGCTGATTACCTGCCGAATTCCGGGAATTGTAATATGCCGCATTCGTTTTAAAACGCCTGCTCCGTCTATTCTGGCCGCATCATAAAGTTCCTGGTCCAGCCCAGACATGGCCGCAAGATAAATGATCGATGACCATCCAATCCCCTGCCAGAGGCCGGAAGAAATATAGATTGTCCGAAACCATTCCGGTCTGGACAGAAATGGAATTGGCTTCCCTCCGAACAGCTTGATTAACGCGTTAAATAATCCGCTGTCTGTCGACACCATTTCCCGTACAATTCCGCAGACTATGACTGCGGACAGAAAATGAGGAAGATAAGAGATTGTCTGAACCGTCTTTTTAAAAAGCTTTCCCTTTAATTCATTCAGAAATAACGCTAAAAGAATCGCGGAGGGGAAATTGACTGCCAAACTGTAAAATGAAAGCAAAAACGTATTTTTGAGCAGCCTCGCGCAGTATACTGACTGGAAAAATTTCCGGAACCACTGAAGGCCCACCCATTTAGATGTAAAAATGCCTTCGATACCAAAGAACGGCTTATAATCCTTAAAGGCAATAATCACCCCATACATCGGCACATAATGGAAAATAAAATACCACACGACTCCAGGCAACAGGAGCAAATACATAAAACGATCTCTCTTTATATAATACCACAATGATCTCTTATGATTCATCACACCACTACCTCTCCCCTGAAAGGGGCTGCAATTCTCTCAGCATCATATTGCAGCCCCTGATAAGTGTTCCTTTTACAAAACGCGTTCCGATTCCTTACTTATAAATCCCACGAAATCAGTGCTGGGCATTGTATTGCTCGGTATAGGAATCAATCATTTCATCCAATCCGATTTCATAGCATTCCTCAATAAACTGATCATACGTATCAAGGTCTCTCTCTCCTTTAAGGAATTTCGCCATCTCTTCTGTACGATACGTTTTCACATCTCCGACCGCCGACGTCGCGCTCAACGCAGTATTCAAAATAATCGTAGTCTGTTTAATCTCAGGAACTACACAGGGCGTTGATCTTGCCGTTCCGCCAGTATCGTATTCTGTACCAGACCAGCCCCAGAAGAAATCATGCATATCCCATACCCCGTTTGCATACTTTATCTTGCTCGCAGGCCGAAGCGATACAAGCGAACCATCAAAGATCGCAAAGTCTGTCGCATGCTGTGACTGCCCGGGAATAAAGGCCGTACCTATCTCGCCATCTTCGCCCTCAGCATATTCCCATACTTTTCCCACCATGCCGTCGCGGAATAAATTATAATATGTGGCGTATTCCGGCATATTGGGAACAGCGTCTTCCTCGCCGACAGGAGACAGCGCCCAGTCGAGAACCTTAAAAAACGCCTCCGGATGTTCGCATCGACTGGAAATCAGCAAACCGGTTCTCCCTCCAAGGGAAAGCGTCTGGCCCGGCTGTCCGTTCGGCCCGGTAATCCCTTTGCTGTTCCATCCGAACGTATATGTCCACTTACTGGCATCCAGGTTTACATTCTTTGCCGTTGTTTCCTCAACGCCTGTTATACGACTATACCAGCAGGCGGTTGCCGCAACTCTGCCCTGAGCAACATATTCCCTCATATCGCCCGGATCTTCAAAAGTAAGAAATTCCGGATGAAGAATGCCGTCTTCATACCACTGGTGCGCCTGCGCCAGAAAGTCTTTATATCCATCCGCCATCCAGTACAATTTGAGCTTTCCATCCGTCTCGTCCAGCCAATAGTCTGTCCCTCCCGCTACATAGCCGCCTAAAAACGTATTCTCAAGATCATCAACAGAATGGGCCAGCAGCGGAATTGTCTCGCCGTTGCCAAAGGGATCCTGCTCTTTCACCATATAGAGGTACGCGTTCAGGTCGTCTATTGTTTCGGGCATATCCATACCCATCTGATCCAGCCAGTCGTTACGTACAAATACCGGATAATAGGTAGCGCTTACATTTCTCCCAAGGCCCCACAGATTTCCATCTGCATCACTCATATTTTTTACCATATCATCCCCATAGTATTTTTCGATCACATCTTTCCAATCATTCAATTGCATAATAATGCCATCGTCTGCGTAGCTTGACCAATCTCCCCACCAGCCGTCTATCTGATTACTGGAGATAAGCGTAGCTAATTTTGATTCATCCGCCCCTATTGGCGATATGATTTCAACACGAACTCCCGTATGCTCCAGAATGTAATCCTGAACCATCTTGTAGTCCTCTTCAGACGATATCCCTGTGCCGTCCGCGCCGGCAACCATAGCTCCGGAATTATTATATATTGTGATTGTCGGAATCTCTCCGTCTTCTGCTGCAGAACCGGATGTTTCTGTCTGCTTATCCGCAGACGCGTCAGTCTTCTGAGTACTGGTTTCTCCCTGTGTTGCCGGCTCTGAACCGGCTGTTCCTCCGGAACATCCTGCCAAAAGGCCTGTTACCATTCCCATCGCAACGAATATCGCAAGCATTTTCCTTTTCATAAATACCTCCTACTGTTATCACTTATTTTTATCATTTCCCAACTTTGTACGGTTAATCTAATATGCCAGTCTCATCCAAAAACCGTTTTTCCGTCTCCGTAATCGGCTGAAATGGCAAGCGACAGTCTCCCGCCTGTATCCCTTTCCTTCCCAGCAGATACTTCTCCGCACTGATATCCCGAATTCTCATCAATCGGTCGATCACCCGGCAGGCGTCGTGCTGGAGCGCTTCCGCCTTTTTTATGTCTCCTTCTTCATAGGCCGCCCACATCCGTTTATACTTCTTCAGCATGATATTGTATGTACTGCCGATTGCCCCATCGATGCCCAGAGGAAGCGCGGAGAGCAGCGCTTCATCCCTGCCGAACAGCACCTTCAATTCCGGATACCGAACCCTGATCCGTTCAAGCTCATACAGATTCATATCTGTATATTTCAGTCCGCAAACCCTGCATTTCTCCATGATCAGCGGAAGATTGGCCGACGTGATCGTTACTCCGGAGAATTTCGGATAGTTATACACGACCATCGGCAGTTGTGTCGCGTCCGTAATTGCCGCGTAATACCCGGCAATTTCCTCAAACTTAAAATCGTAATAAAACGGCGGAACGCTGGAAACCGCATCAGCCCCTGCCTTCTCGGCCTCCTTCGCCAGTTTGGCCGCCTGCGCGGCCCCGATTTTACCAACATGAGCGACGACCGGCACCCGCCCATTCACCTCTTCCGCAACAGCAGCCACGATCTGAATTCTCTCCTCATCCGTAAGCAGAAAACATTCTCCTGTGCTGCCTGTCACATAAAAGCCGTCCGCTCCCTCCTCCAGAAGCACCCTGACTAATTTGCGCAGTTCAGTGATATTTACCTCTCCATTCCCGTCAAACGGCGTTACCAACGCTGGAATCAATCCTCCCAGTTTCATGAATCTCTCCTTCCGTCATATATACACGTCACCTACCTTTTCGCCTGTTGTTCCTCACACCACCTGCATCTGCACCCTCTTCCCGGTGCTGCTCTCCCTGATGAAGATCTCCGGGGCCAGCAGGAACAGCGTCTCTCCGCCCTGCCCTTCCATTTCCCTCATCAGGAGCTTTACCGCCTCCTTTCCCATCGTGCTGGAACGGGAGGACACCGAGGAAAGCGGAACAAGCAGCTTGTTGCAGATATCGCTGTTATTGTTCCCTACCACTTTTACATCCTCTCCGATCCGCAGACCCATTTCCTGCAATACCACATACAGGAATGCTGCCGTGTTATCATCAAAGCAGACCACCCCGTCCGGATAATCCGTCTTTGCGAACATATTGTGGAGCCGTCTCCGCAGTTCCGTTTCGTCAAAATTCCCCAGAAGCATTTCTCCCCGTTCCACCCGGCCGGCATATTCCAGCATCGCTGTCTCATAACCGTAATACCGTTCCAGGGCTACAGAATATTTCTTATCGGAAATGTAGGATAGCCGCGTGCAGCCGCATTCGATCAGGTGCCGCGCGGCCATATGGGCGCCGTAACAGTTATTCACGCCGACAAACGGCACATCCAGACCGTCCACACTCCTGGAGCAGAGAACAAACGGTATCTTCTTCTCACGCAGCTTCTGAAATGTCTCGAAACTCTGCTCCGAATCCAATGTCGGAATGATAATGCAGCCGTCCGCCTGCATTTCGATGGCGCGCTGCACATTGGACCTCTGCCTGTCCGGCAGCCGATCACTGGAAAACAGCACGATGTTGATATCATGAACAGGCGCATACTGCTCGATCCCAAAGATAAATCTTGGATAGATATCGTCCATGACCGAAGGAAGGATCACAGCGACATTGAGCATCTTCCGCGAGTGGTTCTCCGCGACAAAGGTACCGCTGCCTTTTACAGAATAGAGGCTGCCTTCCTGCTCCAGCTCCATGATCGCCTTGTCGATCGTATTGCGTGCGACTTCAAACTTTTTGCACAGATAATTGCGGGACGGTATCTTGCTTCCGGGTTCTTTTTTCTGAATCATTTCGCGGATTCCGTCTTTTACTTCCAGATATCTAAGCACGCTGTTTCCTCCTTTTACTTCCCTCTATGCTGATCTGCCCTTTCAAAATGGGCAGCTCTTTGCTCATCTTTCTCATTTTGCCTGTCCCGGCCTGACTATATTCTCATACAGGTTTTTATATCGTCTCAAAAAAGGCGCACAAAATTAAGGGTTACGACTTTTTATTCTCTGTCGGCCTCATATTAATATCAGATAATTATTGGATTAAATTGGAAATTTATTTTATTTTGTTCTCTTGAGATGATAATACAACAATAATAGCAGGAGTGTCAATGCAGATTCAAAATATTATGAAACTTATTTCACAATTAGGCAGCTTCTATAAAAGCTGCCTAATTTTATGCATTTTCTCTCCTGTATGCTGACATAACGCGAACAGTATGTCACGTAATGCGGGCAGAATGTCACCGGCACTCTGCCCGCGCGGAAATACAGAAAACATACCACCGGCACACACTTTCTGCATGGAAACAAAAAGAAGCCCGATCCGTCCAGGAACAAACAGATCAAGCCTCTTCTATTTTACCTCTTATAGTACCTGGCCGCCGCGTCAAAGCTGTCCCGCAGCTGGTACTGGTTATTTAACCGCATCACATTCCCGGTCCGCCCGGCCACGAAATGCTCCAACTTCTGCATGTATTCGTCGGGGGTAATGCTTCCCTCCGCCACGTAGGTCAGGCCCTTCTCCCAGCTGGCCGTCAGATCAGGGTTCAGAAGCTGGCGGATCGACGCGGCTACCACCTCATAGACCAGTTCACCCAGAAGCGTGGGCGTGATCACCTGGGTCTTGTTGTTCAGAGCCAGATATTTGATATTCACCAGTTTCTTCAGGATCTCCGCCCGAGTAGCGCTGGTGCCGATGCCGCTGCCTTTGATCTGAGCCCGCAGCTCCTCATCCTCGATCAGCTGGCCCGCATTCTCCATGGCCAGAATCATGGAACCGGAGGTATAGCGCTTGGGCGGCGAGGTCTCTCCTTCCCTGATGGCGAAGTCGAAAACAGCCAGTTCCATGCCCTTTTTCAGCGATGCCAGCATTTTGAGGAATTCCGGGTTCTCCAGGTCACGGCGGTTGCGCTCGGAATCGTCGGAGTCGGCCGCCGTACCGCTATTTCTGATATCTTCACTGCCTGAACCTGCCCCGCCGGAACTGCCTGCCGCATCTTTTCCGCCGCCTGCATCTGCCGTCATCCGGCTGGTTCCACGGCCGATTGATTCTGCGCGACTTCCGCTGCCCGCTGGTTCCGCGCCGCTGCCCGGTACCGTCATATCTTCCTGCCCGGCCTTCTTCCTGCCGCCGGATACGTCGGCCACCTTCAGGTACCCCTGCTCCGCCAGCACCTTAAAGCTTGCGAAGAAATGCTCTCCCAGCCGCACAAGCTCCAGCGACGTCTTCTGATAGACCGCCGCCGGATAGAAAATGCTTAAGAACCGTCTGACGATCACCTCATAGACCTTAAGCGCCAGCGGCTTTAAGCTGCGCAGCGCCCCGAAGCCCTGGCCGGTCGGCACGATCGCGTAGTGGTCAGTGATCTGCTTGTCATTGACATAGCGGGTCTTTGCGATATTCTTGTAGCTTCCGGTCTGCAGGATCTCTTCCGCGAACGCCTGAAGCGGCGCAAACTGACGCAGGCCGCCGATATTCTTATGAATCTCCTTGGCTACCGCTGTCGACAATACTCTGGCGTCGGTTCGCGGATAGGTGACCAGTTTCTTCTCATAGAGCTCTTGCACGATCTGCAGGGTCTGATCCGGGCTGATCTTGAACATCTTCGAGCAGTCATTCTGCAGCTCCGCAAGATTGTAGAGTAGCGGGGGATTCTTTGTCTCCTTCTTGCGCTCAACTGCCGCTATCGTGGCGGTGAGACGCTCCTCTCCTCCCGTCAGATACGCGATCAGCTCTTCCGCGGTCTTCCGCTCTTTGAATCCATTCTCCTTATATAAAAACGGCGTTCCGTAGTATTTCGACCCGTCTACACACCGCCATTCCGCGTCAAATGCTAACAAAGCGGCCCCGGCGTTCTTCCCGCATGGAAATTCCAGCGACGCGCCCCCGGCAGTTTCTCCTTCTCCCTGACCCGGGCCGGCCGCCGCCTTCCCGAAGGTTCCGATCACCCGATAGAACGGCGTCTTCACGAATTCGCGAATCTCCCTCTCCCGGCGCACCACCATGCCCAGTACGCAGGTCATCACACGGCCAACGCTGACTACAGTCCGGTCCTGCTTTAAGAAATTAGAGACCGCATTGCCGTATTTGAGCGTCAGAAGTCTGGAGAAATTGATGCCCATCAGATAGTCTTCCTTGGCGCGCAAATAGGCGGAAGCGGACAGATTGTCATACTCTGTCCAGTCCTTCGCCTCACGGATCCCCCGCAGGATCTCCTCCTCCGTCTGGGAGTCGATCCAGACGCGCCTGCGCGTCTTTCCTTTCACTCCGGCCATCTGGTCCACCAGGCGGTAAATGTACTCGCCCTCCCGCCCGGAGTCGGTGCAGATGTAGATCACATCCACATCCGGCCGGTTTAAGAGGCCGCTGACAATGCCAAACTGCTTCGCCACACTGTCAATGATCTGGTATTTGAATTCTTTCGGCAGAAAAGGCAGCGTCTGAAGGCTCCAGCGCTTATACGCCGGATCGTAGGCCTCCGGATAGCTCATGGTCACCAGATGGCCCACGCACCAGGTCACGATGGCGTCATCCGCCTCCTGATAGCCGTCAGCCCGGCGCCAGTTCTTCTTAAGCGCCGCGGCAAACTGCTGGGCCACGCTGGGCTTTTCCGCGATATATAAAGATTTTGCCATGTATTACCTCGAGTTTCCTACTCCACCCCAAAC
The DNA here is from genome assembly GCA_947599905.1 of uncultured Lachnospiraceae bacterium. Classification (GTDB taxonomy): domain Bacteria; phylum Bacillota; class Clostridia; order Lachnospirales; family Lachnospiraceae; genus UBA3402. Next base: position 15,500 of record CANQFR010000038.1, read on the forward strand.
TGATAGATCGTCGTCGTCTTATACTCGTCGCCGGCCTTCAGCACCGAGGAAGCGAAATTCGGGCAGTTCAGATTGTTGGGGAAATACTGGGATTCGAAGCAGTAGCCATCCCTGTCGTGATACGTCGTGCCGTTCTTGCCCAGCTTCGTGGCCAGGGAATTCCCCGCATACAGCTGCAGTCCCGGCAGATCTGTATAGACCTCCATATAACGCCCGCTTTTCGGATCATACGCCTTCGCCGCCAGAGACAGCTCGCCCGGCTCGTGGTTCAGCACGAAATTATTGTCATAGCCGCCGCAGAGTGCCACCTGATGGAAATCCGTATCGATCTCGCCCGCCGTCGCCTTCGCGGTACGGAAATCAAGCGGCGTCCCTTCCACCGGCGCGATCTCACCGGTAGGAATACTTCCGTCATCGGTCACCGTATAATGATCCGCATCAATCCAGATCAGCTGATCCGTGGCGATGCCGGAATCATGCCCCGCCAGATTGAAATAAGCGTGGTTCGTCATATTCACGACCGTATCCTCGTCGCAGGTCGCATGGTAGTCGATCTGCAGCGCGTTGTCCTCGGTCAGTGTGTAAGAAACCATGATCTCCGCATTGCCCGGATATCCCTGATCGCCGTCGGGGCTGAACAGAGAAAATACGATCATCGTCCCAAGAGATGTCTCCTCCACGTCCGCGTCCCATTTGCGAAGCCGGTAATAATCCGGACCGCTGTGAAGATTGTTCTTGCCGTCGTTTGCGGCCAGCTGATAGGTCTTCCCGTTCAGCGTAAACTTCGCGTCGCCGATCCGGTTGGCGTTGCGGCCCACGATCTCGCCCATATGGCCCGGGTTCTTCTTCAGCGCTTCCACCGTGTCCACGGCCAGCACCACATCCGCCAGCTTTCCATCCCTATCCGGCACCTCCATGGTCAGCCACACGGCCCCCATGTCCGTAAATGACGCCGACGCGCCGGAACTGTTTTTCAGTGTATAACGGTACACCTCCGTACCGTCGTCCATTTTTCCGAAAACTGTCTTTGTATAGCTCATGCCCTGCCTCCTTATTCGATATGCAATACGATAACTTCCTAAGGTCTATTATATAAAGGACAGGGAGTAAATTCAAGTGCTTTGTGTTTAAAGCATTCATTACCAAAACGCTATTTCAAATGATCATAAACAGACCCATCTGCCTCGCTATGCGTCTTCCTTTGTGTTCATCGACCAGAAGCAGGTCGGCCCCAGTTTCTTCCGCCATGATAATCGCTTCACTTTCTCCTGCATCCAATCCGGTCACTCTTTGAAGAAGCATTGCGTTTAAGCTGCGCTTCCCCATCCGATAAAAGGACAAACGGAACCATCTCTTCCGGGACTGTGATCTCTATCCGTTTCTGGCTCATTACTTACTCCTTTCCTCGCCTGTTTGTCATTTCATATACTGATTTTATTATATTCATTTTGTCCGCTTTATTCAAGAACATTTCTTCGCAATTCACGCGCAATTTCGCTTTGTAATTCTTCGGACAAGGTCTCGATTTTAGGCAAGATGCAAGCAGGGCGTCACCGGCACTCTTCATGTACACAAAATACATAAAACGCGTCACGGCTGCCCTGCTCTCATACAAAAAAAGAGCAGATAATCGTTCCCGACTATCTGCCCGCGGATATCCGAACCGCATCTGTACAGAAATCAATACTTCACAGATCTTCAATTCTTCGCGCAAATGTACCCCTGCGCCGTCAGAAGTTCCGCGCACAGCACGCCGCCGCCGGCCGCGCCGCGCACCGTGTTGTGCGACAGCCCGACAAACTTGTAATCATAGACCGTGTCCTCGCGGAGACGCCCCACGGAGATCCCCATTCCGTTCTCGTAATCCACGTCCAGCGCCACCTGGGGCCTGTTGTCCTCCTCCATATAACGCATAAACTGCTTCGGCGCGCTGGGCAGCTTAAGCTCCTGCGGCAGCCCGGAGAAAGAATTGATCTTCTCGATCAGCTGCTCCTTCGTCGGTTTCATGCGGAACTTGACAAATACCGCTGCCGTATGCCCGTTCAGCACCGGCACGCGGATGCACTGGCAGGTGATCACCGGCTCCTGCGCCTTCACGATCACGCCGTCCTCGATATGTCCCCAGATCCGCAGCGGCTCCTGCTCGCTCTTCTCCTCCTCGCCGGAGATGAACGGAATCACATTGCCCACCATTTCCGGCCAGTCCTTAAAGGTCTTTCCGGCTCCGGAGATCGCCTGATACGTGGTTGCCACCACCTCATAGGGTTCGAATTCCTTCCACGCGGTCAGCACAGGCGCGTAGCTCTGGATCGAGCAGTTAGGTTTCACGGCTATGAAGCCCCGCTTTGTGCCAAGCCGTTTCTTCTGGAACTCGATCACGGCCGCGTGCTCCGGGTTGATCTCCGGGATCATCATCGGTACGTCCGGCGTCCAGCGGTGGGCGCTGTTGTTGGAGACCACCGGGGTCTCGGTCTTCGCGTAGGCTTCCTCGATCGCCCGGATCTCATCCTTGCTCATATCTACGGCGCTGAAAACGAAATCCACCTCAGCCGCCACCTTTTCCACTTCATTTACATTCTTGACTATCATATGGCGGACCGCCTCCGGCATCGGGGTATCCATCTTCCAGCGATCCCCCACCGCCTCCTCGTAGGTCTT
>CANQFR010000039.1 GCA_947599905.1 uncultured Lachnospiraceae bacterium
CCGTCGATCATGATCGGGTTCATGCTGACGACCGTCGGGATCTCAAGCTCCTTCGTCAGCAGGCAGACGAACTTCATCATGATCATCGGGCCGATGGCGATGCACAGATCATAGTGCTTTCCTTCCTTCTCCACCAGCTCCCGCAGCACGTCGGTGCCCATGCCCTTGCGGACATAGGAGCCGTCGTCGGTGGTGATATAGAGATTGCCCGCCACGGCGCGCATCTCATCCTCCAGGATGATCATTTCCTTATTCCTGGCGCCCACGATCACGTCCGCGTCCACGCCGTGCTCATGGAGCCATTTGACCTGCGGATAGACCGGAGCGGTTCCCAGACCTCCGGCCACAAACACGATATGCTTCTTCTTAAGCTCCTCCGGATCCTCCTTCACAAGCTCGGACGGATTGCCCAGCGGCCCCACAAAATCCTCAAACGCGTCGCCGGCCCCAAGTTCGCACATCCTCTGTGTGGACGCGCCCACCACCTGAATCACGATGGTAACGGTACCGGCCTCCCTGTCATAGTCGCAGATCGTTAAGGGGATCCGCTCCCCCACCTCGTCGATCTTCACGATAACGAATTCGCCGGGCAGACAGGACTTGGCTACTCTGGGGGCTACGACGTCCATCAGGTAGATCTTGTCCGCCAGCTTTTCAGCTTTCACGATCGGAAACATAAGACTCCTCCTCATGTTATGTATTCATTCTGTTTTGCACATTTTGCTGTTCTTACTATCTTAGCACTGCGGAAATGATATGGCAATCGAAAATTTGAGGAAAATGCGAATCTCCGGCTGGCTGCATTTGCCGCGCATAACAGTCTTCCCTCAAAATTATTAGCAAATTATTCATAAACAGGTAGCGCACAAAGGCTGCACGGTGCTATACTTAAGATAATAATACAGGCGTCATCATATGCCGTACAAACCGGAGAACCGCGCCTGAATGTCAGGAGGAATTCAGATGGAACAGACCGCACTTATCAATGAACTTCGTCAGAATATCAATAAAGTCATCGTAGGCCGGCAGGACACCATCGACCTTTTGCTGACCGCCCTGCTGGCTAAGGGCCACGTCCTTCTGGAGGACGTACCCGGCACCGGAAAGACAATGCTGGCAAAAGCGCTTGCGAAAAGCATGGACCTTCATTTCGCCCGGATCCAGTTCACCCCGGATCTGCTGCCGTCGGATGTGACGGGACTGAATTATTTCGACCAGCAGGAAAGCCGGTTCGTTCTGCGAAAGGGCCCGGTCTTTACCAATATCCTTCTGGCCGACGAGATCAACCGCGCGACGCCCAGAACCCAGTCCAGCCTTCTGGAATCCATGGAGGAGCGTCAGGTGACGATCGACGGCGACACCATGCCGCTGACAGAACCATTTCTCGTGATCGCCACCCAGAACCCGATCGAGACTGCCGGCACCTACCCGCTTCCGGAAGCCCAGATGGACCGGTTCCTGATGCAGCTTCCCATGGGATATCCGGATAAGGAGGAAGAACTGGCGATTCTGAACCGGTTCGGGAAAACAAGCCCGCTGGACAGCCTGACGCCGGTCTGCGGCGCCGCCCAGCTTGCTGAATTGCGGGATCTGGCCGCGGAGGTCTACGTCCATCCGATCCTGATGGATTACATGATCGAACTGATTCAGGCGACCCGTAATGACAGCCAGATCTTAAGCGGCGTCAGTCCCCGCGGAAGTCTGGCATTCTACCGCGCCGTCCGCGCCCACGCGCTCGTGATGGGAAGAGACTACGCAGTTCCGGAGGATATCAAGGCGCTGGCCGTGCCGGTGCTGGCGCACCGTCTGGTGACCGCACGTACATTCGGCACCCAGACCTCCGCCGCGGAGATGATCGCGCGTATCCTGCAGACCGTGCCGCTTCCAACCGAAGACTGGGGAACACGTCTATGAAGATCGCCGTCGCTATCATCGCCGCATGGCTGTTCATGATGCTTCAGGGATGGCTCTTCAGGCGGTTCTGGGACAGCGGACTGACCGCCCGGCTCTCCTTTGTACAGAGAGCCGCCGTTGAGGGCAATACCGGACAGTTAAAAGAGATCATCACCAACCGCAAATTTCTCCCGCTTCCGGTACTGCACGTGAAATTCCAGATGGGCCGGTACCTGGTCTTCTCCGCGTCCAACAATTTCAAGATCACCGACCAGAACTACCGCAGCGACATTTTCTCCTGCATGCCGTGGCAGGAGATCCGCCGGACCCTGGATTTCACCTGCAAAAAGCGGGGATATTATCATATCGGCAGTATCGACCTGGTCAGCTACGATCTGTTCTTCTTCGGGCACTGCGTCGCCACGGTTCCCGAGGACACTTATATGTATGTGTATCCGGGGCCGGCCGATCCGATCCGCCTGGAACTGCCGCTAAAGAACCTGATGGGCCAGATTCTGGCCAGGCAGGCGCTTCTGAAGGATCCGTTTGAAACCCAGTCCGTCCGGCCATACCAGTCCTATGATCCCTATAAGACAGTCAACTGGAAAGCCACGGCCCACACCGGGGAACTGAAGGTCAATGTCTACACCCCCGCTTCCTCCTGGAATGTGACGATCCTGCTGGATATGGAATCCGAGCGTCTCTGGACCGACGAGGATCTGACGGAAGAAGCCATCCGCCTGTGCGGTTCCATGTCCAAATGGATGATCGACCGCGGGATCCCCGTGGCCGTCTGGTCCAATGGCTGCGACTGTCTCACCGGTCTTCCCTCCCGCCTGGACGCGGGCGCCGGAAAAGAGCATCTGCGCAGCATTATGGAGCTTCTGGCGCGGGTGCAGCTGTCCACCGGAACGGCCGGCGCGCACGGCACGCGGAACGCCGACCCGACCTCCGCCCTGGACGCGCTGTACGCCAGCAAACAGGCCTCTTCCGGCATCAGTCTCAACACCGGAGCAAAGATTGCCGGCGAGGACCGCCATGTCACCATGGAAGAACTGCTGTCTCACATGATCGACGAAAGAAGCAGCAGCTTCAGTACGGATTCAACGCTGTACGTCATGATCTCACCGGGACAGCGGAAGTCCCTGGCAGAACATTTCGATGCCCTCTGCCGTCAGAGCATCGGTTCCCAGTGGATTCTGCCAAGACGGCCGGACAATGAACTCCGTATCGCTCCGCTCCATTTTGCCCAGCTTTATGATTGGGAGGTGCCCTATGGTCATTCGTATTCGTAAATGGTTCAACTACTGGATATCCAGAGACCGCAGCAATGCCTACGCGGTTCTGGCGGTTTTATTTATCCTTTTGTATCTTCTGGGAGCCTTTATGACCAGATACGGCTCCCCCGAATCGGGAACGAGATTTAAGCTGGCCAGTTTCGTGGGATTTTTGACCCTGGTGGTGGTCTATATCGTCCACAGGAACTTAAACGCCTACTACAAATTTCTCGATCTGTTCAAGGATACGGATCATATGCCTTTAAAACAGATCTCCTATGTCAATTCGTTCTGCATGACGGTTTTTCTGATCGCCGCGCTGATCGGCATTCTCGTGACGGCTTACGCGATGGAGCCTTTGTGGCGCGCCATCGCGGAATGGTTCGCCAACCGGCCGGTGACAGAAGTCCCGGAGGTGCCGTTCGAATATGTTGCGCCGCCCCCGCCCGCTCCGAATCCGGATATGCAGGCTATTCTCGGTGAGGTACAGGATCCCGGGCCGCCCCCGGCCTGGGTCGCAATACTGAGCGCGATCGTCGAATACGGCGCGATGCTCCTGCTTCTTGTCCTCTGCTTTTTCGGATTACGCAAAGGCGCCGGGAAAGTGTGGGAATTCGTCACGCGGCCGCGTCATTTCGACGAAGATGAAAAGATTTACTTAAAGCCGACCCTGGATATCCTGGCGCACATGGGCGCGCCCGAAGCGGACGATGATTTACCGGAAAAAAAGGGCCTCAGGTACTTTCTGTCCTATGAGGCCCGCATACGCAGATATTATAAGAAACAGATTCTGACCGGGCGGAAGCGCCAAAAATGCAGCGGCCTGCCCGGCGAATGGGCTTCTCCCCGCGAGCTGGAACAGGGCGCCGGTCTTGACGACGCCGTGCTGCACCGCCTGTACGAGAAAGCCCGTTACAGCCATAGGGAATGTACGGAGGACGACTGGAGGACGCTGGAGAACCGGGCGGATCCTTCCGCACCGTCGTAATGATTTCCTGGCAGAAGCATGCGGCTGTTTCTGGTGTGGCGGCATATGCAGATTGTTCAATCACCTGATTTTCAGGTGCTTTCCGACATATGCCGGCCACTTCCCTTCCTCATGGTCGTACATGAGAATGCTTTCGGTTTGCCTGTGCATATCAGCCTGCCGGTTTCTGCATAATCTCTTCCGCATAATTCACTGATGCCATCGCGTCCTTGCAGTAGCGGTCTGCGCCGATGGTTTTCGCGTAATCTTCCGTAAGGACAGCGCCGCCCACCATGATCTTCACCCACGGGGTTTCCTTCCGAAGAAGCGCGATCGTCTCTTCCATGGCCGGCACCGTGGTCGTCATCAGGGCGCTTAGCCCCACCAGAGGCACATGATACTCCGAGGCGGCCGAGGCCACCGTCTCCGGCGGCACATCCTTGCCCAGATCGATCACTTCGTAATCATAATTCTCCAGAAGCACCTTCACGATGTTCTTGCCGATATCATGGATATCGCCTTTCACCGTCGCCAGAACGATCTTCCCTTTCTTCTGTCTGGACTCGCCCTTGCTGCTCATATGCTCCTTGATGACCTCGAAGGCCGCCTTGGCGGCTTCCGCGCTCATCAGAAGCTGCGGCAGGAATACGGTGCCTTTCTCAAATCCTTTGCCCACCTGGTCCAGAGCCGGGATCATTTCCTCATTGATGATCGCCAGAGAATCGCGCTGCGAGAGAAGTTCCCGCACCGCTGCCTGCGCCTGTTCCTTCAGGCCGCGGAGGATGCAGCGGGCCAGGGACAGCTCGCCGGCCGCGGCTGAAGACTGACTGCCCGCAGTACTTTTATCACCTGCCGCTATCCAGGCTGACGCCCCTGCTGCCTTGCCGATTCCCGATGATGTTCCCGCCGCTCCGCTGAAAGAACCATCGTTCACGCCTTCGGCTCCGGCTGTCCCCACATTGGACGTACCTGCAGAAGCACCGCCCACCACCGCCGACTGCCCCAGCGTCACCGTCTGGCCGCTGTACACGGAAATGTATTCTCCGCACTGGGGATCCAGATCCGCCAGCGCCTTGAAACTATAGTACGCCCGCATCATCGCCTCGGAATTCGGGTTGATGATGGCCGCATTCAGCCCGTTCTGCAGCGCCATCGTAAAGAACGAGGCGTTTATAATCTCCCTCTGGGGCAGGCCGAAAGAAATATTGGACACGCCGAGCACGGTCTTCCCGTGAAGCTCATCCCTCACGCGTCTGAGCGTCTCCAGCGTCGTCAGCGCCCCTTTGCTGTCGGAACTGATCGTCAGACACAGGGCGTCGATCAGAATATCCTTCTTCGCGATCCCGTACTCCGCCGCCGTCCGGTAGATCTTCTTCGCAATCTCGATCCGCCCGTCCGCCGTCTCCGGAATGCCCGACTCGTCCAGCGTCAGCGCCACCACCACACCGCCGTATTTCTTCACAAGCGGAAAGACCGCCCGCATGGATTCCTCCTTGCCGTTGACCGAATTGATCAGCGCCTTTCCGTTATAGATCCGCAGCGCCCGTTCCATAGCTTCGATATTCGACGTATCGACCTGCAGCGGCAGGTCGATGACGCTCTGCAGTTCGCGCACGACTTCCTCCATCATAGACGGCTCGTCGATCTCCGGCAATCCCACATTGACATCCAGCACATGGGCGCCGTGGTCCTGCTGGGTCACGCCCTCCCGCAGGATGTATTCGATATTGTGGTCGCGCAGGGCCTGTTTGAACTTCGATTTGCCCGTCGGATTGATCCGCTCGCCGATCAGCACCGGCGACTGTCCGATCTCCACCGCCTGGGCGTAGGAAGAAATGACCGTCCGGTTCTTCTCCTCCGGCAGTACCTGCTTCTTATCCCGGCACAGTGCCGTCATCTTCGCGATATGCTCCGGCGTGGTTCCGCAGCATCCGCCCAGCGCGTTGGCGCCCATATCGGCGATCTCTTCCATGACACTGGCAAATTCATCCGCGTCGATATCGTAGACCGTCTTTCCGTTCTCCGTCCTCGGCAGTCCGGCGTTGGGATTCACGATCACCGGCACAGATGCCACTTTAAGGATTTCCTTAAGAATCTCCTTCATCTGCACCGGCCCCAGGCCACAGTTAACGCCCAGCATGGACACGCCGAGGCCTTCCAACAGGGCCACCGTGGAAGCCACATCGCCGCCGGTCAGAAGCTTGCCCTTGTTATCGAAGATCATCGTCGCGCATACGGGCAGATCACAGTTCTCCTTCGCCGCCAGGATCGCCGCTTTGGCCTCGTAGCCGTCGCTCATGGTCTCCACCAGCACAAAATCGGCGCCTGCCTCTGCTCCGCAGATGACCACCTCTTTATATAACTCATAGGCGTCCTCGAAAGCCAGGTCGCCGAGAGGCTTTAAAAGCTTACCGGTGGGGCCAAGATCCAGGCCGATGTACGCGCAGGGTTCCGTTTCCGCCGCGTCGCTTTCCGGGTTCCCAGCTGCTTTTGCTGCGCTGCCTGACGAATTCCATTCTGCCTTTGCCGCACTGCCTCTTGGATTCTCCTCCATCTGTATAGTCGCCGGACATTCCGCGGTGCCTGTCATGTCTGCAGACATTCCATCTGCCAACGCTCTTCTCTCCTTTGCGAACCGCCTCCTGGCGATCTTCGCGTTCTCCACCGCAGCCGTCACGATCCGCTTAAGCGAGAACTCCCCGTCGCTTCCGAACTTCAGCCCGTTAGCCCCGAAGGTATTCGTCGTAATCTCATCGCTTCCCGCCCGCAGATACTGCAGGTGAATCTCCTGCAGCACCTCCGGGTGCGCTACATTCCAGGTTTCCGGCAGTTCTCCCGGCTGCAGACCTTTCGCCACCAGAAGACTTCCCATGCCGCCGTCAAAAAACAGTTTCCGCTTTCTGACTGTTTCCAAGATACCCATAGATCTATTCCTCCGCATATCCTAATCCGGCTGTTCCTGCATTTCTCCGCTGCACCGGCCGGGCATACATTTCCAACACTGATCAATAACTATCGTCGCCGGAGCCCGCAATCTGTCATCTCCGAAACTCACAGTCCTTCTTTCCGCAGGCCTCGCAGCCCCTCACTTCGCACGCAAGCGGCGTCCGCCCAACGCCGATCACCGCCGTCACCGACTTTGACGGAACCATCAGCAGGCTGTCCGTCAGCGTAATCCCTACGCGCTTTCCGGCTTCCAGCGCAGCCACAATCGCCGTCTGACACTCCAGCGAAAAATCCCCGTACCCCGGACTGAATCTCGGCCGCAGGTACCACCCATCCGCCTCATACCGCTGCCGAAGCTCTTCATTCACGCTGTCGCAATAGTTCTCCAGATACGCAGCGGCGGCGGCCTGCATCACCACCGCCTTGCTCATCTGCAGCTTCTCATATCGCTGGAGCAGAAGATCCACTCCCGCCCCCAGCGAAGCTGCGAACACCAGAATCCGCTCGCATCCCCTGAGATTTCGGCCGAGTGCGCTGCTTCTGGTCTGAAATACACCGGTGTCGATCTCATCGCCCGCCGCCGTCAGCGGGTATTCCCGCCAGAATGACCGTGGTGACGCCGTGCGGTCAAGTTCCTCCCAGCATTGACTGACCAGCGTCAGAACCGCGCCGTCCGCTGCCTGATTCTTATATCCGAGATATCGAAGCGTCTCCCTGTAATCGATATCCATGATCAATTCCTCACTGCCTCTACAATCTACAGAAAAAGTCCACACCACTTATGATTAACTGCCACTCCGGCATGTTTTATACACAGACGGGTTATTCTGTCTGGCTCTTCCTTGGACCATTCTGACTCGTTCTTCCACATTCCATCCCATCGACAGATCTTTCATCCATCTCCTATACTGTTTTCTGCCGCAAGAACGCCTAATCCACACTTCTATTCTACCGACCCCAAGCAACATTCCAGCCGCGAGCCTTTACAGTATCTCCGACAGATTCTCCCTGATCTTCGCCGCCACATCCGGATGGTTCATCGAATATACATGGATATGGTCCACGCCGTTAGCGATCAGATCGATAATCTGATCCGTCGCATATGCGATCCCTGCCTGCTTCATGGCCGCCGGCCGGTCGCCGAACCGGTCCACCAGCGCCTTAAACCTTGCCGGCAGATAGGTCCCCGACATCCGGCAGATGTTGGCCACCTGCTTTGCGTGGGTCACCGGCATGATCCCCGCCACCACCGGGATCGTAATTCCCCGCTCGCGGATCCGATACAGGAAGTTGTACATGATATTGTTGTCAAAAAACATCTGCGTCGTCACGAAATCGCAGCCGGCCTCCACCTTTTCCTTTAAAAATCCGATGTCCGCCGTCTTATTCACCGACTCCACATGTCCCTCCGGATAGCAGGCCGCGCCGACACAGAAGTCGCCGCCGGCCTTGATCTCCCGAATCAATTCCGACGCATACTTAAAATCCTGCTCCACATGTCCGTCCTGGGGAATATCCCCGCGCAGCGCCAGGATGTTCTCGATCCCGCGCTCCTTAAGCTCGTCCATGATCTCGTGAACCCGCTCCCGCGTGGAAGAAACGCAGGTCAGATGGGCCAGCGTCGGCACATGGTACTCATTGTTCAGCGTATCCGCGATATCGATCGTATACCGCCTGGTTCCGCCGCCCGCCCCGTAGGTCACGCTCATAAAATCCGGTTTCAGGAGGGCAATCTCTTTCGCTGCCGCTTCCACATTCTCATACTTATCCGCCGTCTTGGGCGGAAACACTTCAAAAGAGAGCGTCGGCCGCTCCTGCGCCAGAATATCCCTGATCTTCATCGTCTGTTCCTCCGTTTCCCTTTCTGAGCCGATCCCGTGTCAGATACCCATGCCCAGATGCCATTTCCCGCCGGTAAAATCGGGCATATCCACAACTGCTCCGTTTCTTGCAACCGACATCTCTGAAAGCGCCGTTACAGCCATCCAGCTGGCGGCGTCATAAACATCGACCGGCATAGGGGCATTTTCGCGCAATGCCCGGAAGAATTCCTTAAACTCCAGCCAGTCCATTCCGTCATGACCACCCTGCACCCCATCGGAGAGGAACTGCTTCCACAGCGGATGATCGTATTGGTCCTCATATTCCTTCGCATTGCGCGCGCATTTCGAAAGCCAGTCAAAGTCGTGGGCGCGGTGTTCGGGGCAGTCTAAGAATACCGAATCCGTCGCCTCCTCATACATGCCCTTCGTGCCGCGCACAGTGAAGCCGCGGCTGTAATACCGGGGCAGCGTCGTGTCCAGCGTCAGCAGAATGGTGGAACCGTCTGCGCATCGGATCACCGTGGTGACCACGTCGCCCTGAGCAACGCGCCTGCCGCGCAGAAACGCGTCGTCCGGCTTCACATCCCTGATGTACGCCTCCAGCCCCGCTGCCCTGGACGCGGTCGAAGAAAGCGTCACCATCCGGTTCCCGTGATTGATCTTCAGTATCTTCGCAATCGGTCCCAGATCATGGGTCGGATAGTTGTCGCAGTTATGGCTCAGGTAGTTGCGCAGCCTGTAATGCCGGTTCTCCCTGCCGTAAGCGATTTCTTTCCGCAGATCGTGCTGATAACCGCCGCTGCAATGGACGATCTCCCCCAAAAGGCCCTGTTCCGCCATGGTAAGGACCATCATTTCCCTGCGTCCGAAACAGCAGTTTTCCAGGAACATAAACGGCGTCTTTGTCGCCTCATATGTCTCCACAAGCTCGTAACACTGATCCAGCGTATACGAACCGCCCACTTCCATCGCCACGGCCTTGCCCGCGCGCATGGAAGCGACGGCAATCTCCACATGGGATTCCCAGGCCGTGGCAATGATCACCGTATTCACCGCCGGATCATCGATCACGTCCCTGTACTCCGTATAGACATGGGGCCTTTGCCGGCCGGCTTTTTCCACAAGCTCCGCGCCGCATTCCGCCCGATCCGCATAAGTATCGCACACCGCCGTAACCTCCATGCCCTGAGGCAGGATCACGGCTTTTAAGAGCTCCTGTCCTCTGCAGCCGATTCCGATGAAGCCGATTCTGATCTTGTCCATGTTTTCCTCCGCTCGTTTTCCTGCCTGACCGCTCCGCAGTGCAAGTGCGTTAACCACGCTCGCCGCCGCGCGGGCGCGCAGGCCGCTCTACGCCCGTTCATCATATCATAATCCGATCAAAAGAGCAATCGCCGGAACCGTTTTTTCGCCTTTCTTCACTACAGCATCTTCTCATTTCCATACGTTTCATTTCCCACTCCCATCATAAGCCCTGGCTTCCACATACCGCATCATCTGGTTATACAGGTACACATAGAAAATGACCGCCATAAGCCCGCCGACCGTACCGATCAGATACGCTTCCACGCCCTGCAGTTTAAGGGAAACGATCAGCACAATCCACGCCGCCGCGCAAAGGACGATCCTGGAAATATGGTCCCGCAGCCATTTTCTGCGGTAGTATCGAATTCTTTCTTTTAAAGTAAATGCGTTGTTCTCCAGCGCAGCTGCGATATTTTCCTCCGCCTGCTGCCTGAACTGCTCTTCATTCAGCCGCTGCCCGCTTACGATCTCATTGATCGTAAGCCCATACAGATCGCTTAATTCCTTTAACATCTCCACTGGCGGCAGATACGTCCCGCATTCCCAGCGGGAAACGGTCTTGTTCGTCACGCCAAGCTTTTCTCCCAGCTGCTCCTGAGTCATGTGGTTCTGCATGCGCAGTTCCTTTAGGAACGCCCCGATCCTTACCATATCCATCCTGAATTTCTCCTCCATTCGTAGACCTGACGCCCACTAAAAGATTCCTCCACCCGTAAGAAAGGCTGCCCTGCGATGGATTCTTCCATTCGCAGAGAAGGCTGCCTCATACCGGAGGATTTCCCCCGCTCGCGGACTCGCAGCATAAGGATTTCTCCCAGCGCAGCAGGTTCATTTTCTGTCACTAACACACTTCAGAATAGATGCTTTTTACGAAAATGTCTTTACCACAAACAGCGAATCCGCTTCATCACGTCATTTCCGCCGCATCCGAAATAATCATGAAGCACAGAATATTCCTCATAAAGCCTGCGGTATACGCCTACATTCTCCGGAACCGGCCGGTAGGAATACTCTTCCACATGCCCCATGGATTCTGCCGCTTCTGTCACCGCCGGATAGACTCCTGCCGCCACTGCGCCAAACATGGCCGCGCCGAGGGCCGAGCTCTGATCCGAAGAGCCGATCCGAATCTCCCGGTTCAGCACATCCGCGTAAATCTGCATCATCAGCGGATTCTTCTTCGCGATTCCGCCGCAGGCGTACACCCTCTCAACCTTTACGCCGCCCGCCTCAAACGCTTCCATAATGGTCCGCATCCCGTAAGCGCAGGATTCGATCAGGGCCCGGTAGATATGCTCCGGCTTCGTCGCCAGATCCAGCCCCAGGATCATTCCCTTCAGATTCGCGTCCGCCAGACAGGAGCGGTTGCCGTTCCACCAGTCCAGCGCCAGCAGGCCGCTCTCCCCGGCGCGCAGCAGGGCGGCCTTTTCCGTCAGATACCGATGAATCTCTGTCCCGGCATTCCCGGCTTCCCTGACATAACTTTCCGGCACGCAGTTTCTGACAAACCAGTCAAATGTATCCCCCACGCTGCTCTGTCCCGCCTCATAGCCATAGTACCCCGGCAGGATTCCGTCCTTCACCATCCCGAAAATGCCCGGCACGACAGCCGCCTGCTCCGAGCAGAGCATGGCGCAGCAGGATGTGCCCAACACCATCAGAAGCTCTCTGGGACGGCTAATCCCTACCCCCGGAACCGCCGCGTGGGCGTCGATCGCAGCAGCAGCCACCGGCGTTCCCGGCAGAAGTCCCAGCCGCTCAGCCATAGCCTCCGTCAGTCCGCCGGCCGCCTCGCCCGGTTCCAAAGGATATCCGCCAAGCTTTTCCTCCACGATATCCGCCAGAAGCGGCGATAAACCGCTCAGATAACTTCTGCCGGGATATCCGGCAGCCGATCCCGAGGGCTCCCACGCCTTTCGGTACTGCAGTTTATACCCCGCGATGCACATGCTGCGCGTCCGCTCACCGGTCAGCCGCATCACCAGCCAGTCACCGGCTTCCATGAAACAGTCCGCTTCCCGGCAGATCTCCGGATCTTCCTCCGCGATCTGGAGAAGCTTCGGCAGCGTCCACTCCGCGTTGACCGTCCCGCCGTACCATTGCAGAAAATCCTCATTCCTTTCGCGGGCCAGCGCGGTCATCCGCTCCGCCTGAGGCTGGGCGGCGTGATGCTTCCACAGTTTCATCCATGCGTGGGGCCGCGCCGCGTATTCCTCCTTCTCACAAAGCGGCATACCGTCCCGGTCAACCGGCAGAAAGGTACTGGCCGTTACATCCAGGCCGATCCCCACGATATTCTCCGCTTTTACACCCGACTGAGCCAGAAGCTTCGGAATCGTCTCCGTCAGCACTTCCAGATAATCCGCCGGGACGGTCAGCGCCCAGGCGGCAGGCAGCGGCGTTCCGTCCGGCAGCGACTTTTCCAGCACTCCGTGCGTATAGTTTTTCACGCTCTGGGCCACGGTTCTGCCATTCTCCGCGTTTACCAGAATTGCACGGCCCGACAACGTGCCGTAGTCCAGACCGATCACATATTTCTCAGCCATACGATTCCCCTCAATATTCCAGCATCTTCCTCATCCGGTTAAAGCTCAGCCGGTTCCGCACATACGGCGACAAACGCATGGTCAGCGGAATGATCTCCTCCGTAAGTCCGATCTGCTTCACATCATAGACGCAGTCCCCCCGCCGCAGAAGGTCCACGATCTCCTGTTCCGATGGAAGCGCCTCGATGATCTCCGCGATCCGCGGCAGCTTCTCCGCAAACCTCTTCGGATCCACCTGAAGCATCGGATCCGGCGTATTTTCCTCCATCGTCGCGTCATACAGTCCCTTCGCGCTGAAGGTCTGCTTTATCAGCTCCAGTTCCAGTCCCTCGTATGGTTTCACATGACATCTCCCTGCCCGGATCGCCGCCGCGATCTTCTTATACAGCCCAATGTTCAGAACCGTCCCGATGGACACCTTCTCCCCGTGAAGCGCATCCACATGGTCATTGATCACTTCCATCTCCCACAGATGGGATACATGATGTTCCGCGCAGGAAGCCGGCCGGGAATTGCCGATCATCTGCATGGCGAGGCCGGACAGAAGAAGCGCATACATCAGCTTCTCATAGGCGTCCGCCTCCCCGGCCTTAAGGCCGTCCATACACTGGCAGACCGCCTCCATGGCGTCCTCCTCCATCCGGCAGATCCGCTCGCAGATGTATTCACCGGTCACCTCATGGACGATCCGCCAGTCGGCAAGCGCCACATATTTCCCGAGAAGATCCGACACGCCGGAAGCGGTCAGCCTCCAGGGAGCCCTTGAAAATATCTCCGTGTCCGCATACACGTACACGGGCGCCACGGCCGGCAGGGTCTTCTTCATCCCATACCAGGTCATGGCAGCCACCGTCGATACAAAACCGTCCACGCTGGCCGCCGTGGGCACCGACACGAACGGAATACCCTTTTCATGGGCAATATACCTGGTCAGATCATGAACCGTTCCGGAACCGACCGCCAGCAGAAGATCCGGCTCGCCGCCGGCGTTGCCTGCCTGACGACCCGCGTCGGCCCGCGAAGCGCCGGTTTTCTCGCGAGAATCCGCTCCTTCCCTGCCGGAAATATCAGCCCTCGCTCCCATTTCCTCAAACGCCTGATGCACCCGGTCCACGCCGTGGTTATCCGCGTGAAGATTCACCGGCGACAGCACCAGCTCACTGCAGAGCTGCCAGACCCTGGCAAGCTTCTCCGACGCCGCGGCCTTCGTATTCTCGTCGCAAATGATCATCGGCCTCCGGTAAACGGAAAGCGCGCCGTTTTTCATCGATTCATAAAGCGCTTCCGCCGCATGGCTGCTGATCATAATATCCTTCACTTCAATCCTGTGTTCCCGCCCGCAGCTGCACGGGCCGTTGAACTGATTTACCGAAATATTCATGACGATCCTCTCCTGCATTTTAATACCAAAATTATACAACCGAATCCCCGATCTGTCACCCGTTTTCCTGTAATTTCACAATGTCATCCGTTTTTCTGCGGCTGCAGTAAAATACAGGAAGCGCCGGATATTATTTCGCCCGGCGCTCCCGTTATGCTGAAAATTCTAATGACCGTTTTCTGTATCTCAATACTTTCCGTAAGCACACATCCACCATTACTGCATAAAGATACTCGCGATCGGCGAATCCGCCGGCAGGATCAGCGTGTTGTTGCTGCCGGTCAGCGACGCCCGCGCCGCGTCCAGCGAACGGATAAACGAATAGAACTCGGCCCGGTCCTCCGTGCTGTACGCCTCTTCCAGAACACGCATGTATTCCGCCTCGCCCTCAGCCGTCACAGCCGCCGCCTGCGCCTCGGCATTCGAAATATTGATTGCAATCTCGCGGTCCGTCGTGTTGCGGATTACCTGGGCCTCGGACTTGCCCTCGGCGGTATAAGTAGCCGCAATCTTGTCGCGCTCGGAGATCATTCTCTCGTAAACAGCCTCTTTGTTATCCGCCGGCAGATCCAGTTTCTTGGTCTCCACGGCCAGCAGATGAATGCCGTACTGATCCACACTGGTTCCGATCTGATTCATGATCGCCTCGGACAGTTCGCCGTCGCGGCCGCTGATCACGTCGTTCTGGCTTAAGCTGCTGATCACATTTTTGATCGAGTTATAGACCACGGCGTCGATTCTGCGCTCCGCATTGGTCACGGAGGAATTCAGCGTCTGGGCGAATTTCAGCGGATCCGTGATGCGCCAGAGCACATAACTGTCGGTCAGCATGGTCTTCTTATCCATCGTGATGACGTCCGACGGCGCCAGATCATAAAGCAGAATCTCCCGCGGGAGGGAATCCGCCGTCTGCACGAACGGCACTTTGAAGGAAATGCCCGACGTATCAATGATACGCTCCACGCGTCCGAACTGGCGGATCAGTTTATATTCATTCTCTCTCGTGATGACCACCGAGCCGCTTAAGCCGATGACCGCCGCAAGTACGATAATAACTGCCAAAAACTTCGCAATTCTCTTCTTCATAACTGTCTTCCTTTCCTGAATTTTTATTTCAAATCAAATCTCCCTGATACAGCCCTTTCACTTTCTGCGGTATTTCTTCTCAATGACCAGTGTGTAGACGCACATGACAACAATCGTTCCAATCACAACGCCCGGCACCGTCACCAGAAGAATCAGCGGGGTATTCTGCCCTGCCAGAAACGGAAAGCCCAGCAGGATGAAGACGATACCGTAGATAAGCCATAACTTTCCTACCGCCCGGTTATACCCCTTCACATCTTCCACCGGGAATGTCTCCGCATTCGCCCAGAAGCCCACCGCTTTCTTTGCGAAAAAGGCGAAAATACCAATTCCGACAAACAGCATACCACAAAGCATCCATATGATAAATCCAAGAACTGTTCCTTCCATAAGCTCCCTCCATGGTGATGTATATCGTTCCGCTGTCACATGCCGTCACGTGGCCGCGGCGACTGCCCGTCACAGCCGGTGCAGATACGCAGCAGGCTTATTTTGCTGCGGTGGCTGCCGTCACAGTGATGCAAATCTGCAGCCAGTCTGATCTGCCTCATCGGCTTCCCGCAGAGCCGGTATATATCCGCAGCCGGCTTACTCTGCCCCATCGGCAGTTTCTCCGCCGTTTATGTCATCCGCGGTGCTTTGCGCCCCGCCGGTTCTTCCTGCCGTGGTATTATACCCGCTGCCCGAATTCCCGGAACCTGACGCAGCGCTTCCGCCCGCGCCTTCCGCCGTTGCCGTGAAACTGTCGAGCGGCAGGATTGTCTCCGTGCCGTCCGTGCCGTCGATGATGACCTTCATCCGCGGCAGCACATCCTCCATCGTCTCATAAAACATCCTGCGGCGGGTCACCTCCGGGTTCTTCGCGTACTCCTCGTACATGGCGTTGAATTTGGCTACCTCGGCGTTCGCCTCATTGATGCGCTCGGTCTTCTGGGCCTCGGCCTCCTGCATGATCTTGTCGATCTGGGCCTCGGCCTCCGGCAGCTTCTCATTGCGGTACTTATTGGCGTCGTTGATGGCCGTTTCCTTGCCCTGACGCGCCGTCTCCACCGCCTTAAATGCCTCCATGACTTCCGTGGTCGGCGGTTCCGAATCCTGGATCGTCACGTTGATCACCTGCAGGCCGATATCGTGCTGCTCCAGCTTCTGCGCGATCTGCTCGCGGACCTTGGTCTGAATCTCATTCTTCCCGGTCGTCAGCACCGAATCCACCTCATAGCTTCCGATGACGCCGCGGATACAGCTGCGGCTGATATTCTGCAGGATCAGCAGCGGATCCTCAGAGGCGTAGACTGCCTTCACCGGATCGGATACCTTATACTCGATGAAGAAATCCACATTGACAAAATTATAATCGCTGGTGATCATCAGGGAGTCGTCTTCCTGGCTCTCGTTGTTGCTCGGATCGTAGCCGATCGCAAAGCCCTGAATCGTCGTGTTCACCTTCTGCACATGCTGGATCAGCGGAATCTTAAAATGAAGTCCCGGCTCGGTAACGCCGCGCGCCACACCGAAAGTAGTCAGTACCGCCTGCTCCTGCTCCCCGATGTTATAGAAGGAACCGAAACTGACAATCGCAAGCACCACGACAGCAATGATGATTCCTGCCATGCGTCTGGCATTCTTTAACAGTTTTCTCTGCTTTTCCATAAAATCCGGATCGTAAGTCTCCATACTTTTTCACCTTTCTTCTCTTATTTGCGGGAACCTGCCCGGGCCGCACGCTTTCCCCGGGCGCACTGCCCTCGAGTTTCCCGCATTGGTTTACGGTTTCAAACACACGTTACCTTTCCTTTCCGCGCCATGGTCCGCGAAAATGAACCGGTGTCCTCCGGCCACAACTTCTCCGGAGCCGTAAGAGTTCCGCCGTTATTCTCCCCTGTCCATCATACCACAGATCCGGCATCATTCCTACCGTAAATCCGTTTTCGACGAAAACTTTCCGTCATGTCTGCTTCCCGATGCGAAAAAAAAGACTTTTACTGCAACCCTGAGGCTTCAGTAAAAGTCTTGCAATCTCACAAGCAGATGCGGATAGGTTCCTATCGTCCTGACGTCGTCTGCTCACCGTCTCCGGTGTGCTACTCCCTCTTACGTTATCAATATGATAGCACAGAAAAAAACAGTTGTCAATAACTTTGTTAAAAAAATATCAGGATTTTATCCGCGGGATAATCATATTGGCGTCCATCTCCTCTTCCGGGAGGAACGGGGACAGATCTTCCAGCGGCGGCGACACCATGGTTCCGTCCGGCAGCCGTTTCGCCGCGGACTTCGGCTCAAAATTCTGGTCCATCGTCACGAAAAACTCGCAGATCACCGGGCCTTCCATAGCCAGCGTCTTCTCCACCGCAGCCGCCAGCTCGCTGTTGTGACGGGCGCTCACATACGGATATCCGTAAGCCCAGGCCAGCTTCTCCATGGACGGAAAGCTTAAGTCATGGCTGTCCACGCCGATCCCCACAAGCGGCTCCCCGAAATAATTCTTCTGGGTCTGCCGGATGGAATGGTAGCCGCCGTTATTGATCAGGAAAATCTTGATCGGCATTTTATGATGAATGATCGTCTGCAGCTCCTGCAGATTCATCTGGATGCTGCCGTCGCCGGTCAGCAGGATGATATCCTGGCTGTGGTCTGCCATACAGGCGCCGATGGCAGCCGGCAGGTCGTAGCCCATGGAAGCGATAGCGGAATTGGTGATGAACCGCTGCCCCTTCTTAATCGTATAGGCATGGCCGCCCGCCACGCAGGCGGAACCATTTCCCACGACCGTGATCTGATCTTCTTTCACCCTCTGGCTCAATTCCTTCACCACCGCGTAGACATTGGCTTCCTTCGTGTCGTCCTGCTCAAGATGCCTGGGCAGAATGACCGGGTAGGTC
>CANQFR010000040.1 GCA_947599905.1 uncultured Lachnospiraceae bacterium
ACAAGTGGCTGGTTATCTTCACCTCCGTGGCGCTGCTGGCGGGTTCCGTCTATCTGGCGACGCAGCTGCGGAGGGAGTTAATGCCCATGGCCGACGAGGGCGCGGTGAGCATCAGCATTGAGACCCGGCCCGGACTCCGCGTGGAGGCGGTCAATGAGATCCTAAGCCAGGCGGAGGAGATCGTGGCGAAAGATGAAAATGTGGCTACCTATATGCTGTCTTACGGCGCCAGCGGTTTAAGCTCCTCCCTGGGGAGCGGTTCCGGTGCGTCCCTGACGGCGTATCTGCGGGACGACCGGACCCTTTCCACTGACGAGATGATCCGCAAATGGCGGCCCATTTTGAGCAAGATCCCGGACTGCAACATTACGCTTGAGCCGGTCAGCATGATGGGCTCCCTGATGTCAGAGACGGAGGGCTTCGAGGTGATTCTGGCCAGCACCGATTACGACACGCTGAAGGCGGTCACCGACGAGATGGCGGACGACCTGACGGAGCGGCCGGAGGTGACCAAGGTTCATTCCACGCTGGAGAACGCAGCGCCGCTGGTGAAGGTGAAGCTGGATCCGGTTCAGGCAGCGGCAGAGGGACTTTCCCCGGTTCAGGTGGCCGGCATGGTCAATATGATGCTGCAGGGCGTGGAGGCCACGACTCTGGAGGTGAACGGCCATGACGTCAGCGTCATGGTGGAGTACCCGGAGGGCGAGTACGACACGCTGGACCAGATGAGGAGCATCCTGATCCCCACGACGAGCGGCGCGATGGTGGCGCTGACGGACATCGCGGAGGTGGAGTATCAGGACAGCCCCCAGAGCATTACCCGCTACAACAAGCAGTATCAGGCGACGATTACCGCCGATTTTACGGATTACATAGACAATGCGGACGAGAGGGTGCGGGACGCCACGACGGAGCAGCTGATCCGCGAAGTGATCCGTCCCCGGATGGCCAGGGAGATGTCCATCGTGACCAATACGGTCACGGAGACCATGTACGAGGAGCTGGGCAGCCTGTTCAGGGCGGTCCTGATCGCGGCCTTCCTTGTGTTCGTGGTCATGGCGGCACAGTTTGAGTCGCCCAAGTTCTCGCTGATGGTCATGACGACGATTCCCTTCGGCCTGATCGGTTCCTTCCTGTTTCTGTATGTGACGGACGTGACGCTGAGCATGCCGTCCATGCTGGGTTTCATGATGTTGGTAGGAACCGCGGTAAACAACGGTATCCTTTACGTAGACACAGTGAACCAGTACCGCCATGACGGTATGGAGCTGAATGAAGCCCTGGTCGAGGCGGGAACCACCCGTCTGCGGCCGATCCTGATGACGACGCTGACCACGGTGGTGGCCATGATCCCCATGTGTCTGGCCTACGGCGACGCGGGCGAGCTGCTGCAGGGTCTGGCCCTGGTAGACGTAGGCGGTCTGGTGGCGTCGACGCTTCTGGCGCTTCTGATGCTGCCGGCGTATTATTCGGTGATGTCGAAGATCAAGGGCCTTGCGATGCCGGAATTTGACGACGATATGTGAGGAAGACGAGTGGCAGGACGGAGCAAAGCCGGTCAGCCGTTTCGGGCGGAAAAGCGGGAACCGGCGGCTTTGCGGACTGAAATAGTAAAAGGGGGTACCGATTGAAATGAAAGAAACGGAGAGGAAATTGGACAGGAAAACGTCTGGAAAATGCCTGCGTGGCTGCGCGGCCGCGGGTCTGGGACTTTTGATGGGGCTGACAGGCATTTTTCCTGGATCGCTGCCCATGGTGGCCTGGGCGCGCAGCCCGGAGTATACCCGCACGGCAGAAGAATGGGCGCGGCTGCGGGACAATGTACTGGAATATGAAGAGATTGAGGATCTGATCGAGGAATACAACGTAACGGTGCAGGAAAGCTACGAGAACTGGCAGAAAGCGGATTCCGGCAAAGCGCTCGAGGACTATGTATCTGAGGCGGAGCAGGCGGTCAACGATCAGTATGATCAGGCTGCAAATTCCGAGGACGACCTGACTATGATTACCGCGGAGTATCAGGCCCGCATGGGTGAGCTCCAGATTCAGAGTACGATCGACGCGGCGGAGGACAGTACGACAAAGCGCTGGGAACTGGAAAAGACAGAGAAAGCCCTTGCGGCCCAGGCCCAGTCGTTGATGAACACTTACTATCAGCTGCAGAGTCAGCTGACTTCCGCACAGAAGAGCCGGCAGCTTGCGGCGGAGACGCTGGAACTGACCAGACGGCAGCAGACCACCGCGGTCGGTATGACGACTTATGCGGATGTGCTTTCGGCACAGCAGAATCTTCAGACGCTGGACGGTCAGATACTGACTCTGCAGAATCAGATCGAGAGCACACGGAGGAGTCTGATCGTGATGATGGGCTGGGCGCAGGACGCGCAGCCGGAGATCCGGCCCATGCCGGCGCTGGATCTTAACCGGATCGCGGCAATGGATCCTGCGGTGGACCTTGCGGCAGCGTATGAAAATGATTATACGCTTAAGGCAGATCAGAGAAAACTTGAGAATTCCGTGACAGCCAGCGGCCAGACCGTCCATGCGTCTGCGGTGGAAAATGACAGGCAGCAGATTGCGGTTGCCCTGAATTCCGCGTATCAGTCTGTTCTGCAGGAGAAGGCGGCTTACGATCAGGCGGTGCTGAACCGTGATGTGGCGGCGCGTTCGCTTTCGTCCGCGCAGGCGAAGCAGCGGGTCGGCATCGGGACGGCGATGGAGACGCTGCAGGCAGAAACAAACCTGGTCAGCGCGCAGTCAGATCTGGAGGTAAAGGAACTTCAGCTGTTTGCGGCGATGGAGAAGTATGACTGGGTGAAAAGGGGTGTGAGATAATGAAAAGGCGGGCAAAGAAGACGGCTTTTTGGGGCCTCTGCGGCACTGTGCTCATAGCATGTATCGTTTCTTTCGAAGCCCCGGCAGCAGACCTGTCTGAGACCGGTTCCCCGCTTTTGTCCATAGGCGGTGCCGGAAGCATGGATGACCAGACCAGGGCGTACCTGCAGGACAATGTAATCACGTTCGAGGAACTGGGGGATCTGGTTCAATACTATAATCCCTCTTATCAGCAGCTTCTGGGGTCGGTTATGCCGATGGTTGACGCCGGAAAAGAGACGGCTTCTCAGATGCGCTCGTCAGATACGCTGGAAATGATGAAGGAGTCGAGGACGGAGCTGCTGAAAGCAATGTCTGAAATGGATCCGAACGCGGCGTCGCCTGTGGAGCAGATGGCGTATCAGCAGACCTCAGCCATGTTTCAGGCGGTGAACACCGGAATTCGCGGTACTGAGCAGGGAATCAAGGCGATCAGCAAGGCAAGCGGAAGCATTGAGGATCAGACGCGTGATCTTCGCGCACAGACCTTGTATTCTCTGACATCGGCGGTGCAGCAGATGTTCATCGGTTATCATCAGGCGCTTGCTTCCCGTGATCTGTGTCTGGCGGCGGCGGAGCTTTCCGAAGCGGCGGAGCAGTCTGCCGAGACGCAGCGCAGCGTCGGCATGGCGACGGACAATGATGTCCTGTCTGCGCAGCAGGCGCTTCTGTCGGCGCAGAACCAGATCATTTCTCTGGACAATACGCTTGCTTCCCTCCGGCAGAACCTGTATCTGATGACCGGTTTCAGCTATGATGCCACGGTGGAAATCGGCGAGGTTCCCGCACCGGATCTGACGAAGATCGACGCGATGAACCCGGCGGTGGATATTACGCGCGCTATTAATAACAGCTACTCTTTAAAGACGCTGGATGATACGCTGAAAAACAGCAAGGCCGGCTATCTGACGAAGGAAGAGCGGAAGAAAGAGGCGGAGGATGAAATCCGGATGCAGCTGGAAGCGCTTTACCAGACGGTTCTGACGAACCGGGCTGCTTACGAGGCGGCTTCCACAACTTCGGAGGCGGCAGCCCTTGCCGAGGAGAGCAGCCGCCGGCAGTATGAGCTGGGCCTGATCGGGCGCCTCCAGTACCTGCAGACGAAGGCCGCCTCTCTCCAGCAGAAAATGGCGGTCGACAATGCCTCCCTGGCGCTCAGTCAGGCGATTCTCGATTATGAATGGGCGCTTAAGGGGATTATTCTGTCGGAGGAGACGACGTTAGCTCCGTAAGCAGATCGAACAGTTTGAAACGGATTCGGATATGCACGCCGTCCTGCGTCAGCAGGGCGGCGTAGTCATCTTCGCCGACCAGACACGCAAGTTCCTCCTTCGATTCTTCCGGTACCACGGCGTGCGTCGCATCAATGAAGCAGAGCCGCGGATAGAGCAGGCACCACCAGTTGCGCCCGCGCCCGCTGCCCAGCGTGACCTGCACCGCGTCGTAAGTCCCGCGGGGCAGCATGACGTCGCCGTAGTATTTCGTCGGAAAATAGCAGCGCGTGAGGCGGACGGACGCGCCGTAATCACAACCGTTCGCAGTAAGGTAATCTGCGGCAGACGCCTCCAGCCCGTCGCGGTGGTCGGCGACGTAGCGGGTAATGCGACTCTTTTCTGACCGGCAGCTGGCGCCGTCTGTATGATCCGGACTGTCCGCCCCGTATTCTTCCTCCGCCAGCCCGTCCGCCAGCTTCTCCAGCAGCAGCTCTTTCACTTCCAGCTTCAGCTTTTGGTCCGCGGCGGAGTTGCTGTTGGCAATGACATGAAAGCGCAGAAGCTGCGGCGAGATTCGCGCCGCCAGCGCCTGCTCCCGTGCGGCCTCTTCACCGAGCCGCTGCCGCGCCGCGGCGCACAGAAGCGCCAGCGTAAAACAGACTGCCGCGGCGTACAGTTCTTTCCGGCATTTCTCTGTTCTGGATTTCATCGTTTTTTCGGCCTCCCCTGACTGCATCATGATTTCTGTTGTAATTATTTCCATCTATGGTATAATTAAACACAAATTCGGATTCTGCTAAAAGGAGAACCTATGAAAGAAACCATAGCGGTACTGTTCGGCGGCCAGTCGTCGGAGCACGTGGTGTCGTGTATGTCGGCGGTGAACGTCATTGACCAGATCGATAAAGAGAAATACAATGTGCTGCTGATCGGAATCACTGAGGACGGGCGGTGGATTCTGACGAAGTCTGCGGAGGAGATCCGTTCCGGCGTCTGGCGGAAGGGGACGCTTACGGCGGTATTAAGCCCGGATGCCTCGAAGAAATGCGTGGTGATCAGCAAGCGGTCCGATACCGCGGAGGATCTGCTGCGGGATGATGACATCGCGGAGGCGCTCGCCGGCGCCGGTGTCCGTCAGTCTGCGGGGCTGTTCGGCTGTGAGGTACCTGTGGATGTGGTCTTTCCTGTTCTGCACGGGCTGTACGGCGAGGACGGAACCGTCCAGGGACTTCTGGAACTGGCCCGCATTCCTTATGTGGGCTGCGGTGTGCTGGCAAGCGCTGTCTCCATGGATAAACTATATACGAAGCTGATTGTGGACCGCCTCGGCATCCGCCAGGCCGGGTATGTGCCGGTGATGCGCGGGGAACTGACGGATATGGCTGCCGCCGTTTCGAAGGTGGAGGCAAAACTGGCTTATCCGGTTTTCGTCAAGCCGTCCAATGCCGGGTCATCCCGTGGCGTCAGCAAGGCCCGGAACCGTGAGGAGCTTGCGGAGGCGCTGGCACAGGCAGCCTGCCATGACCGAAAGATTCTGGTGGAAGAGACGATCGTGGGCCATGAAATCGAGTGCGCCGTCTTCGGCGGCGGTTCGTGCCCGGCAGAGGCGTCCGGCGTCGGCGAGATTCTGGCCGCCGCGGAGTTTTACGATTTCGATGCCAAATATTATAATTCCGAGTCCCGTACCGTTGTCGATCCGGATCTTCCCGGCGACGCCGCGCAGAAGGTCCGGGAAAGCGCCGTTGCGATTTTTCAGGCGGTTGACGGCTATGGTCTGGCGCGGGTGGATTTTTTCGTGACCGCGGACGGCGGCGTTGTGTTCAATGAGATCAATACGATGCCGGGCTTCACGGCGATCAGCATGTACCCGATGCTCTGGGAAGCCCGCGGCGTCAGCAAGGCGCAGATGGTAGAGAAGCTGATTGATCACGCGAAAGAGCGTTACCGGTACGATGCGCAGGTTCCGGGGGAACAGGCACAGGAAGACGGCGCGGCGTGTGCGGACGGCAGCGCGGCATCCGGGGAGGCCTGCCATGGATAGGAATGCGCCCATCGGGGTCTTCGACTCCGGCGTCGGCGGACTGACGGTGGCACGTGAGATCATCCGGCAGATGCCCGACGAAAAAATTGTCTATTTCGGGGATACGGCCCGCGTGCCTTACGGCAGCAAGTCGCGGGACACGGTCATCCGCTATTCGCGGCAGATCATCCGCTTCCTGCTGACGAAGCAGGTGAAGGCGATCGTGATTGCCTGCAACACGGCCAGCGCCTACGCGCTGGACACGGTGGAGAAGGAGTTCGACCTGCCGATTATCGGCGTGATCCGCGCCGGCGCGCTGACAGCGGTGCATGCCACCCATAACGGCAAGATCGGCGTCATCGGCACCGAAGGAACCGTGGGAAGCGGTATTTATACGGAAGTGATCGAGAAGATGAACCCGAATGTGCAGGTGACCGCCAAGGCCTGTCCGCTGTTTGTGCCGCTCGTTGAGGAAGGGCTTCTCCATGATTCTGTGACTGACGAGATTGCGTCCCGGTATCTGAGCGAGCTGAAGGGAAAGTTTATCGACACGCTGGTACTCGGCTGCACCCATTATCCGCTGCTGCGTTCAACGGTGGGGCGGGTCATGGGCAGCGATGTGACGCTTGTGAATCCGGCTTACGAGACGGCCGTTGAACTGAAGGCGCTTTTAGAGGAGCGCGGTCTGAACTGCGAACCAGGGCAGGCGGCGGATTCGGAGAAATACCGCTTCTACGTCAGCGACCTGGCGGAGAAATTCACGGCCTTTGCGACATCAATTCTGCCCAGACAGGTGAAAGAAACGCTTAAGATCGACATTGAGCGATATTAAGGAGTCCGCGCCGGCTGCTGCCGGCAGATACCGTCGCGGCTGCCGCCGAAGCGCGGCCGCGGCCGGACGGAAGAATTAAGAGAAACGGGGGATGAGACAATGACCCGCAATGTCCTGATCAGTATTTCCGGCGCCCGGATGACGGAGGACGGACCGGAACAGGTGGAAATGGTAACTACCGGCGATTATTTCGGCCGGGACGGAAAGCATTTCGTACTTTATGAGGAACTGCCGGATGACGGCTCCGAACCCATCAAAAACACGATCCGCATCCAGCCGGATCGTATGGCTATCACGAAGAAGGGCGAGGCAAGTACGCAGCTGGTGTTCGAGAAGAACAGGAAGAATTTATCCTGCTATGTGACGCCGTTCGGGCAGATGATGGTCGGCGTCCGCACCGGGGATGTGAAGGTGCTTGAGGAAGAAAATCTTCTGACGGTCGATGTGGATTATTCACTGGATATCAATTACGAGCACGTCTCTGACTGCAGCATCACCCTTAAGGTGCAGCCGCGGGCGTAGAAGCCGCGGTCATTAGCGTCGGGAACGGGTAGCAGCAGGTTCGGTGGCAGAAAAATCCCGGCCGGAGAAATCTTCCGGCCGGGTTTATGTAATTGTCTATTTTTTATTCTTTTTAGCGGTCTCTGCGCCGCTTCCCGAGGTCTTGTTCTTCTTAAGTCCGATCCGTTCCAGCAGCCCCTTCTTCTTCGGCGCGGCCGGAACGGAGCCGCCGCGGACGCTCTTGACCTGTGTGATATAGATTCCGCTGACCACGACACGGGCTTCTGTCTTCAGCGGCAGTGTGTCGAATACTCCGCCATCCGCCAGAAGCGTCATAACTCTCGGCCCGATCTTGGCTTTCACGACAGGCACCTTCATGCGCCGCATATACTTCGGCGTCTGCTCCATCACCGCCTTCGGCAGGTTCGCTTCGGACAGCTTCATCTTCTTCTTGTCGATCACGAGGATCGAAACCGTCTGTGCAGCTGCTTCCAGCATCGTCTGCTGTTCCACCTGCTTTTTCTCCAGCTTTCGTCCCAGGAAATACAGGATGGCCAGTACGGAGACCACGACAATAAAAACGATCAGTATGATGTTTAGAACCTTGTCCACGCGGCAATACCTCCAATAGTAAGGAATTTCAAGTGCAAAACATTATAGCACCTGTCAGGAAAAAAAGCAAGAAAAAACAGCAAAAAACTGCCAAAATAATCCTTGACAGCTTGACGGGTCTATGATACTATGAAAAATGCACTATTGTGGAAAACTAGCGTGCAACGGTTAATTATGCCCAAAAACAGCAGTAACAAAGATTAGAAAACAGGGGTGAAATGTCAATGGAGAAAAGCAGAATGCGTCCCGTAAAAGCCGGGAAAAGCGAACGAATGAGCTTCTCGAGACAGAAGGAAGTTCTTGAGATGCCGAACCTGATCGAAATCCAGAAGACTTCGTACCAGTGGTTTCTGGAAGACGGTCTGAAGGAAATTTTCGAAGACATCTCTCCGATCGCGGACTTCGCGGGACACCTGAGCCTGGAATTTGTCGATTTTACATTATGTAAGGACGACATCAAGTACACCATCGAGGAGTGCAAGGAGCGCGACGCGACCTATGCGGCTCCGCTGAAGGTGAAGGTAAGGCTCTGCAATAAAGACAAGGACGAGATCAATGAGCATGAGATCTTCATGGGAGACCTTCCGCTTATGACCGATACCGGCTCCTTCGTGATCAATGGTGCCGAGCGTGTCATTGTCAGTCAGCTGGTCCGTTCCCCCGGTATCTACTACACCGTTGCCCGCGATAAGGTCGGTAAGGAGCTCTATTCCTGTCAGGTGATCCCGAACCGCGGCGCATGGCTGGAGTATGAGACCGATTCGAACGATGTCTTCTATGTCCGTGTGGACCGCACCCGCAAGGTGCCGGTTACGGTGCTCGTGCGTGCGCTGGGATACGGGACGAACGCGGAGATCCTGGATATTTTCGGTGAGGAGCCGAAGATCCTCGCAAGCTTTACGAAGGACGTCTCGGATAACTATCAGGACGGCCTGCTTGAATTATATAAGAAGATCCGTCCCGGCGAGCCGCTCAGCGTGGACAGCGCCGAGAGCCTTCTGAATGCGATGTTCTTTGATCCCAGGAGATATGACCTGGCCCGTGTGGGGCGCTATAAGTTTAACAAGAAGCTTTCCTTCGGCAACCGGCTGAAAGGCCATACGCTGGCGGAAGACGTCTTCGATCCGGAGACCGGCGAGGTTCTGGCGACAGCGGGTCAGGAACTGGATAAGAAGACGGCTGAGGCGATCCAGAACGCGGCCGTGAAGTACGTCTGGGTCCAGGGCGTCGACCGGAATGTGAAGGTCATTTCCAATATGATGGTGGATCTGGAGCATTACGTGAATTTCCCGGCTTCCGAGGTTGGCGTCACAGAGCTAGTATTCTACCCGGTATTAAAGGCTATACTGGAGGAATCTGGAGACGACGAGGAAGAATTAAAGCGTGTGATCCGCCGGCGTGTGCGGGATCTGGTTCCCAAGCACATCACGAAGGAGGATATTCTCGCTTCGATTAACTATAACATGCATCTGGAACAGCAGATCGGCAACTCCGATGATATCGATCATCTGGGTAACCGCCGTATTCGTGCTGTCGGCGAGCTTCTGCAGAATCAGTACCGCATCGGTCTGGCCCGCATGGAGCGCGTGGTGCGCGAACGTATGACAACGCAGGATATGGACGGTATTACGCCCCAGTCCCTGATCAATATCAAGCCCGTGACCGCGGCGGTGAAGGAGTTCTTCGGAAGTTCCCAGCTGTCCCAGTTCATGGATCAGAATAACCCGCTGGCCGAGCTGACCAACAAGCGCCGTCTGTCGGCCCTGGGCCCCGGCGGTCTGTCCAGAGACCGTGCCGGATTCGAGGTCCGCGACGTACACTATACCCATTACGGACGTATGTGCCCCATCGAGACGCCCGAAGGTCCGAACATCGGTCTGATCAACTCCCTGGCTACCTATGCCCGGGTGAATATCTACGGTTTCGTGGAAGCTCCCTACCGCGTGGTAGACAAGAGCGACCCGAAGAATCCGCGGGTTACCGATGAGGTGGTTTATCTGACCGCCGATGAGGAAGATAATTTCGTCGTGGCTCAGGCGAATGAGCCGTTAGACGAGGATGGCCATTTCGTCAATAATAATGTTTCCGGCCGTTACCGTACGGAAACTTCCGCATTCCAGAAGTCCAGCGTGGATCTGATGGATGTGTCGCCGAAGATGGTATTCTCGGTGGCGACATCGATGATCCCCTTCCTGGAGAATGACGATGCGAACCGTGCCCTGATGGGTTCGAACATGCAGCGTCAGGCTGTACCGCTTCTCAGCACCGAGGCACCTGTGGTCGGTACCGGTATGGAAGGCAAGGCCGCCGTTGACTCCGGCGTCTGTGTCATTGCGAAGAATGCAGGCGTGGTTGAGCGCTCCGCTTCGAACGAGATCGTGATCAGACGGGACGACGGTGTGCGCGATACCTACCATCTGACCAAGTTTAAGAGAAGCAACCAGTCCAACTGCTATAACCAGAAGCCCATTGTCTTCAAGGGCGACCGTGTGGAGGCCGGAGAGGTCATTGCCGACGGCCCGTCCACGCAGAACGGCGAGCTGGCCCTTGGCAAGAACCCGCTGATCGGTTTTATGACCTGGGAGGGTTACAACTACGAGGACGCGGTTCTTCTGAGCGAGAAGCTGGTGCAGGACGACGTTTATACGTCGGTTCATATTGAAGAATACGAGGCGGAGGCCCGCGATACCAAGCTCGGGCCGGAAGAGATTACGCGTGATGTTCCCGGCGTCGGCGAGGACGCCTTAAAGGATCTGGACGAGCGCGGCATCATCCGCATCGGAGCCGAGGTTCGTGCCCAGGATATCCTGGTCGGCAAGGTAACGCCCAAGGGCGAGACCGAACTGACCGCGGAGGAGCGGCTGCTTCGTGCGATCTTTGGCGAGAAGGCCAGAGAGGTCCGCGATACGTCGCTGAAAGTTCCCCACGGAGCATACGGTATTGTGGTGGACGCGAAGGAATTTACCCGTGAGAACGGCGATGAACTGGCTCCCGGCGTGAATAAGACCGTGCGTATCTATATTGCCCAGAAGAGGAAGATTTCCGTCGGCGATAAGATGGCCGGCCGTCACGGCAACAAGGGCGTTGTGTCCCGTGTGCTGCCGGTGGAGGATATGCCGTTTTTGCCGAACGGCCGTCCGCTCGACATCGTGCTGAACCCGCTGGGCGTGCCTTCCCGTATGAATATCGGACAGGTTCTGGAGACCCATTTGAGCCTGGCCGCGAAGGCCTTGGGCTTTAATGTCTCCACGCCGGTATTTGACGGCGCCGATGAGAAGGACATCATGGATGCGCTGGATATGGCGAATGACTACGTCAACGGCGAGTGGGAAGATTTCGAAGAGAAGTACAGGGATACGCTGGATCCGAAGGTCATGGAGTATCTGGGATCGCATCTGGAGCACAGAGAGCTCTGGAAGGGCGTTCCGATTACCCGCGACGGCAAGGTACGCCTGCGCGACGGCCGCACCGGCGAGTATTTTGACAGCCCGGTCACGATCGGCCACATGCATTATCTGAAGCTCCATCATCTGGTTGACGATAAGATCCACGCGCGTTCCACCGGCCCATACTCGCTGGTGACCCAGCAGCCGTTAGGCGGCAAGGCCCAGTTCGGCGGCCAGCGGTTCGGCGAGATGGAGGTGTGGGCGCTGGAGGCCTACGGCGCTTCTTACACGCTGCAGGAGATCCTGACCGTCAAGTCCGACGATGTGGTGGGCCGTGTGAAGACCTACGAAGCCATCATCAAGGGCGAGAATATCCCCGAGGCGGGTGTTCCGGAGTCCTTCAAGGTGCTGCTTAAGGAACTGCAGTCGCTCGGTCTGGATGTGCGTGTCCTGCGTGACGATAACACCGAGGTGGAGCTTTCCGAGACGCTGGATTACGGCGATACGGATCTGCGTGCGATCATCGAGGGTGACCGCTCCTACGGACGCGACGACTCTTACGAGAATTATGGTTACCAATCGCAGGAGTTCAAGGATGGCGAACTGGTGGACATCAGCGACGAGGATGACGAGGACGACGACGATTACGACGACAGCTACGATGACCTTGAACCTGATGACGACGAGTTTAATGAGGAATCTTGACCGCCCGTGCCGACCGGTGCAAGCCGCCGGAAAGCCAGGGACAATCATATAGAAGGGAGTATTACTCATGCCTGAGATGAAAGATACCTACCAGCCCATGACATTTGACGCGATTAAGATCGGTCTGGCCTCCCCGGAGAAGATCCTGGAGTGGTCGCACGGAGAGGTAAAGAAGCCGGAGACGATCAATTACAGAACCCTGAAGCCGGAGAAGGACGGTCTGTTCTGTGAAAGGATATTCGGCCCCAGCAAGGACTGGGAGTGCCACTGCGGCAAGTATAAGAAGATCCGTTATAAGGGTGTGATCTGCGACCGCTGCGGCGTGGAAGTGACCAAGGCCAGCGTCCGCCGTGAGCGTACGGGGCATATTGCCCTGGCGGCTCCGGTGTCGCATATCTGGTATTTTAAAGGCATCCCCAGCCGGATGGGACTGATTCTCGATCTGTCCCCGCGCGTGCTGGAGAAGGTGCTGTATTTTGCTTCGTACATCGTACTGGATCCGGGCGAGACCCATCTTCAGTATAAACAGGTGCTTTCCGAGAAGGAGTACCGGGACGAAATGGAGAAGTACGGCGCCGGCGCGTTCCGTGTCGGAATGGGCGCCGAGGCGATTCTGGAACTTCTGAAGGCTATCGACCTCGAGAAGGATTCGGAGGAGCTGCGTCGGGGACTGAAGGAATCGAGCGGTCAGAAGCGCGCGCGGATCATCAAGCGGCTGGAAGTTGTCGAAGCCTTCCGCAATTCCGGCAACAAGCCGGAGTGGATGGTCATGACCGTTATTCCGGTGATTCCGCCGGATATCCGCCCGATGGTGCAGTTAGACGGCGGCCGTTTTGCGACCTCCGACCTGAACGACCTGTACAGAAGAATCATCAACCGCAATAACCGTCTGGCAAGGCTTCTGGAGCTGGGCGCGCCGGATATCATCGTCCGCAATGAAAAACGTATGCTGCAGGAAGCGGTGGACGCCCTGATCGACAACGGCCGGCGGGGACGTCCTGTGACCGGTCCAGGGAACCGTGCGCTGAAGTCCATTTCCGATATGTTAAAGGGCAAGCAGGGACGTTTCCGTCAGAATCTGCTGGGCAAGCGTGTGGACTATTCCGGCCGTTCCGTTATCGTGGTCGGACCGGAACTGAAGATCTATCAGTGCGGCCTGCCTAAGGAGATGGCGATCGAGCTGTTCAAGCCCTTTGTCATGAAGGAACTGGTGGCCAACGGCACCGCGCATAATATCAAGAACGCCAAGAAGATGGTGGAGCGCTGGCAGCCTGAAGTCTGGGATGTGCTGGATGATGTCATCAAAGAGCATCCGGTGATGCTGAACCGCGCTCCTACGCTGCACAGGCTGGGAATCCAGGCTTTCGAGCCGATCCTGGTCGAGGGCAAGGCCATCAAGCTCCATCCGCTTGTATGTACCGCGTTCAACGCCGACTTCGACGGCGATCAGATGGCAGTCCATCTGCCATTGTCTGTGGAAGCCCAGGCGGAGTGCCGTTTCCTGCTGCTGTCGCCGAATAACCTGTTAAAACCGTCCGACGGCGGGCCCGTGGCCGTTCCGTCCCAGGATATGGTTCTGGGTATCTACTATCTGACGCAGGAGCGTCCGGGCGCCAAGGGCGAGGGCATGATCTTTAAGAATAAGAATGAGGCGATCCTCGCCTATGAGAACGGTGCGGTGACGCTGCATTCCCGTGTGAAGGTCCGCGTTAAGGGGATTGTGAACGGCGAAGAGAAGAGCGCAGTCATCGAATCCACCGTGGGACGGTTTATTTTCAATGAAATCATCCCGCAGGATCTCGGTTTCGTGGACCGCTCCATCCCAGGGAACGAGCTGAAGCTGGAGATTGATTTCCACGTCGGCAAGAAGCAGTGCA
Organism: uncultured Lachnospiraceae bacterium; assembly: GCA_947599905.1. GTDB lineage: Bacteria > Bacillota > Clostridia > Lachnospirales > Lachnospiraceae > UBA3402. The sequence goes on from CANQFR010000040.1 coordinate 14,022, forward strand.
AGCAGATTCTGGAGCGTGTCATCAATGTCCACGGCGCCAGCCAGACGGCGGAGACGCTGGACGACATTAAGGCGATCGGTTATAAGTATTCCACGAAGGCAGCTATGACCGTGTCGATTTCCGATATGACGGTTCCGGCTTCCAAGCCGCAGCTTCTGGCAGATGCGCAGGCGACGGTCGACCGGATCGCGAAGAACTACCGCCGCGGTCTGATCACCGAAGAAGAGCGCTACAAGGAAGTTATCGAGACCTGGGAGTCGGCTGATAAGCAGCTGGCCAAGGATCTGATGGACGGCCTGGACATTTACAATAATATTTTCATGATGGCGGATTCCGGCGCCCGTGGTTCCGAGAAGCAGATCAAGCAGCTGGCCGGTATGCGAGGCCTGATGGCCGATACCCGCGGCCGCACCATCGAGCTGCCGATCAAGTCCAATTTCCGCGAGGGCCTGGACGTTCTGGAGTATTTCATTTCCGCGCACGGCGCCCGCAAGGGTCTGTCCGATACGGCGCTGCGTACCGCCGACTCCGGTTATCTGACCCGGCGTCTGGTGGATGTCTCACAGGATCTGATCATCCGTGAGGTGGACTGCTGCGAGGGCAAAGAAATCCCGTACATGGAGATCAAGGCGTTCCGTGACGGCACAGAGCCGATCGAGGATCTGGAGTCCCGTCTGACCGGAAGATATATCGCCGAGACGATCACCGACCCGGATACCGGAGAAGTGATCGTGAAGGCCAACCATATGTGTACGCCTGCCCGCGCGAAGGCGGTAGTCAAGCTGTTCGAGCGGACCGGCAGGGAGAGCGTGAAGATTCGTACCGTTCTATCCTGTAAGTCTCACATCGGCATCTGTTCCAAGTGCTACGGCGCGAATCTGGCGACCGGACAGCCGGTGCAGGTCGGTGAGGCGGTCGGTATCATCGCGGCCCAGTCAATCGGCGAACCGGGCACCCAGCTGACGATGCGTACCTTCCATACCGGCGGCGTGGCCGGCGGCGATATCACACAGGGTCTTCCCCGTGTCGAGGAGTTGTTTGAGGCACGTAAGCCGAAGGGTCTGGCGATTATTACCGAGATCCCGGGCGTGGTAACGATTCGCGACACGAAGAAGAAGCGTGAAGTGGTCATCACGGATAATGAAACCGGCAATTCCAAGACCTACCTGATTCCTTACGGTTCCCGCCTGCGTGTGAGCGACGGACAGGAGATCGAGGCCGGCGACGTGCTGACAGAAGGAAGCGTGAACCCGCACGACATCCTGCGTATCAAAGGCGTCCGCGCTGTGCAGGACTACATGCTGCGCGAGGTACAGAGGGTTTACCGCCTGCAGGGTGTGGATATCAACGACAAACACATCGAGATTATTGTGCGCCAGATGCTTAAGAAAGTTCGCGTGGAGGAGAGCGGCGACAGCGAGCTGCTTCCCGGCGAATCGATGGATGTACTGGAATTCGAGGACATGAATGAGCGTCTGATCGCGGAAGGTAAAGAGCCGGCGGTCGGCAAGCAGGTTATGCTCGGTATCACCAAGGCGTCGCTGGCGACGGATTCCTTCCTGTCCGCGGCTTCCTTCCAGGAGACCACGAAGGTGTTGACCGAGGCGGCGATCAACGGCCGCGTCGACCATCTGATCGGCTTAAAGGAGAATGTCCTGATCGGCAAGCCGATTCCGGCAGGTACCGGCATGAAGCGCTACCGCTCCGTGATGCTGAATACCGATATTGCGGATAACAGTGCGATCAGTGTCAGCGAGGACGAGGAGGATTCGGAGAACGTCCCGCAGGAGTACGACGGGACGGAAGAACCGGAAGAGGCGTCTGCCGTCATGGAGGCGGAGCCGGATGCATCGGACGCTGAAGAAGCGGTGGAAGACGACGGCGCTGACAGTCCGTCTGAGGAATAATCATTTGCATATAACAGGAATAACGGCAAGGGACTGCGGGATGGACTGCAGTCCCTTGCCTGCTGCTGGGGAACAGAAAGGAGATCAGGGACGGCGCGATGGCCGTTTCAAGTCAGAGAGCGGGCGATTGACGCAGGATTCTTGACAGTCAGATTCAGTCCAGTCTATAATACAAATTATGACAGAAGAGAAAGCTTTGGGGTAAGAATTCGCCATATGGGGGGACAAAAGATAATGGAAGTTTTAAAAGTACAGCTTCTGGGAGGTTTCTCCATGTACTATGGGGACAGGCCGATACTGCTCAATAAGATGGAAAGTTCCAAGGCGTCGCGGCTGCTCCAGCTGCTGCTGGCCGCGGCTCCGGACGGCATCGCCAAAAACGAACTGATCGATAATCTATATGGCTGGGAGGAGAATTCCGACGCCATCAATCGCAAACGCAGCCTGAATAATGTCATTTATCGTTTGAAATCCGTATTAAGCGCGGCCGGCCTTCCCGGAGAGAACTTCGTGGAAACCATCGACGGCGTCTGTCGTTTCGCACCTGGCATTCCATTAGAGACCGACGCCGCGCAGTTTGCGGAACTGGCTGCCCGTGCGGACGCGGCGGCAGCAGGCCGCTCTTGCGGGGGGGGTAATGACCCTGCTATCCCGCTTGCGGATGTACATACTTCTGAGTTGTCGCCGCTCGCTTTATATGAGGCTGCGAACCGTGCATATGTCGGCGAACTCTTGCCGATGAATCAGGCCTGCCCCTGGCTTCAGGTCAGGAGTACTCAGCTTAAATCCCTTTATTACCGTACAATCAGCTGGCTGGAACAGGAATACAGGCGGCATAATAACTATATGGATCAGCTGGCGCTCTATTCCAGGGCGGCTGCTATTTATCCGTTCGATAACTGGCAGGTCCGGCAGATCCGCTGCAATCTCGAAATGTATCGTTACGAAGAAGCGCTCGCTGTCTATAACAGGACGATGGAAATGTACGCCCGCGACATGGGAAACCCGCCTACGGAGGAAATGCAGCGCTGCTTCGAGGAAATGCAGCTGAATGAGGCGTTTCACCGGAATGACGCCCACAAGCTTTCCAGCTGGCGGACAATGGATCGAATCTTCATGGGCCATGAGGGTAATGTGGTCAAGACGATCTTCGAACAGGATCAGGCGACCGGCGCATACTACTGCACTTATCCCAGCTTCGTCGATTATTGCCGTGTGCTTGTGCGGAACCGAAAGCGTCGTGATCCCCGCGCCATGCTGCTCTTCATGACGCTGGAAGGCCGCGGCCGCAAGAAGATGCAGGACCAGATGGACGTGCTGAAGGCCGCGATCGGCCGCGCCCTGCGCAAGGGCGACACCTATACCCGTTACGGAAACCGCCATTACATCGTGATGCTGACTGACGTCCGGGAGAAAGAAGACTGTGCGGTCGTCTTCTCCCGCATTGAAGCCCTCTATCACACGCTTTCCGATTCTCCCGGCGAGCTCTGGTATCACGCTGCAATGACGCAGGAGCTGGAGGAAGCCTTTGCGGATGAGAAACAGAAAATGATATAAAAAACTGAAAACATATAAAAAAGAGCGAAATTTTGTGTTTTCGTGACCGCTTACGAGACCGGCCTGCCGCTATAATGGCATTATAAAATAGATGTACCAGCAATGGCAGTTGTTAAGGAGAGGAGATCAAGATGGAGACAAGGAGAGGTTATTCGAAGAAGCTTTCCCGCTTCGCGGCGCTTACGCTTGCGTTCGCGATGGTTCTGTCGAACGTGGGGGTGGGGATGCAGACTGTGTATGCGAAGGAACCGGTAACTCAGGTGTTGGACGGCGAATTGACGGAGACGCAAACGGCGATTTATTTTTCCAACTTTTATCGCATTGATTGTGCAGTTC
>CANQFR010000041.1 GCA_947599905.1 uncultured Lachnospiraceae bacterium
TATCACCCCTTTTGATTATATGCGGAATTGGGGGAAATGATAAGGAATCTATAAGTTAATATTGACTTATAGATTATATAATGATATTCTTTGAATAGATGGACAATTATGTCGGAAGGGGGGACGAATAGGATTCGAAGAGGATATTGTTGATGTGTCATCTCAGAAGGTGTGTTTGGTTGGACAAAGATATGTTTTCATTATACGAGGAGGAAATATCATGAGAATAACAAAAATATTATTTTCTGCACTCATTATATCTGTTTCAATGGCGTCTACGGTGTTTGCAGGAGAGTGGAAACAGGAGACGGATGGACGTTATTGGTATCAGAATGATGATGGAAGCTATCCAGTTAATCAATGGCAGGAAATAGACGGAAAGCAGTACTATTTTGACGCTGGCGGGTATATGCTGACGAATACAACTGCACCGGACGGCAGTCTGGTCGGTGCGGATGGAGCTAAGATAACGCTGCACACGGTATCAAATGTTTCTTATTCGTCAAATTCAGTGACAAATGCGCTCCTGATTCAGGACTGGCGGTATGAAGATTACGGAACCACATTACATTTTCTGGAAGTAACCAATAACTCTCCGTATACATTGTCGATTAGTATTAATGAGATCGCAAAGGATGCGGCAGGGAATGCGATAGGAGCAGGCTCGACTTCCGAGGATGATATCCCGGCCGGTACTACGGTATTTCTGACGAATTACTTTGGCAGTGTTGCAGGAGTACACAGCTTTGATACATCGATAGAAACTACGGTGAGCAGTTATTATATTCCGGTTATCCAGAATGTTGCCGTAGAGGCTGCAGACCTTGGAGATAAAGTTCTGGTCAAGGCAACGAATAATGGCGGAATCCCGGTGGAATTTGTGGAAGCTACCATAGTTTTCTTCAAAGGAAACGAAGTGGTGGCTTATGATACGAATTATTTCTGCGATAGTGAGAGCGAACTGAAGCCGGGCGTATCCATGACGAAGCAGATGAATTATTATAACTGGGATGGAGTCAGATATGACTCGTTTAAGGTTCACGTTACCGGACGAAGGTATGATTGGGGATTTTGAGACTTCGTTATTTGGAATAAGGGATCAACCGTTCTAAAAGATATGGAGGTATAAGCATATGAAAAAGGTTTTGTCTATTATTATGCTTATTATAATAGCGTTGATGTTTACTGCTTGCGGTAAGCAGCACCCGGGAAGTGAGGACAGCCTTGAAATATCTACAAGCAGTGCTGAGGCGCTTGCTCCATATGACGCGGCAGACTGTGAAGGGAAGACCCAAGCGACTGTGGAAAGTGATTTTTATGCCGCGGGTTTCGCAAATATTGCGACAGAGACAATAGAAGATTTGAAATATGATGAAGCAGATAAGGTTGGCTCTGTTGCGTCTGTTTCTATTAGTGGTCAAACGGATTTTGTGCAGGGGCAGAAGTTTGATAACCGTGCTGACGTTATTATCTGCTGCCATGTTTTCAAAAAATGTGCTGTTACGATGCAGATAGATTTTGTACAGAATCTTCTTTTTAGTAAATATGATGTGGTTTTGAATATGGATGGAGTTTCCCAAGGCACATTGAAACATGGCGAAGATAAAGAATTTAAGTTTACCGTGGACCCAGGGGAGCATAATTTTATTTTTCAGAAGGATGGGGAATCGGATATAAATGGTTCGGCAGTTCTGGATGTGAAAGGTGATACGGATATTTCTCTGAAAATATCCTGTCATAATGACAAAGTTGATGTAGAGACTGTATATCATGTGGATATGGGAGCAATAGGGGAGGATGAGGCGCTATTTCCCGAGAACTGTATTGATTATGCAGATAAGAATTATGAGGAATATTCAGAAGCGCTCGAGAACGCCGGTTTTACAAATGTCACGCTTGAACCTATATATGATATTGCATTAGAGGATTCAGGTGCCGGCAAAATTGAAAAAGTGACGATTGATGGTGTTGGCGAATTCAATAGAGGTGATGTTTTCAAAAAGAGTGCGGCTATTCTTATTCGATATCATGCGAAAGAGGAGGATGATCCGGTACGACAGGAGCAGGCTGCAGCAGAAGCTGCATTGGAAGCCGTTTTTCCAAAGGAAATGGCAAGACGGGCAGTGATTGTAGCCATGACTAATAATCAGGCAACCGATGTATTTCAGGATGACGGGAATACTTATGATTTTTCCAAATTTCATTCCTACAGTGATATTGATGGATACTATATGGTTCTTGATACCGACGGTACATGGTCGGTTTTAGATGAAAACACATGGCATGTTGAGGATATTATTCTTAGAATAGCCGGATATGATACTTATTTGAAAGCCACCTGTAATGTTAAAATGAATGAGGATGATTATGTTGTTTTTAACGTAACCAGAAAAATAGCTTCCAAAGAATATCTTGACAGCACTGACCCGAATAAGGGAAATACAGAGCATTTTGAGCCGGAATATGAAGTGGCATTAAATGTAGATGGCGAACTGATACGCGAGGATAGAGATACATTGGCAGCGCAGAATAAAATAAATGCTGAAGATGAACGCCAGTCATGGATTTCCAGTCAGTTTAGTATATGGGACGGACGGCATAAAGAATTATGCGAGTTGATCGAGGAGGCCCTTAATGACAGAGGATCATTCAAACCCAGAGCTGCTGACTATACTGATGTGTATGACGATACGGTGCAGGAGTATATAAATCAGATACTTGAGAATGCCGGATTTAGTGAAAGAGTTGACGTTGGAGATGTGTTTATTATACAGGAATTTACTGCTAAAAACATTTTCAATGCGACGGTCAAATGTACGGCATATGGTATTGCGCACTGGAGCAATAAAGAAGTAATTCTTCTTGGAATTGAATAAACTGGTTGCAATTCAGTTCAATCTATTAGATCAGTATATAGGGAACCGTTGAAAAGTAGATGAGTAATCGTCTATGGAACAGCGGCTCCTTTTTGCCTGAAAACAGAAAAGAGCTCCAAAGAGCCGCAATCAAAGGGGTAAATAGAAAAATAAACAAATATATGAATAAATTACAGGAGGATAATGATGGGCAGACTCATATCTGGAAAAAGACATTCAATACTTGCCCTATTTTCAGCAATTTTCGTATCCATTACAGTTATTGGCGTTTTCGAGATATCTGCCAATGCCGATGAAAAAACAGAGAGCCTGGGTGGAAAGCTGTATGAGTTTGAAAAGGACAGTAAATATGAGATTTCATCGGCGACATCAAGTAAATCAACTACACCCGACTTTGGCAGTCTTAAGATCACAGGAAACATGAATCCGATTTCTGCCATGAATGGAGTAAATGCTTATGAAGTATCAGATGGCAACGTGACCATAGATTACTCTTTGGGGAATAAATATAGCGGAGAGAACACGGATTCCTGGTATCTGGTCGATGACAAATCAAAGAAGATTGACACAGAGACGATAGAAGAGGATATCATGAAGGGCGCGATCATCCTCCAGACATCTTTAGACGGGAACTCCTGGGTAACTAATAAGGTGCTTACAAATGTGGCCGCGGATCCGGAATATGAGAGTAATATTTATACTTCAAAAGATATCCAGCAGGTCAACGGATGCTATTTCAGAGTAATCGTCGCTTATTCACTCGAAAAAGTCACAGGTTCATCAAAATATGTATTTGTAAATGTTGATAATAAAGAAAATAAGAAATGCGCGGAGGTTTATCAGTTTTATCTGATAAATAGTTCTGAAAATATAGCAAATGGAATTTCTGCATCGGCCACGCCGAGAAAAGAGTTAGGGGAAGTGGTTAATACCGGAAAGGATACGGGCTTTTCTGAAAATAATGCGCTGACGAATAAAGACCCGCATTACGGCTGGACGATAGGGACTTTCTTTGTAAATGGTTATACGAGAGAGGTAAAGGATAATATATCGGGGATGCCGATATTTCTTAAAAATGTAGGAGACAGGGTAACGCTGTGGTTCAATCTCAAACAGGATATCGATAATCTTAATGGAAAGAGCAATTTAAAGATCAACGAAGATAAAAATGGCTATGACCAGTATTTCCAGACAGACAAGACAAATATGCGTCATGGCACGCTGATTATGAGATACACGGATTTTGAAGGCGTCAAGCACGACCCGGTGATCTATACGGACTATCTTGCCGCCAACGCGAGGACTGGTGCAGATACAAAGGTTGAGCTATTTGAGGAGGGTGATTATGAAGTAGCGCTCGATTATGAAATAGCCGATACATCCGGAATTGATTCTTATACAGATTACAGGGTGTTCTTCACTTTTTCGATTAGAAACGGCAACTGCATGGTTTATCCTTTTGACATTAACAGCGGCGCAGAACTGGCGGATTATGCGATTACCGAGAACGGATTTAAGCTTGATATGGCTAAATCCAGATATTTGACGATCGATGTGTCAAGAACCGTTTTGGTAAACGGAACAAACGGCAGAACGGAGGACGTCAGATTTAACCGTCCCGCAAAAGACGGCGATCAGTATAAGGATGAAGGAATTTACCGATTTCATGTACATAATCTTTATACAGGTGAGGAAACTACAAAAACAATATATGTGGGCTCAGACACGTTTTTAAGAGCGATGTCTGCCACGCATCTTTCCGTAAAGGAGCTGGAAGACAGATTAGCGGAAGGATATACGATTGGCAATGACGGAAGATTGATCGATCCGCCAGTCGAGGAGACAGAGACTGTTCCGGTAGTTGAAACGACGATAACGGAAGAAAAACAGGAAAAGGTCGCTGAAACAAAGCAGAATTTAACTGAAGCGGCTACTGGTGATGCGGGAGCTGAGGCTCCTGCTGATACCGCGGCAGCTGCAGAAGCGGTTGCGGATATTGGAACAAACGGTGAACTGGCGGCTGCCGGTAATCCGAAGCTCTTTGCAGCCGCAGTAGCTGCTGCAGCTGTAGCGTTTGTGTTTATATTCGCCGTATTCGCTATAAGCAGAAAATCAAAGAAAAAGGGACGGTCTTCAAAGATGAATACGGAAACATCTTTAGAGGATCTCGAAAGCGGCAAAGGAGGCGCAGAATGAAAAAACTGATTGCCATATTACTGCCGTTTGTGCTTGTCCTAAATGGATGCGCCTCTAGCATACAGACAGAACCTGTTTCAAGCACCGAATCCGTGGAAAAAACTGTGATTACAGAAAGCGCTGAAAATGACACGACAGAAGTTTCTGATGATGGAATGATTCATGTAGTAGTGGGCGATGATGAGCCGGCCGACGACTCGGAATATGTATATGAGCCGGAATTCACGTCCTTAAGTGACGCTGAACTGCGGGAGTATGTGGAAGACGCATTGTATGCCGAGCTGGTTTCATCATTGAACAGCGACCAGTACTATGTTGAGAATGTCAGCGCGGTTTACATTTCGCAGGAGTACATTGATGAACTTGCGTACAATTCACGACCAAACGTTTATTTCGGATATACGCTGGAGGAAATCGACGCCCTGTTTCAGGGAACGAGATATGTGTTTACACTGGGCGATGACGGGAAAACGGTGGTCCGGTCCTTCGAAGAATATGATAATAGTTACGAACAGATTATTAAGAATGTTGCAATGGGAACCGGAGTGATTCTTGTAGGCGCTACGGTATCTGCTGTGAAGGAAGGCGCAGTGACTTCGGTAGTCAGTTTCATTTTGGCTGTAGCGAAGAACGCAGCGGGCATGATGGTTCATACCTCAGTTTCCTCAGGCGCGCTCGGCGAAGTATTGGCCGGAGTCGTTACAGGTATCGAGGCCGGGGACATGAGTCAGGTAAAGTCGGCGGCGCTTGCCGCAAGCAACAAATATAAGTGGGGCGCTATCGCCGGTGCTATCTCAAACGTTGGTGGCGGAAAATATGCAAAAGTGGTAAATAGCGCCCTACAGAGTGTGTCATCAGTTCTTCCTATCTCAGAGACGGCGGCGATACAGACGAAGACACATTTTCCACTGAAGGTGATAAGTCAGTTTCACTCTATGGAGGAATTTGAGGTATTTCAGAATGCAAACCTGTATGCGGAGATGGTAAATGGAAAATTAGCGCTGGTGCGAGATGATATTGACCTGTATAATATAGTTGATGAGATGGGACGGAATAACCTGGAGAGGATGACGAAGGGTCTGTCTCCAGTCGGAATTGACGATGCGGGAAATACTTTTAAATATGAATTGTATTATATCGGGCAGGAGTCGGATGCTACATTAGCTGTTCTTACCGCTGCCGAACATGATAATGCTGTATTGCATGGATTCAAGGCTGTTTCGGAATTAAGCAGAACAGAATTTGGCAGTGTTATAAGTCATTTTTGGAAAACTATGGCTAAAATGTTGGCAGAAGGAGAAGTATAATTATGTCGGAGATTATTGCGGGATTAAATCAATTAGAAAATGCCTGTTTCATAGATGGAGCCTCCGAAGAAAATGTCGCTGAAGCAGAAATAGCACCGAGCTCCAAATTTGCCCCGGACTGCAGGCACTGTTTGTCAGAATGCAGCTTGGACGGTACGTATACGATTCAGGAGAAATCGATGGAAGAAGAACGCTGCTGCGAAGAAGTTATTTCCGCCGAACTTACCGTTACAGGGGAAATGGCCCAGACTATGCCCGACCTCGACGCCATCAACCGGGAACTTCAGCGGGTGGATACGGAGATCGCCCGTTACATCAACGCTGCGGACAAACTGGATTATGCCGTGGCGGTGGGCAGCGGTATTCTCTCCGGCATGATTGAAAGCATTTTTGTGGGCGAATTTACTTTGGAGGCGACTGAGCAGTGGGGCAATGAAAAAGCATACGCATTTGTGCTAAAGATTGCCAAAATGCAAGGCTATGACGGGAACACTCCCGCCGGTGCAATAAAATATCTGGAAGATACGTTCCCTATTGCCGCTGATAAAGCGACCGCCCAATTTGGGGGCGGGCTCCAGCATCATCTTCGTGACTTCTCCCATCATCCGACGCCAGTGGGCCTTGTGTGCTCCATTCTGACGCAGTTTACAGGAAAGGTTTACGGAACAGATGTTTCCGGCGCGTTTCAAACGGTCAAATTGAACGAGGACGGACTTGCGCTGATTGGTAAAAACATTCCGGAAAAGATTATGTTCGGCGCTGTTAACTGGGCATTCCATATGGTAAGCGACATAGCGGGTTCTTCCAGCTCCGTGATGGAGGGCAGCGTTGGGACAGGATTGCCCGGGCCATTGGTTTCTTTGCTGAAAGAATTGTCCGCTACCCATCTCTTTCAAACGATGGATGACAGGGGATATAAGGAATTCTCCGTTTATATCTCCAAGCTGTTCAACGGCACTCTGCTTGGTGAACGGGATGCGAATAACAAGTTGATGATCCCTCATAAGTTCGACCTTCGGACAGAGTTGGGTGTCGCGCATCATATAGGCCGTCAGACAATTCCGGTCGTCATCAATGAGTGCATCGTCAGGGCGCTCTATTTCATCCGGCGTCTTGCCGCAGAACTTGCAAACGCTAACTTGAACAGGCCGCAGGACATTGTTAAGCTGAATTGGAATACTATTTTGCCTTTCCGCAATCGCACTGTAGATCGTATGCTCACCATCTCTGCTATGACCTTCACAGTGGCTGACACCGCCGACGCGGCCATTCATGCTGCAATTGAGTCCGGGGGGAATTGGGTGCTTTTCTCTGGGCGGTTTGTCACAAGGTTCAACTATGTTGGTGCTGGCAGGGCCGCTATGGCTATTGTGAAGGAAGTTTCCAATGAAAAGAAAGAAGCACAGCTTATCCACGAAAAAATGCTTCTCTCTGAGGCAAAGGCTTCGTTGTCCTTGACGCTGCTTCAGGATTTCAAGGCAGGGCTCGAGGAAAAGGTATCAAATTATTTTGCGGAAGACATTTTAGAGTTTATGGCAGGTTTCGGATACATGCGGCAGGGGCTGGATACCAGGGATTCCAATCTTGTCATTCGCGGAAACGTCATCATTCAGAAAGTCCTTGGGCGTGAACCGCAGTTTACAAACCAGGAAGAATTCGATGCGCTGATGGAATCCGACGTTCCGTTGACGCTATAACAGGAGGGTCAAATGGCAAAAAGAGAAAGCGAAAAAGAAAAAGACAAAGGCATACGCACCACACTCCACGGCGCTTTGGATTCTGTCAAGACATCGGTTCAAAACGTGAAGTTGCCGGATGTCAAAGCGCCGGAAATCAAGGTTCCAAACCAAGTCAAGGAACTGTTTAAGAAGAAGTCCCGCAAGGATGCGCATGACAGTGCTGCCGAGTCGCTGACAATCAAGGCCATATCCACAAGGAATGCTATAAAAGTTATTTATTATCTGATGGCGGCAGACGGAGAGATTTTTCACAGTGAAGAAGATAAATTTGATGCCATAGGAATAGAGTTGAACCCGAATTTTATGGAAATCAAGGGGCAGATCGTCAAAGAATGTAAGACTCAGATGGAAAATGTCATCGACCCCGAAGACTACTACGATGTCCTTCAGGACGGTATTGAGATGGCACTTTCTTCGTCGGTCCAGACGGAGGATACTTTTATCACACCCAAATTGCTGATTTGGAATCTGCTGACTATTGCTTACAGTGACGAAAGCTACGATGAGTCCGAGAGAAGGTTGTTGAAGTATATCGTTCGCAAACTTAGCATCGATAAGGCCATCTTTCTGGAAATGGAAAGCAGCATCCTGACGTTGATGGATCTGGAGCGGGAATTGAACTGGATCAAAACCACGGACAGACCTTATCTGACTATTGAAAACATGGTTAATGAGCTGGCAGACAGAAAAAACGTGATTTTTGAAAGCGTAAAAGATTTAATAGCATTGTGAAGCAGGAGGGGAAAAGTATGCCGTTACCGTTATTGTTTATTGGCGCCGCCGCGGCGACAGGTGCGTTGGGCGTCGGAAAAACCGTAAAAGCGGGGATCGACACAGTAAACGCAAACAGCATTAACAAAAACGCGAATGAAATTGTGGAATACTCTACAAGACTCCTGAACGCGCAAAGACTGGCTTGCGGCAATTCACTTTCTCGTTTGGGCAGTGAAAAGCTGTTCGTTCTGAACACCAGCATGACACAATTTCTTGATACATTCACACAAATCAAAAACGTGGATTTTCGGGAAACCGAGGGCTTAGACGAGTTGCACCGGCTCCATGTGGACGAGAAAGAATTTACTGAGATGAAGACTATGGTGAATTTCGCCGGTTCTCTGGCGGGGGGAGCTATCGCCGGAACGGCTGGAGGAGCGCTGACAGCATTTGGGGCATATGGGGCCGCGCAGGCATTGGCGTGTGCGTCCACAGGCACTGCGATTGCCGCCCTGCACGGTGCGGCGGCAACTAACGCGACGCTCGCTTTCTTCGGCGGCGGCTCACTGGCAGCAGGCGGTCTTGGCATGGCCGGGGGTACTATGGTACTAGGCGGGCTTGTTGCTGGTCCCGCACTTATGGTCATGGGCTTTGTCGCAGGTAACGCTGCTAAGAAAAATCTTGAGAAAGCCTACACCAACAAAGCGGAGGCCATTCAAATTGCCGCTCAGCTGAATGCGGCATCCTTGCAGTGTGAGACAATTAGAAGACGGACCTATCTGTTTTATAATCTGCTTGCTCGGTTGGACGCTTATTTCCCTCCGCTGATATACGAGATGGAGGACATTGTAAAAAACGAAGGTGACAATTATAGGGAATACTCTGATAACTCCAAGAAGACAATAGCTTCCTGCGTAAGCGTAGCTGTTTCAGTTAAATCGGTCCTTGATACGCCGCTTTTGACTGTCGATGGACTTTTGACGGATGAATCCGAAGCTAAGGCTGCCAGCATTGAGGGATTCCTAAATAACATGAGAATTCCTTGCTAACCAGAGTTTTGTATGCGTTCATCTGGGCAGTGTGAACGCCTTTTGTTCGGGATGCAGGTACGTCGAGCTTATACTCCGCACTTTTTTGTTGCTCCAATCCTGTCTGACAGATGCCGTAATTAAATTTTGTTTCAAAATTTTCTTACGAACATCCAGCGAGCACTCTGTTCGTATTATAATTTATTCCGAAAAATGGTGTTACGCCACCAAATTTCGGAATAAAATAGGAGACGCCAGAATGGAGATAAAACGCGACGACTATCTGAATAAGCTGATCCGCCGGCAGGGAAACGGCATGATCAAGATCGTGACCGGCATTCGCCGGTGCGGAAAATCGTACCTTCTGCTTAATCTTTTTCATGATTATCTGATGCAGCAGGGCGTGGATGAGGCGCACATGATTGAAGTCGCGCTTGATAACCGACTTTATAAGGATCTGCGTGATCCAGACCGGATGCTTCACTATATCTTAGATCGGATCACGGACCAGAAAATGTACTATATTATTCTGGACGAGGTCCAGATGATGGACGAATTTGAGGACCTCCTGAACAGTCTGCTGCATATTCGCAACGCGGACGTATATGTGACAGGAAGCAATTCCCGCTTCCTGTCCTCGGATGTGATCACAGAGTTTCGGGGGCGTGGCGATGAGATCCGGGTATACCCGCTGAGTTTTCGGGAATATACATCCGTGTATGACGGCTCGCTTGACGAAGCATGGGACGACTATTTTCTGTACGGCGGGCTTCCGCTGATCCTGACAAGGCAGACCGGGGAGGAGAAGGCCGAGTATCTGTCGTCCCTGTTCGAAAAGGTATATCTGTCGGACATCATTGAGCGTCACAGGATCCGGAACGGAGAAAAACTGGATGAACTGGTGGATATCCTGGCTTCCGCGGCGGGATCTCTGACCAGTCCGCTGAAGTTGTCCCGCACCTTCTGCAGTGTGAAAGGGAAGATGGTCACGGATAAGACGCTGAAGAAATACATGGATTATCTGCAGGACGCGTTTCTGATCCGAAGGGCGGTCCGCTATGATATTAAGGAGCGCAAATATATCAATTCTCCGGCGAAATATTATTTTGAGGACGTGGGCCTGCGCAACGCGCGGCTGAATTTCCGTCAGGTGGAAGAGAAGCACATTATGGAGAATATCATTTTTAATGAAATGCGTATCCGTGGATATCAGCTGGGTGTGGGAGTTGTGGAGGCGTACGGCAAGGATCAGGACGGCAAAACGATGAAGAAGCAGATGGAAGTCGATTTTGTGGCCAATCAGGGCTGCCGCAGGTATTATCTGCAGTCGGCTTATGAAATGAGCCGGACGGAGAAAGAGGAGCAGGAGAAGCGGCCGCTTCTGCATATTGACGATTCCTTTAAGAAGATCGTTCTTGTGAAGGACCGCATGAAGCCTCGGCGGGACGAGCAGGGAATCGTCACCATGGGGATCCGAGAATTCCTTCTGGATCCGAACAGCCTGGAAAGCTGAAAAAAGAGATTGCCATTTCCGGCTCGTGATAGTATACTGTCCAAAGTAGGCGGTAGGCATCGCGGATTCGCGGTGCGCGGCAGTACCGTGTCTTCAGGGAGAAAACCATGGCGGGCCGGATACTGCCGGCAGAAAAAGAAGGAGAGACATCCTATGGCATTGAAGAAAAAGCCGGTCACCGGCATGAGGGATATCCTGCCGAACGAGATGCAGGTGCGTGATTTTGTGATGAACCAGATCAAGGAGACGTACCGGGGCTTTGGTTTCACCCAGATGGAGACCCCCTGCGTGGAGCATATCGAGAACCTGACCAGCAAGCAGGGCGGGGACAATGAGAAACTGATCTTCAAGATCTTAAAGCGGGGCGAGAAGCTGGATCTGGCCGGCGCGGCGGAGGAGAACGATCTGGTGGATACCGGGCTTCGCTACGACCTGACCGTTCCGCTGGCCCGGTATTATTCCAACAACGCGGCTCAGCTGCCGTCGCCGTTCAAGGCGCTGCAGATGGGAAGCGTGTGGAGGGCGGACAGACCCCAGAGGGGACGTTTCCGCCAGTTTACCCAGTGCGATATCGACATTCTGGGCGACGCGTCTCCCATGGCGGAGATCGAGCTGATTCTGGCTACTACTACGGCGCTGGGGAAGATTTGCCCGGACAACCAGTTCGAGGTGCGGATCAATGACCGGAATATCCTGCGGGGCATGGCCCTTTGCAGCGGTTTTCCGGAGGACTCGCTGGAGTTGGTGTTCATCATTCTGGACAAGATGGACAAGATCGGCTACGATGGCGTCGCGGCGGAGCTTGCGGAGAACGGTTATGAGGATGCTGCCATTACCAAATACATGAATCTCCTGACCAGTGTCACCAATGACGCCGCAGGCGTTCGGCAGCTGGGTGAGATATTGAAGGAGACGATGCCGAAGACTGTGACAGACGGTCTGGCGGACATTATGGATACGGTGACGGCGGTCAGCGAGACTGAATTTAACCTGTATTTTGATCCGACGCTGGTGCGCGGCATGTCCTACTATACCGGAACCATTTTCGAGGTGTCTATGGAGGGACTGGGCGTTTCCGTGGCAGGCGGCGGCCGCTATGATAAGATGATCGGCAAATTCACCGGCACGGATACGCCGGCCTGCGGGTTTTCCATCGGGTTTGAGCGGATCGTCACGATCCTGATGGAGCAGGGCGGCATGGCTGCGGACGGGCCCGCGAAAAAGGCGTATCTGGTGGAGAAGGGCATGGATCAGGAGCGCTTCGCACAGATTATGAAGAAGGCTATGGACGAGCGCAAAGCCGGCGTCTGCGTGTTGGTGTCCCAGATGAATAAGAACAAGAAGTTCCAGAAGGAGCAGCTGACGAAGGAAGGCTACACGGAGTTTGTGGAGTTTTACCGGGAAGCGCTGAAATAACAGAAAAGAACTGACAAACAATTCCGGGCAGACTGCCGATGCGGTCTGCCCATACTTTTAAGCCGCATACGGGAAACTGTGCTGAAGCTTCGTTCTGTATTTATCTCCCGTTGAACTGTGAAATCTCTGTGAAAATGTGGAAAACCGCCGAAATATCTGCTAAAATAGTGGATAAATACAGAAAAGTACAGTCTGCGGCGCTGCGACGGAAAGCGGGACCGCAAGATGGAGGTATATCCCATGGAACAGCTGAAAATATTAGTCGTAGACGACGAACCACGTATGCGTAAGCTTGTCGGAGACTTCCTTACCGCGAAATCCTACCGTGTTCTTGAAGCCGGCGACGGGGAAGAGGCCATCGACATTTTCTTCAAACAGAAGGACATTGCCCTGCTGATTCTGGATGTCATGATGCCGAAAATGGACGGCTGGCAGGTAGTGAAGACCATCCGCCAGTATTCCAAAGTACCGATTATCATGCTTACCGCCCGCGGCGAAGAGCGTGACGAGCTGCAGGGGTTCGATCTGGGCGTGGACGAATACATTTCCAAGCCCTTCAGCCCGAAGATCCTTGTCGCGCGGGTCGAGGCCATTCTGCGCCGCAGCAGCGCCCTTGCCGGTGATATCCTGGAGGTCGGCGGCATTCGTATTGATAAGGCCGCGCACCAGGTGACCGTCGACGGCGAAGCGATTGAACTCAGCTATAAAGAGTTTGAACTTCTCACCTATTTTGCTGAGAACCGGGGCGTCGCGCTTTCCCGTGAGAAGATCCTCAACAACGTCTGGAATTACGATTATTTCGGCGATGCCCGCACCATTGATACCCATGTGAAGAAGCTGCGCAGCAAGATGGGAGAAAAGGGCGACTATATCAAGACCATCTGGGGTATGGGCTATAAGTTCGAGGTGAATGCATGAAACGATCCCTCCGCGTCCGCGCCACGCTGCTTTTCGTGGGGCTGACCGCTATGATATTAATCGGTATCTGGGCCGCGAATAACCTGCTTCTGGAGCGCTTTTATGTGAACAGCAAGGTCGCGGTGATGCAGCTCGCCTATCGCCAGATCGACTCGCTTGTGAAGAAGCATGACGCAGAAGGCAGCAGTATCCGAGACGAATTTCCGGTAAGCGGCTCCTTCGACAGCGGCGAGCAGACCGAGGGCGTCAGGCTTTTGCGCAGGCTCGGCGATCAGAATAATATCATGACCATCCTGATCGACAGCGTGACGGGCTATCCGATCGTCTCTTCGGGACGTGACGCCGAGTTCATGAAGGAACGGATCGGCCAGTATATTGTAGGCTGGTCCGCGCCCGGTTCCGTGGAGAATGAACTGATTTTCGAGACGGAGAATTATACGGTTCAGAAAAGCTATTACACCCGTACCGGCTCCTTCTATCTGGAGTGCTGGGGCTTTTTCTCCGACAATAAAACGCTTTTCATCATGTCGATGCCGTTGGAGAGTATCGCGGAGAGCGTTGCGCTGTCCAACCGTTTCCTGGCTTATGTCGGTCTGGCGGCCCTGGCTGTCGGCAGTGTTGCGATATATCTGGTGACCCGCCGCGTCACTTCGCCGATCCTTGAACTGGCGGGTATTTCCGAGCGGATGAGCCGCCTCGATTTTGACGCCAAATACACCGGTGACGCGCAGGACGAGATCGGCGTGCTGGGCAGCAGCATGAATGCTTTGTCGGATAAGCTTCGGGAGACCATCGGCGAGCTGCAGTCCGCGAACAGTGCGCTGCAGAAAGATATTGAAGAAAAGATACAGATCGACGAGATGCGAAAGGAGTTTATCGCCAATGTATCCCACGAGCTGAAAACGCCGATTGCATTGATTCAGGGCTATGCCGAGGGGCTTAGCGAAGGTATGGCCGATGATCCGGAGAGCCGCGATTACTACTGCGGCGTCATCGTGGATGAAGCCGGGAGAATGAACCGGATGGTGCGGCAGCTGCTGACGCTGACCGCCCTGGAATTCGGCAACGAAGAGCTGAGTACGGAGCGTTTTGATATCACAGAGGTAATCCGCGGCGTCCTGTCTTCCGCGAATATCCTGATTCAGCAGAAACATGCTCGGATTCAGCTGGCGATGTCGCCGCCTGTCTGGGTGCGTGCCGATGAATTCAAAATTGAAGAAGTGTTAATGAATTATCTGAATAATGCGTTGAACCATCTGGAAGGCGCGTGTGTGATCCGCGTTACGGTTGACCGGATGCCGGATTGCCGTGTCCGTGTGACTGTTCGCAATACCGGCGAGCAGATTCCGGAGGAGGCGCTGCCGAATTTGTGGACCAAGTTTTATAAGGTCGATAAAGCCCGGACGCGCGCATACGGCGGCAGCGGAATCGGGCTGTCGATTGTGAAGGCGATCATGGAAGCCCATCATCAGCAGTACGGCGTGCGCAATGCAGAAGACGGCGTGGAGTTCTGGTTTACATTGGACGGCGCGGAGGAGAACTGACATAATCCCACAAAAGAGAGGAGCAGCCATGACAGGAAATCTGAAAGGAAGAGAAAAGGCGGTCATCCTGACGGTTGCCGCCGTGCTGGCTGTGCTGGCTGTCCTCGCGGCGGACCGGCTTGTGCTGCACGGTATTTATGCCTGGGCCATCTCTACCCGCGAATATCAATCGATGCTGGCGGAACTGGTTCTCTTATACCTGCTTCTGGCGGCGGCTCTCTGTCTTCCCGCGTCTCCTCTCCGGCAATGGAGTCTCGCAGCTCTCATAAGCCTGCTCTTTTTATGGTGTCATATGGTACTGGTTCCGATGGCTGTGGCTGCGGCTTACGTGGCCTATCTGACCGGAACCGGCTTTTTTCTGTGCCGTTATGTCTTCCGGCTGGATACGAGGGAAGGCGTATGGGCGAATTTCCTGCTGGGCAGCGCGGCGGTGATTACGATTTTCTGCCTGATGTCCGCACTGGGAATCGGCGCGATCCGCTGGCTTCGCGTGTTTGTGGCAGTCACTGCGGCGCCCATGCTGGCTGCGGGAATTGCGGCAGCAGGAAAGCGTTGCCGCCGGTACAGGGACGATGTGCGAAGCGGCGCTGACGGGTGCGGCGCGGTTGCGCCGGGTTCCTTTTCCCGTGTACAGCTTCTGATGATCGCTTTCATCATCGCAATGGTCCTGCTGGAGGCGGGACGCATGAATATTTCCGTCGATTTTGATACCCTGTGGTACTCGGTCCGCTCCGAATATATGCTCGACAACGGCCCGCTGGGAATCTATGAGAATATGGGAACTGTCAGTCTGGTTTACACGTATTCCAAGGGCTGGGAGGTTTTGACGCTGCCGCTTTGCGACCTGCCGTCCCACAGTTTTCTGCTGTCCTTCAACCTGATCGTGACCTGTGGTTCGCTTCTGCTTGCCCTGCGGCTCGCACTGCAGCGCATGCATACAGGCTGGGCGCTGGCCGTGCCGTTTCTGATGGCCGGTATTCCCGGCATCATGAACATGGGGATTTCGGGAAAACCGGACAGTGTGACGCTGTTTTTGCAGCTGATTCTCCTCTTTTATATGGGAGAATACATCCTGAGCAGACGGACGGCGGATCTGCTGCTGAGCTTTGGCGCCCTCCTTTTGTCCTGGACCATGAAGCCGACAGCGCTGATTTTCTCTACGCTGATCTTCGGTATGGGCGGTATTTATCTGCTGGCTTCACGGAAACTCTCCCTGCGTGCCCGCGCGGGGGAATGGCTTGGCGCTCTTCTCTGCGGGGCGGCTCTCTTTCTGATCTGGCTTCGCACCTGGCTGTTTGTGGGTGTTCCGGTGACTTCCGTTTTTTCCGGTATTTTTCAGAAAATCGGATTCCGGGTGAAATACCCGTTTCTTGCCTGGTCGCTTCCGGGCTACGGCGCAAAAGAAACGCTGGCGGATTCGCTTAAGCAGTTGGCCGGACGTCTCTGGGGCGTCTTCTGTCTGCCGGAAGGCGACAGCATGAGCCGGGTGCTGATTGCCTGGTGTTCCCTGACTGTAGTATATTTTGCGCTGGTATGGCTGGCTTCCCTGTTCCTCGGGAAACGGAGGGAGGAGAGCGGCGGGGCTGCGCTTCTGCGCTTTGACCGCACCCTTCTGATCCCTTTGATTCTGGCAAGTATTTACAGTATCCAAAACCTCCGGCAGGTGGACGGCAATTATTTTATCCTTCTGTATGTGATGGTGATTCTGTGCGGCTGCGGGCTGCTGGCGCGTCTGCAAAAGCATGCGTTTCAGCAATGGTTCGGCGGGTTCCTTCTTCCGCTGACCCTGTTTAACGTCATGATGATGTCTCTGACAAATCTGGCCTGGTCCGTAGGTTTTACACCGGTTCGGTGGGTTTATCCGGGGTACTATGATCATGAACAGCAGCAACGGGAAGAATTGGTAGCCGCGGGCAATGCGCAGACCTGGGATATTCTGGCGGACGATCCGCAGACCAGGGTGATCGCATTTGGTGATCATTTGAAAATGTTTTCTTTTCCATGCAATGTGCAGACCCACACCGATATTGTCAGTTCCAGCGGCAATGGGCTTCTGATGGAGAACGCGGAAGCCTTCCGTGAGTATATGGAATACGCGCAGACCGACTATGTATATGTAGAAGCCGGATATCTGACGGAAGATCAGTATGCGTATGAGCTGCTTTCGGACTGTATCCGCGACGGAGTCCTGACGGATGTCTTTTATGAAGACGGAAATGCGCTTGCCCGTGTCGATCCGGACGGCAGGCCGGGAGAGGCTGCGGAAGAGGAAATGGAAGCATTCCGCCAGTTTTACGTTCCTTCGGAGAATTTCTCCTGATTCAGTCGTAGAGCGTTCGAGGCGTCTCTCTTGACCTTCGAAGAGACCCTCGGAAAAACTTCTTTTTCAAAAAATGAAATTTTTTTAAAAATAGTGGTTGACTTTTGGAAACTGGTTTGGTATTATAAATGACGCGCCTCTGAGAGGGGCGCAGCGAACGGACCTTGACAATTGAAGACTGAACAGTATGCAGAACCCTGAAGATTCTTTTAAGAGAATTTCAGAAA
>CANQFR010000042.1 GCA_947599905.1 uncultured Lachnospiraceae bacterium
ATCAAGGTGCGGAAACGCTGAAGTTCCGTGCGCAGATCGGCGATTATGTCACCGGAGTGGTGAAGATTAAGTCCGCACAGCCGGAAGGCGAGGAAGTTGGCGGCGGAGCAGCGGGCGGATCGGCAGCAGGCGGGCCGTTCGTTTTGGAGACGGATGCCGACGGCAATCCGATCGGCGAATCGCTTTCGGAGACGGATGCCGACGGGAGTCCAATCGGCGAATCGGTTACCCAAACAGACGCTGACGGCAGTCTGATTACAGAAGCGCCGTCGGAGACAGCTGCGGACGGCGGCAGTACCGGAGAGACGGCAGCTGACGCCGGGACGCAGAAGAATGAAGAGACGACCGCGGGCGAGACGCAGGGACTGAATTCTTCCAGCACAACTCCTGCGACTGAGTTCTGGACGGATTCGGAGCAAACAACGACTGCGGCGAATGAGCCGACCACTGAGGCAGCTGTTTCCGGCATGGACGCCGAAACGACCGGCGGTTCCGGCATGGCCTCTGAAACGACCAGTAATTCCGGCATGGATTCCGAAACGACCGGCGGTTCCGATATGAATTCCGAAACAAGCGGCGCCGCGGAGTCCGGAGATGGTGCGGAGATCCGCCAGTCAGAGCCGGTTGAAGTGGTACAGATTCTTAACGACCTGATCCCGTTATCAGGTACGATTGCGTCGGGACCGTCTGAGGCAGCTAATTCAGAACAGACAACCGAGGCGCCTGCCGAGCGTGAAACCGAAGCGACTGTCGACCCGACAACAGAGGCGCCCACCACAGTGCAGGCGCCCGAGGAGTCCACTACGGCGCAGACACCCGAGGAGCCCACCACGGTGCAGGCTCCCGAAGAGTCCACAGAGCAGAAGACAGAGACCTCTGCAGCGCCGGACAATGAGACGCAGACCCAGCAGGAAGTCCAGCCTTCGCCCGATGGGGCGGCAGGGGACCCGACGGAAGGTACTGCCTCTGCAATCGAAAACAATGACGGCGAGAACGGCGAGAACGGTGACGGCGGCGCCGGCGCCGGCGGTTCCTGGTGGTCAGACGGCGGCCCCCTCAGTTCGGGCAGCGGCTTGGGCGGCGGTCTGGAAGACGACCTCGAAGACGAGGAAGACGACCTGTCAACCTATCTGTCAGACGAACTTATGGAAGAATACCAGAGACTGCTTTTTAGCCACAGTTCATCCGGAACAGATGCGGCCTTTCCTCTTCTGTCCATAGATTACGGGGCGGCGAACGCCCGCGCGATATCAATCCCGGCAGACCGGCTTGGCTTGTCGGAGGTGGCGCCGATATCTCTGTTTGATTTGGAACCGCAGGATATTACAGATCTTCTGACGGATGTCACGATTACGGATACTGCAACTGACACAGTTATTGATCCGAAAGAGGACGCCCTGGTTGTGGGCAATACTTATAAGATTAGCTTAAAATTCAGTGAGCAGGAAGTCCAGGGCCTCCAGTTTGATACAGAGTCCGGTGTCCTGACCTATCAGATCCCGGCCGGTTTCAAAATCGAGGCTAAAGAGCGCCAGCCGCTATGGGTGAAGATTGATGGTGTAGAGGTCAATATTGGCGAATATGAAGTAGATGAGGATGGTCAGCTGCTGATTACCCTCAGCGATGACGGCAAAGAGAAAATAGAGGGTTCTTATAACGTTGCTTTGGTCTTTGAGCTGGAAGGGACGCTGCAGGCCAGCGCGCTGGGCGACGACGGTATGTTCAATTTCGGCGGCGCAGGGCAAAACTTTACGTTTCAGATAGTGGACCAGCCCTGTGTCAGCGTGGAGAAAGACGGCGTCTACACGCCTAACGAAGATGGGCCAGGCGGAAAAGTGGCGTATACGGTGAAGACTACTGTGGAACATGGCGAACTCGACGGAGCTGTTGTTTCGGATGTGCTTACGCCGCCCAATACCAGCGCGATTAAACTGGAAATGATAGAGACAGAAACAGGCGTTCCGGACGTGACGGTTAAAGTGAAAAGGGCCGACGGCGGAGAAGAAGTTACGCTGGAGTCTGCCGATTATGAGCTGGTGCGTGAGCCAGTTGATCCCGATCATCCAGGCAAACTGGCATTTCAAGTCAAACTCAAGGGCGAATATAAGAGCTTGTATTTGGGCGACGAACTGTATGTCATTTATAACTATGATGTGCAGTATGTAGCAGGGTCAACGGAGGTATTCTGGGGTAATGTGGTGAATGATGTGACGGTCACCGGTACCATGCTGGTGGATGACCCCGCAAATCCAGACGGGACGAGAACCGTTCCCGTGGAGGAGACGCGGGGCAGCAATGTGGAGATCTGGGTAACACCTCCCGGCGATGGCGTGATATGTAAGACTCAGGAGTATAGTGAAGCTACCCATACGCTGCATTATACCCTATATACGATGGTGCCGGCGGGCAAGTGGTCCCCGCTCTATATCTCGGACTACATGATTGTGGAGTATAATAACAATCACTGGTATATTCCGGAATTTAAAAAGGACGGTCGGGTTCAGAACCTGAAGGTCAGCGCTGTGGATGTGACGGCCGCGCCCGCCTCGGGGAAGGATTGGGAGGATCTTAATGATACTGAGCTGGTCGGAAGCCTGGAGGGCTATAAGAGTAGTGCGGAGCCGCTGAAAGGATACTCCTTTGATGTGGTGGATCTGGAAGGCGCGGGGTATGAGCCCGAGAGTGTAGATAACTACGTCTACAGGCTAGGGGACAACACGTTGAATATCATTTTTGGCCTTACGGGCGACCGATGGAGTGATTGGGAAAAATGGGGTTCCTGGAATTACGACAAGAACCGGCTCATCATCACGGAGTATGATTTGGTTTTGTCAGATTCTGATCCGTGGGGTCCTGAGATGACGCTTATGGAGCAGAAATGGGAAGAACCGTTAAAGTTAACCCTGACGACGAACGAAGTGTTGCTGGCGGGTATCATGAATAATGTCAACCTTCGTTTCAGCATGTATTATCCGGGCTATAGGGTGTTTTTCAATAACGCTGAGAAGATGAATAAAGTCGGAAAGCTGAATAAGAACGACAACACCATTGAGTACACCGTTTCTTTGAATACGACGGACAAAACAGTTCGAGGTTATTTCGAAGATGTAAAGAAGGATCTATACGCAATAGCAGAACGACAGGGTTGGACTTGGGATATGAAACAAATCTTTTCAGAAAGCACGCAGGCGGTTTTCTACGATGTGCTGCCAGATGGGTGGGAGTATGTGCCGGGCAGTCTGTACGCGACAACCCGTAGTCTAGATATTACGCGAAAATGGGATGATATCCATCTTATGGTGGACGCCAAAGACGGACCAGTTGATAAAGATGGGAACATCTATGCGCCTCTAATTGATTTTCGTGGTAATTCGGACATGTCCGTGATGGCCGATACTTTCGGCGAAACACTGTCACAGATCTCGTTCACTTATAAGATTAAGGCTACCGACGAGTGGCTGCGCGGGTTGAGATATAAGGAAACCTACAATATATTGAATCATGCCGAAATCAAAGATAAGTCATCAACCCACTGGTCGGCGAATGAGACTATTCCGTATATTCCTGAGAAGCTGACCAAAGAGGCCGAGCAGCTGGAAGATACCAATCTGATGCGATTCACCCTGCAGATTAATCCCACGGGTGAAAACTTCGTGTCAGGCGATTTCCTGACAGTAACGGATACGAGCATGAATCTCGACATTATCAGCGAAAGTATTACGGTGAGGGATGCGTCGAGCGGAAAGGAACTGGAGAGGGATACGGGAGACGCAGAGCAGGGTGAAAGGGCCACAGACAAATGGCGCCTGCTTCCCGGCGATGCTGACAGTGAAGAGGAAAGTCAGTTCAAACTTGAGGTTCCCGATGGAAAAGCATTGACTATCACTTATGATGCTTATGTGCGTGGAGCAGCAGGTGAGCAGGTGGAGTTTTCCAATAAGGCCAGCCTGGACGGTTTGGAAGAATCCACCAAAGACTACCATATGATCGTGACGATTAATAAGATCGTCGGCAGCGGCTGGGGCAATACCAGTACACTGCCCGTATCCAAAGTTGACTACGAGCATCAGGATCGGAAGCTGGAAGGAGCAGAGTTTAAGTATTATATTATCCGGAACAAGACTAGTAAGTTATCCTCAACTGGTACGGTCACAGTCAAAGGGATACCGTATGATGTCCATTACTTCAAAACTTATATCACGGATAAAGAAGGTACGTTTGATATCAATGAGGGCCTGTCGCCGGATAACTATTACATTTTAGTGGAAACCGCCGCGCCTGAAGGCTATAAGAAGCTGGATGAACCCATCGTATTCTACACGGGTAATCCGGATAAAAATACAAATCAGGAAAAATACGATGCAGAGCTACCCTCCAAGGTTACCCCCGCGCCGTCATATGGACTGACACTGACCAATGAGCGCGAGAAAGGCAGTCTGACCATCAGTAAGAAGGTCGACAGAACAGAGGGTGTTTCCGCTATCCCGGAAGAGCACCTCTTCAAATTTACCATCACTGGCCCTGAAGACGTGGATGGAGACTACACCGCCAGTCTTGGTAACAGCGACGGAGCAACCACTACGGTGAACTTCTCGAATCGATGTGCAGTAGTGGACATAAAAGATGGTCAGATCATTACCATCAGCGACCTGCCCACCGGTCAGTATACGGTGACCGAGGTTAGATCAACCGCTGAAGTCGAAGGGTATGATGTGACGGTCACCGGAGATGGTAATGTTGATGTCAAAGCCGATGCTCCCGCCGCAAAAGTGGAGATCACCAACACTTACTCACCCGATGGATCGAAGGAGTCCAGTTCCGAGCCAAGCTCCGAACCAAGCTCCGAACCAAGTTCCGAGCCAAGCTCCGAACCGAGTTCCGAGCCAAGTTCCGAACCAAGCTCCGAACCGAGTTCCGAGCCAAGCTCCGAGCCGAGTTCCGAACCAAGCTCCGAACCAAGCTCCGAACCAAGTTCCGAACCGAGTTCCGAGCCAAGCTCCGAGCCGAGTTCCGAACCAAGCTCCGAACCAAGTTCCAAGCCGAGCGAGTCGACGCCGGAGAACCCGACGAGTCCGACGCCGGAGAACCCGACAAGTCCAAGTCCGGAGAACCCAACGAGCCCAAGCCCGGAGAACCCGACAAATCCAAGTCCGGAGAATCCAACGAGCCCAAGCCCGGAGTATCCGACCGAGCCGACGCCGAACAATCCGAGGGTCCAGATCCCGGATAATCCGGTACCGCTGACGCCGCCCATTGAGAATATTTCCAATGACTCAACGCCGCTTTCCAGCTTTGAAGTTCTGGAGGAAATAACGGATGAGGATGTGCCGCTGTCGTATTTCGCTCCGCAGACCGGAGACAACAAACCGGTCGGACCCGCAGCGGTCATCGGCCTGCTGGCCCTGGGAATGATGGGGGTATTTGGAGCTTTGAGTTCCAGAAAGAAAGAAGACAACGACTAAAAGAGATCGATACCATTGAGAGGGGCCGCTGCTTCACAGATGAGCAATCACCTGTGGGCAGCGGCCCCTCTCTGTCTGAAAGTATGTGCGAAGTTAAGGTACAGAAATACGCCGTATGGCGCAAACGGATACCGTTAGGCATTAAACCGGAAGAGAATGACATCCGAACCGTCCAATACGACTGCGTTTATTCGGCCGAGTTATCCGTGTTGCCTGTGACATCCTCATCAATCCGTGTTGCCCGTGATATCCGCGACATCCGTAACACCCCTGTCATCTGCGTCACCGCCGTCATCCGTATCATCCGTGCCGCTTCCGACGGCACTGTCGATCAGCTTAATCAGCTCCAGCGCGCTGCGGAATCTCCGCCGTTCGTTGGTTTCGGCCCAGATCACTTCGCCCTGCCAGCTGTTGTTCTGCCGGAACAGGATCTTTACCAGAAATGTGCCCCGTTCTCCCGTTGGTTTGCCGGGATGCCTGCTTTGGGACGGCGGAAGCTGTTGCATGGTGGTATCCATTTTTCGTTTTCCTTTTCTTTTATTGAATACTCGTAAAGGCCCGGTGAGCCGCGGCGCTGTCCAGCGGTCCAGCAGTTCTTCGGTGCGGATCAGAAATTGGGTGGTATCATGAAAGGGAAGTTCGATGTCCTGCCTCGGATACCATATGCGACCGTGGAAATCATGATCGGCGAAACCGTCCACGGTTATGCGGAAGGCATTTTGAGGCATAAATAAACCTGCGGCATCTGCAGCAGCTTCCTTCCCGGAAGAAACTTCAGAGGAAATACGTTCCATCCCGTCTCCTGCGGCGTCCTCCGCTGGTTCGGCGGCCGGGGTGACGGACTTTTCATTTCGATATTCCATGGTAAAATCTTCCTGTCCTGTTTAGCGAAACACAGTGCCGGCGTCGTACTTTTTAGCGAAAACAGGTGCCGTCGGCTGCCCCGCCCTGCCTGAACGTATGTTATGTATTCGGATATACGTCAGAGGATTATTTTGTATGGCCGGGAACGGACTTCCTGTCTTTCTTTCCGGCGCCGGTTACAGTCTGAGCGTATTCCAGGGAATGCAGCATCACTAAGACCTGATCCTGTTTCCTCTCATCAAGGGAGAGGAAATGTGAATGAAATTCCATGACATTGTCTGCGGATTTTTTCTGTTGTGTCATATACGCACCCTCCACCTTAGAATGTGTTATAAACACATTCTAACACAGCGAAAATGTGCTGTCAACACCTGTTCGTGGATGGCCTCTGTGTTGTCAACGTGTTGACTACATTGACAACCTTCTTTTTGTATTGTATGATGATAACATCCCATTGGAGAGGAGGTACACGTTTGCATAACAGGATAAAGGCGGTACGGAAGGCTTTGGATTTGTCACAGAGAGAATTTGGCGAGAGACTGGGGGTCAGCCGCGACGTCATCAGCAATATCGAGTATGGCCGTGTACAGCCCAGGGAATTGCTGCTCAGGCATATCTGTGAACTGTACAATGTGAATGAGAACTGGCTGAGGAGCGGAGAGGGGGCAATGTTCGACGAAGCCGCGCAATTAAGCAAAAAGACGGAGAAAGCCCTAACGATATTTCAGCAGCTGAGACCGGAATTTCAGGAGTACGCGCTGGAGCAGATCCGGATGCTGGCCGAACTGCAGCAAAAGGAAAACCATTAGCGCCGACCCTGCGGAACTTCGGGATTTGTACCCGGCATCAGACACAAATATACGCAATTAGTTAGTAATTTTAGTGTTGACAACACATAATCTTCGGTTGTATGATGAATATGACATGATTTTGGGTCATTTTGTCACGGGGAGTATGTGGTCATGAATACACTGCAGGTGCAGCTGTTTGGCGGTTTCGCCCTGCGTTACGGTGACCGGCCTGTCCTGCTGAATAAAGTCGAAAGCTCCAAAGCTGCCCGGCTGCTGCAGATGCTTCTGGCGGCTCTGCCGGAAGGGATTGCCAAAAACGAGCTGATCGACAATCTTTACGGATGGGATGAGCGGATCGACGCAGTCAGCCGCAATCGAAATCTGAATAATGTGATCTACCGCTTAAGAGGGATCCTGACGTCTGCCGGGCTTCCTTCGGGACGATTTGTGGAAGTTTCGGACGGGATCTGCCGGTTTACGTCCAGAATTCCTGTTCAGTCAGACGCGGGAGTTTTTGAAAAGGCCGTCATGGATGCGCGCGGCGAGGAGGAACCGGCGAAGCGGCTGGCGCTGTTTGAGAAGGCGAATCAGCTTTACACAGGCGAGCTCCTGCCGATGAACATCACCTGCCAGTGGATCTTTGAGCGGAATAATTATTATAAAGAACTGTATGTCAGTACCATCCGCGAACTGGAAAAAGAATACCGCAGACGCAGCGACTACATGAATCTGCTGAATATTTACGCAAGGGCGGCGGCGATCTATCCTTACGAGAACTGGCAGATCCAGCAGATCCGCTGCAATCTGGAGACATACCGCTACAAAGAGGCTTTGGAGATTTATAATCAGACAATGGAGATGTACGCCCGGGATATGGGAAGTCCGCCCACGGAGGAGATGCAGAAATGCTTCGAGGAGCTGCAGATGAGGGACGCTTATCACCGTGAGGTCCGCAGCGTTTCCAACTGGAACACCATGGATAAGATTTTCATGGGTCAGGAAGGCAATGTGATCAAGACCATATTCGAGAATGACGACGTGGCTGGGGCCTATTACTGCACGTATCCCAGTTTTGTGGATCACTGCCGGGTGCTGGTGCGCAACAGGAAGCGCCATGATCCCCGGGCCATGCTGCTTTTCCTGACGCTGACCCGGTGCGGACGGCACGACGCCCAGAGACAGATGGATGTGCTCAAGGAGGCGATCGGCTGTTCCCTGCGCAAGGGAGATACGTATACCCGGTACGGCAATCATCATTTTATCTTGATGCTGACCGATATCAATAAAGAAGACTGCGGGATTGTTTTCGGGCGGATCGAGGATAATTACCGCCGGATGTCCTCCGGCGCGGGGGAGTTGTGGTACCACGCGGCCATGACCCAGGAACTTGAAGAAGCGATCCACGGTATGTAATTTTTATATTTATTTCTCTGCTTTCACCCGGGTTTGCCGCTTACAGAGATGAGTGGCAAGCCCGGGTGAAAGTCTTTTTCTCTGTTTTATTGATTTTCATCTGCCGGCATGTTAAGATATCAGGTAACAGAACAATGAATGCCGGACATCGGGGGAGCGCAGCAGGCGGCAGGTTTCTGAATCTGATATCATATGGGAGGTACTGGGATGAAAGTACTATTGATCGGAGGAACCGGAACCATCAGCACGGAGATCTCGAAGAAGCTGATTCGGGACGGCCATGAACTGTGGCTGATTAACCGCGGGAACCGGAACCGGGAACTGCCGGAGGGGGCGCATACGCTCATCGTGGACATTAACGATGAGGAGAAGGCGGCCGCGCTTCTGGCGGGGCAGTATTTCGATGTCGCGGCGGATTTCATCGCGTTCGTGCCGGCGCAGCTGGAGAGAGATTACCGGCTGTTTCGCGGGAAAGTCGGACAGTTTATCTATATCAGCTCCGCTTCGGCTTACCAGAAGCCGTTGTCGGACTACCGTATCGACGAGGGGACGCCGCTTGCCAATCCATACTGGGCGTATTCGCGCAATAAGATCGCCGGGGAAGAGTATCTGATGAAGCTGTACCGGGAGGAGGGCTTCCCGGTCACCATCGTACGCCCAAGCCATACGTATTGTGAGCGCAGTATGCCGTTGGGCTTCCATGGGAATAAGGGCAGTTATCAGGTTCTGAAACGTATGATGGAGGGGAAGCAGGTGCTGATTCACGGCGACGGCACATCCCTGTGGACGCTGACCCACAGCCGGGATTTCGCGAAAGCGTTTGTGGGACTCATGGGAAATATCCATGCGATCGGTGAAGCGGTTCAGATCACTGGGGATGAGACGCTGACCTGGAACCAGATTCATCAGATCGCGGCCCATGCGCTGGGAGTCACACTGAAACCCTATTATGTGTCGTCGGCGTTTCTGGCGGCGGCAGCGGCGGACGGTCTCGGAGACGGGCTGCTGGGCGACAAGACGCACAGTGTGGTATTCGACAACAGCAAGCTGAAACGGCTGGTGCCGGATTTTACTGCCACGGTGCGATTCGACCAGGGAGCGAGGGAAGCGGCGGCATATATTTTAAGCCATCCGGAGTGCCAGGTGGAGGATCCGGAGTTTGACGCCTGGTGCGACAGGGTGATCGAGGCGCAGGAGGAAGCGCTTCGGAAGGTGCGCGGGGTGTAGGCGGACATGCGCGGTCATGCGCGCGAAGTGAGCGGTCATGCGCAGTCAAGTGCGCGAAGTGAGAGGTTCTGCGCAGTCAAGTGCGCGAAGTGAGCGGTCCTGCGCAGCGGAGTTTCCTGCGCGGGAATGAGCGTCATAATCGTTAATTCAGTTATTTAAATAATAAGGAGGTACAGACATGAGCGACATTTTGGAAGCGATTCAAAAGCGCAGTTCCACCCGTGGTTACACGGATCGGAAGCCGACGAAGGAGGAGATGGACATCCTGCTGAACGCGGGACTTATGGCTCCCACGGCGGCCAATCGGCAGGAGATTCACATTTCGGTTGTGGATGGTTCTGCCCCGATTCTGGCAGAAATCGAAGCGGAGCGTGCGAAAGGCGCGGTTCTGCCCCATAATTTCTACTATGAGGCGCCGGTTGTGATGATCTTAAGCGGCGACACGGCATTTCACTGGTCGGCGGTAGACGCGGGCATCGCGGTGGAGAATATCTGTCTGGCGGCAGAGGGTCTCGGACTTGGCAGCCTGATCATCGGCTGTATCCGCGACGCGCTGTCCGGGGAGAAGAAGGAGTATTTCGCGAAGGCGCTGAAGTTCCCGGAAGGATATGCGTATCAGATCGCCGTGGCGGTCGGCACGAAGGCTGTCACGAAGGAGCCGCACACCTATGACAGGGAGAAGAATATTTCCTGGGTATAGGAGCGCCTGCCGTTTCGCCGAAGATATTGTACCCGCTGAATAGAATATCCGCCGCTTTTTGTGCTGGTTATCTATGGACTTTATAAATTTACTGTGCTAAAATGATACAGAGCAAGAATACCAGATTCGTCAAAAAGGGGTAACCGGGGATGAACAAGAAAATTAAGACAGAGGCGGTGGATGATCTGTTCGAGGCCATTCTGACCCTGCGGGATACGGATGAGTGCTACGCATTTTTTGAGGATGTGTGTACTGTGAACGAGCTCCTGTCCCTGTCGCAGAGGTATGAAGTGGCCAAGATGCTCAGAGAGAAGCGGACGTATCTGGATATCGCGGAGAAAACCGGGGCGTCGACGGCTACGATCAGCCGCGTGAACCGCGCACTGAATTACGGAAACGACGGGTACGACATGGTGATCAACCGTATGAAGGAACGGACGGCAGCCGCGCCGGAAGATGAGAAAGAAGCGTAGGGGAATCAGATACGGCGGCTGCTCCGAAGGGGACGCAGGGAAAGCGGGATTAACGAATCATACGGCAAAGCCGTGGGCACAGCGCTCACGGCTTTTTCTTTTTCGGTTCGGCCGGATGTTCCTCGCGGATCTGGTCGATCAGCATTTCCATGGCCTGTTTCTTCAGGTAGACGTCAAATCCCAGCTCGCAGATGAAAGCGAAGAGCTGCAGGTACGAGCGGTCTTCTTCATCCTGATCAGGGAACATGTCCTGAACATTGCGGTATTTGCGGATCAGGTCTTCCTTCAGACGCTTCATCTGTTCTTTCTCCAGAGAGAAGATCTGTTCATAGATATCCTGCAGGGACAGGCCCGAGGAGTCCATGAAATGATCTTCCGTGATGGGGGCGAACAGGGAGGCGATGTCGTTGAAGGAGAGCATATTCTTGAAGTAGTAGATATAGATCAGCAAAAGCATATGCTCGCGGGTGTATTTCTTCTTGATCGGAGGCGGAAGCAGGTCGTTCTTGGCGTAGTTGTTGATCATGGTTTTGGTCAGGACCTTGTCCTCCGGATACCTCTTGGACTTCTCCAGATGTTCATCCATAAAGGAGGTCACCTGGTCCATATAGAGATAAATATTCGGAATCTGCTCCGGTTTCACGTAATCCAGACTGTCAAGCCTTGCGAAAATGTCCCGAAGCCTGTCGTGGTTGCTTTTCATAGATCCTCCTGTGACGCTGCCGCTAAGGACGGCGCATTCCCAATTCTCATGTAATAGCAGTACATATTACATTATATAGTAATCAATACCAGATGGCAAGCGGAAAATGAATGATTTGTCCGCGGCGCGGAGAAAGAAATGAAAAACATGGTTGAAGGATGGGCCGGTTTCCTGTATAATAGGGAACAGCGACTGATAAGAAAGAGAGGTACATTACCATGAAGAAAGCATACAGTACAGATAAGGCGCCGGCGGCCATCGGACCCTATTCCCAGGCGGTGAAGGCGGGGGATTTCGTCTATGTGTCCGGGCAGATTCCGATCGATCCGGCGACCGGGGCTTTTGCCGGGGAGGACATTGTCAGCCAGACCCGTCAGTCCCTGACCAATATTAAGAATATCCT
This sequence comes from uncultured Lachnospiraceae bacterium, assembly GCA_947599905.1. Classification (GTDB taxonomy): domain Bacteria; phylum Bacillota; class Clostridia; order Lachnospirales; family Lachnospiraceae; genus UBA3402. The sequence goes on from CANQFR010000042.1 coordinate 12,037, forward strand.
GGCGGAAGCGGGGCTTACGATGGACGATGTGGTGAAGACCACGGTGCTGCTTGCGGATATCGATGATTTTGCGAAGATGAACGAGGAGTACGCGAAGTTCTTTACCGGTGTGTGCCCGACGCGGGCGGCCTTTGAGGTGGCGGCGATTCCGCGGGGCGCTCTGGTAGAGATCGAGGCAGTGGCTTACTGCGGGTGACGATGGAAGGATGACGACCGCAGGCTGCGGATCGGCTGGTTTTGTAAATGTAATGAAAAAGGAAGAGAGGAACCTGACATGAGATATCAGATGAAAACGCAGGGCGTTTGCGCTTCTCAGATCACCTTCGATCTGAACGGCGACGTGGTGACGAATGTGAAGTTCGACGGCGGCTGCAACGGCAACTTAAAGGCCGTCAGCAAGCTGGTGGACGGCATGACGGTGGATCAGATCGAGGGGAAGCTGAAGGGGAATCTCTGCGGCTTTAAGCAGACCTCCTGCGCGGACCAGCTGGCGATCGCGGTGCGCAAGGCTTATGAGGAGTCCAAATGAGCAGTCTGGATCAACTGAATCCGATGCAGAAGGAAGCGGTCGCCTGTACAGAGGGGCCGCTTCTGATTCTGGCGGGGGCAGGTTCCGGCAAGACCCGCGTACTGACCCACAGGATCGCATATCTGATCGAAGAGAAGAAGGTGAATCCCTGGAATATCCTGGCGATCACATTTACGAATAAGGCGGCCGGGGAGATGCGGGAACGGGTGGACCGGCAGGTGAGCTTCGGTGCGGAGAGCATCTGGGTCAGCACCTTTCACGCGGCGTGCGCCAGGATTCTGCGGCGTCATATCGAATTTCTGGGGTATACGACCCATTTTACCATCTATGATACGGACGACCAGAAGTCGCTGCTGAAGCAGGTTTATAAGGCTCTGGATATCGATAACCGGCTGTATAAGGAGCGGATGGTACTGGGGAGGATCTCGTCGGCCAAGGACAAGCTGATCACGCCGGACGAATACATACGGGACGCCGGGGCGGATTACCACGAGCGGCGCATCGGGGAGATTTACGCTGAGTACCAGACGCGGCTTAAGAAGAATGACGCGCTTGATTTCGACGATCTGCTGATGAAGACGGTGGAGCTGTTCCGGACGCAGCCGGTGGTGCTGGACTATTATCAGGAACGCTTCAAATACATCCTGATCGACGAGTATCAGGACACGAACAAGGCCCAGTTCGAACTGGTGCGCCTTCTGGCGGACAAGTATAAGAATATCTGCGTGGTCGGCGACGACGACCAGTCGATCTACAAGTTCCGCGGGGCGGATATCGGCAATATCCTGAATTTCGAGGAGGCGTTCCCGGGGGCCGCGGTGGTGAAGCTGGAACAGAATTACCGGTCCACCCAGACGATTCTGGATGCGGCCAACGCGGTGATCCGCAACAATGTGGGGCGGAAGGAGAAGAGCCTGTGGACTGCCAACGGAACCGGGGAGAAGATCATTTATAAACTCTTCGACCAGGCCTATGAGGAGGCGGACTATATCATCCGCGACATCCTGAACCGGGGGTACGCGTATGAGGACTGCGCGGTGCTCTACCGCACCAACGCCCAGTCCCGTCTTCTGGAGGAGAAATGTATCGCCTGCAGCGTGCCGTACCGGCTGGTGGGCGGCGTGAATTTCTATCAGCGCAAAGAGATTAAGGATGTGCTGGCGTATCTGAAGACCGTTGCCAACGGACGTGACGACGTGGCGGCCGCCCGTATCATCAATGTGCCGAAGCGCGGCATCGGCGCGTCGTCCCTGGGGAAGGTGACGGTGTTCGCGGCGGCCAACGATTATACACTGTATGACGCCATGACGCGGGCGCGGGAAATCCCGGGGCTCGGCAAGGCGGCGGAGAAGATCGGACGGTTTACGGATCTGATCGAGTCGTTTCGGGCGAGAGTGCGGGGGATGAATTTGGAACCGGCGGACGCGCGGGATGTTCGTGACAGCGGGGAGACTGTGGAAATCGGAGATGGCGCCGGAACCGGAGATGGTGCTGGAATCGGAATGCGCGGAGCGGGTGAAGCCGGCAGCTTTAGCTCTTCAGATGAAATGAGAGCTGCAGGCGGAAATACGCGGCAGGCGGCGGCAGGTAATACCGATGATTACGGACAGGACGGTCCGCATGACCGCACATACAGCATCCGGCAGCTGATCGAGGACATCCTGGACGAGACCGGCTACCGCGAGGAACTGGCGGAGGAAGGAACCGAGGAGGCGGACAGCCGACTGGAAAATATTGAGGAACTGGTCAATAAGGCGGTGGACTACGAGCGGGAGGCGGACAATCCGACGCTGGACGGTTTTCTGGAAGAGGTCGCGCTGGTGGCGGACGTGGACAGTCTGGATGCGGGTGAACGCCGGGTAACGCTGATGACGCTCCACAGCGCCAAGGGCCTGGAGTTTGAAAATGTGTACCTGAGCGGCATGGAAGACGGTGTGTTCCCCAGCTATATGACGGTCACATCCGACGACCCGGCGGAACTGGAGGAGGAGCGCCGCCTGTGCTATGTGGGCATCACCAGAGCTAAGAAGCATCTGACGCTGACCGGCGCGCGGATGCGCATGGTTAACGGTCAGACCCGGTACAGCAGGCAGAGCTGCTTCCTGGATGAGATTCCGGAGGAACTGATTGAAGACGGTTCAGAAGTCAGAAGCGGTTTCGGAGGGTATGTGAGCGGGAGTATAGAAGGCTGGGACGGTTATGGAAACCGTTACGACGGCGGGCGCAGACAGGAGGAAGAGCTGTTCTTCAGCAGCGTCAGGGATGACGGCGGATACTCGAAAAAGGCGGCGCTCGGAAGAAAACGCGGCGGAGACGACTTCGGCGCGGAACCGGTCCGCTGGCTGGATGATATTCCCGCGCAGCAGGGTCTTCCTTGGAATGACAGTCCGCGTTCGGAGCGTTCGCAGAGCCGTGATTTCCGTACCGGCGGCCTGTCGCCGCGGACGGCCCGCAGGGACAAGCCTGTGGGAACCAGCCGCTTTGCGCCGGATGCAAAGCCGGATTTCGGCAAAACATTCGCTGTCCAGAAGAGCAAGACCTGTATTTACAAGGTGGGCGACCGGGTAAATCATGTCAAGTTCGGCGAAGGGACGGTCACTGCGATCGAAGAGCGCCCGAAGGATTATATGGTCGCGGTGGATTTTGATTCCGTGGGCGTGCGGCGGCTGTTCGCGTCGTTCTTAAAGAGTCAGGAAAGCTGAGCTGACGGAATGCCGACAGAAACTGCAGCCCTGCCGCGGAACCGGACCGTTAGCCGCGGACGGATGAAAGCCGGTTGAAAGTTTGAGGATCCCGGCAAATAAAAATTGCAAAACTGCGCAGATTATGATAGTATAAAAGCGGAACAGGATTTCAAAAGGGAATAAGAAGGAGGGTGCTTGAGATGAATAAACTGGACGCTATGGGCAAAGAGGCATTAGGCCGTGTGGAAGAACTGGTCAGCGCGTCGAAGCTGAACGAACTGATCAGGAAGCGTGAGGACGCTGACAAGAAGCTGAATACGATTCTGTGGGTGCTCGCGATCATCGGCGCAGTAGCTGCGGTGGCGGCCATCGCTTACGCGGTATACCGTTTCTTCACACCGGACTATCTGGACGACTTCGAAGATGATTTCGACGACGATTTCGACGACGACTTCTTTGAAGACGAGAAGGAACCGGAAGCAGCGCCGGCGGAATAAGTTAAGAGTGCAGAGGGCGCGCCTCCACAACGGAGACGCGTCCTATTTTTTCGATTGTAGGCAAATATAAACCCTAACTCCCTGTAAGGACATCATCCCATGAAAAAAGGCGAAAGATACATCGGAACCGTAACCCGAATCGCATTCCCCAACCGCGCCGTCGTCGCAGTCGACGGCGAAGCCGAGACTGCCGTCGTGAAGAACGCCCTTCCCGGTCAGAAAGTGGAATTCGCGGTCAGCAAAAAGAGAAACGGCCGCTGCGAAGGCCGTCTCCTTCGTGTACTCATACCGTCGCCGTTAGAGTGCGAGCCGAACCTCTGCCCGCATTTCGGCATCTGCGGCGGCTGTACATTCCAGAGCATCCCATATGAAGAACAGTTAAAGATCAAGGAGCAGCAGGTGCGTGAGCTTCTGCAGCCCGTAATCGACCGGCGCGTCCGTGAAGAAGACCCTGCAGACGAACCTCATGTCCCCGGAGCATCCGTCCACAGCGCATCTGTCCACGGCGCGCCCGCGCCGGAGCCGGAACTGAAAAGGGAGCAGGCACCCTGTGTGTTCGACCGTATTTTTGAGGGCGTAAAGCCCAGTCCCCTGCCGTCAGAATACCGGAACAAAATGGAGTTCTCCTTCGGCGACGAGGAGAAGGACGGTCCGATGGCACTCGGGCTTCACCGCCGCGGCAGCTTCCATGATGTGGTAAATGTGGATGGCTGCAGAATCGTGCATCCGGATTTCACCCGGATCCTAACGGCAACGCGGGAATATTTCGCGGCGGAAGGTATTTCATTTTACAGGAAGCTGCAGCACAGCGGTTACCTGCGCCATCTGCTGGTTCGCCGGGCGGTGAAGACCGGGGAGATTCTGGTCGCGCTGGTGACGTCGGGGCAGATGATGGAAGCTGCCCAAAACAGGCTCCTCGCCGGCTGGCGCGACGCGCTTCTGGCCCTGCCGCTTGACGGCCGTTTCGCCGGGATTCTGCATATCCGTAACGACAGCCTGGCGGATATTGTCCAGAGCGATGAGACGACGGTGCTGTACGGGCAGGAATATTTCTACGAGGAGCTGTTGGGACTTCGTTTCCAGATCTCTCCGTTTTCTTTCTTCCAGACGAATTCGCTGGGGGCGGAGGTTCTCTACGACACGGTCCGCGAATATGTGGGGGACACGAGCGGTAAAGTGGTGTTTGACCTGTACAGCGGCACCGGAACCATCGCCCAAATGCTGGCCCCGGTGGCGGAGAAGGTCATCGGTGTGGAGATCGTGGCCGAGGCGGTGGAGGCCGCCCGGCAGAACGCGGCGCGGAACGGACTCGGTAACTGCGAGTTTATCGTGGGAGATGTGATGAAGGTGCTGGCCGCGTGGGGAGCTGATGGCGGCCCGGCAGTTAGTGGCGAAGGCGGTGCTGCGGATGATGCCGCAGCCGGTGTTGCAGACGATACGGCCGCTTGCGCTGCGGACAACGTCGCTGCCGGCCTATCCCCGGATATCATCATTCTGGATCCGCCCCGCGACGGCATTCATCCGAAGGCACTGGACCGTATCGGCGGCGAGATCTGCGCGAAACGGATCGTCTATGTCAGCTGCAAGCCGACCAGTCTGGCGCGTGACCTGGAGAAGCTGATGGAGTACGGGTATGTGCCGGAGAGGATCTGCTGCGTGGATATGTTTCCTTCGACAGCGAATATAGAGACGGTTTGTTTATTGTCCAAACTCAATGTCAAGCAGCATATCGAGGTTGAACTCACCATGGACGAGATGGATTTGACTGCCGCAGAGAAGAAAGCCAGCTACGAGGAAATCAAGGCATATGTGTTGGAGAAATTCGGAATGAAGGTCAGCCACTTGTATATTGCACAAGTGAAGCGGAAGTGCGGTATCATTGAGCGGGAGAACTACAACAAGCCGAAGTCGGAAGATTCCCGGCAGCC
>CANQFR010000043.1 GCA_947599905.1 uncultured Lachnospiraceae bacterium
ACCGTCAGCTATCCGAACCCGGAGGCGGCGGAGGCGTTCGCCCTGGGCCTGGAGATCGCGAAGAAGACCGACGCCGACCTGGTGCTGGCTACCGACCCGGACGCCGACCGTCTGGGCGTGTATGTGAAGGACACGAAGTCCGGCGAGTACATTTCCCTGACCGGCAATATGTCCGGCTCCCTGCTGTGCGAGTACGTGCTGAGCCAGAAGGCCGCCGCCGGCAGGATTCCGGCTGACGGCGAAGTGGTCAAGTCCATCGTGTCCACGAATCTGATCGACGCGGTGGCGGCGAACTATCACTGCAAGCTGGTAGAGTGCCTGACCGGTTTCAAGTGGATCGGCCAGCAGATCCTGAAGGAAGAGCGCACCGGCGCCGGCCATTATATGTTCGGTATGGAGGAGAGCTACGGCTGCCTGATCGGCACCTATGCCCGCGACAAGGACGCGGTAAGCGCCAGCGTCGCCCTCTGTGAAGCCGCCGCTTACTATAAGACGAAGAATATGACCCTGTGGGATGCCATGGTAGCGATGTATGAGAAGTACGGCTACTACAAAGATGCGGTCAAGTCCATCAGCCTGTCCGGCATCGAGGGTCTGGCGAAGATTCAGACCATCATGGATACTTTGAGGAATAACACGCCGGCCAGGGTGGGCGACTACACGGTTCTGTCCGCCCGCGATTACAAGCTGGATACCGTAAAGGATATGACCACCGGCGAGGTGAAGCCCACCGGTCTCCCGGCTTCCAACGTGCTGTACTATGATATGAATGACAACGCCTGGGTCTGCGTCCGTCCGTCCGGCACAGAGCCGAAGATCAAGCTGTACTATGGCGTGAAGGGTACTTCCATGGAGGACGCCGAGGCGAAGTCCGCCGCGCTGGGCGCTGCGCTGTCGGCGATGGTGGACGCGATCTGATGCGGCGAGATGCTTATTTTGATAATCTGAAAAGTGTCCTGATCATGCTTGTCGTGATCGGGCACTTTTTGTTGCCGATGGATAACACGCGCTTCAAGAACAGTATCCTGTATACCATCTATCTGTTCCATATGCCGATGTTTGCGATGATATCGGGATATTTCGCGAAGGGACTCTATAGAGACGGGAAATTCCGGACGGACAGGCTTGTGAGGATCGTGTGGCTCTATTTTATTTTCAAGCTGGCGGTTCATGTGACGGAGAATCTGGCCGCAGGCGTTCCCGTGACCGATCCGATTGATTTCTTCTCGGACAGCGGGGCGCCGTGGTATCTGATGGCGCTGTTCTGGTGGTATCTGTCGATACCGGCGGCTGTGCAGATGAAACCGTCCGCGGTGCTGGCCGTGACGACGGCCCTGGGACTCCTGTCCGGCTATCAGGACTCGCTGGGGGATGGACTCGCGATGTGCAGAACGCTCTGCTTCGCTCCCTTCTTTTATGCCGGATATTATCTTCAGCGGGAACAGGTGACGCGGTTTCTGTCGGATCGCAGGCGCTGGTGCTGGGCCGCAGCCGCCCTTGCGGTAGCGGCGCTGATTGCGCTGGGGATTTCCGGATTCCTGAAGCCGTATCTGACTGATGTCAAGGGCATGAATTACAGGCGGTTTGCACCGGAACTCTATGCCTGGGGCGGCGTTATCCGGCTCGTTCATTATCTGGCGGCTGCGGTTATGATCCTCGGCCTGATGGCGGCGACGCCCTCCCGCAGGCTGCCGTGGACGAGGCTGGGCGAACGGACGCTTCAGATCTATATTCTTCACCGGCTTTTGCGGGATATGATGGAGTACTGGGGATATTATGAGGTTTTCACGTCCCAGTACCGGAGAAATGTTGTATTTACGGTGTTTCTGGCGCTTCTGGCGACCTGTGTTCTCGGAAATGAATGGTTTGCGCGGGCGTTCAACAGGCTGGCGGGACTGCCGGACAGATGGAAACTGTACCGGCGCGACGGGTAGACGGATGGCCGTCTGACAGAGAAAACGCCGCGAAAAAGGCCCTGCATTTCGCAGAGCCTTTTCCGTAGGGAATGGTAGGTATATTTTAGGAAAATTGTTTTAGGGGGGCCGGACGGTTTTCACCGTCCGGTATGAGTATGAAAAAGCTTTGTTTCACGTTTGCCTCTCGGCTAACGCACCTATAATATAGCTGAGAATTATGTCTAAAGTATGTACGCAAAATAAAATAAATCTAAAAAGTATAAATTAAACGGAAAAGAAAAAGAAAGAAATTCGTCAGAATAAAAATCGCAAAAAAGGGCTATGAAAAAAGTGACGGGTTGTATATAATGAAAGACAGATGCAAGAGCAAGTCAGGAGGAAATACAGACCATGATGATTTCAAATGACATCGGTATCGATCTGGGTACAGCAAGTATCCTGGTATATATTAAAGGCAAAGGCGTCGTCCTGAAAGAACCGTCCGTGGTTGCCATTGACCGCGACACCAACCGTATCGTCACATTCGGCGAGGAGGCCCGTCTGATGATCGGCCGCACCCCCGGCAACATCGTGGCGATCCGCCCGCTGCGCCAGGGCGTCATTTCCGATTACACGGTGACGGAGAAGATGCTGAAGTATTTTATCAATAAAGCCGTCGGCCATAAGATGCTGCGCAAGCCGCGTATTTCCGTCTGCATCCCCAGCGGCGCGACGGAGGTGGAGCGCAAGGCGGTTGAGGACGCGACTTATCAGGCCGGCGCGCGTGAGGTGATTATTATCGAGGAACCAGTGGCGGCGGCTATCGGCGCGGGCATCGATATCTCCAAAGCCTGCGGGAATATGATCGTGGATATCGGCGGCGGCACTGCCGACATCGCCGTGATCTCGCTGGGAGGCACCGTTGTCAGCGCTTCGATCAAGGTGGCCGGCGACGATTTTGACGAGGCCGTGGTCCGTTATATGAGAAGAAAGCATAATCTGCTGATCGGTGAGAGAACTGCCGAGGACATCAAGATCAATATCGGCGCGGCATACCGGCGGCCGGAGGTACTGACGATGGAGGTCCGTGGCCGGAACTTGGTGACGGGGCTGCCGAAGACGATTGTGGTGACTTCCGACGAGACGCTGGAGGCGCTGCAGGAGCCGGCGATGCAGATTGTGGACGCGGTTCATAACGTGCTGGAGCGTACCCCGCCGGAACTGGCGGCGGACATCTACGACCGGGGGATTGTGCTGACCGGCGGCGGTTCCCTTCTTAGCGGCCTGGACGCGCTGATCGAGGAGAAGACCGGCATTACCACGATGATTGCCGAGGATCCGCTGACGGCGGTGGCTGTCGGCACCGGCAAGTTTATTGAGTTCGGACGCAGCGAGGCGGACCGGCGGGATTTCTAAGCTGCCGGCGTTTCTGACCCGACGCGACTTTGAAGTTGGGGCATTGGAGCTGCCGGGACTGGTAAGCTGCAGGAAGCAAGTCCGCGGCCGAGGCAGAGGGGTTTATCGGGAAAAGCTGACAGAGGGTACGGTATATCCGGATGGACTGCCGGATACGCCGTACTTTTTTAACGCAGGAAGAGGAAGGATTGTATGGCGACAGTAACCGGTTTTGTCGAAAAAATCAAATACCGCAATGAAGAGAACGGCTATACGGTGCTGGAACTGTCTTCCGACGGTCAGGAATACGTTCTGGTCGGAACCTTCCATTACATAGGTGAGGGTGAAATGATCACAGCTGTCGGGAAGATGACCGAACACCCGGTCTACGGTGAGCAGCTGGCGGTAGAGTCCTATGAGGTGAAAGCGCCGGAGGACGCCGACGCGATGGAACGCTATCTCGGTTCCGGCGCCATCAAGGGCGTCGGTGCAGCGCTGGCGGCCCGTATTGTGCGGCGCTTTAAGGCGGATACCTTCCGTATCATGGAGGAAGAGCCGGAGCGGCTGGCGGAAGTCAAGGGCATCAGCGAGCGCATGGCGATGGAGATTGCCGGACAGGTCGAGGAGAAGAAGGACATGCGTCAGGCCATGATCTTCCTGCAGGGATACGGCGTCTCGATGAATCTGGCCGCGAAGATCTACCGTGAATACGGTCCGCGCCTCTATGGCATTATCAGGGAGAATCCCTACCGGCTTGCCGATGATATCCCGGGCGTCGGGTTCAAGATGGCCGATGAGATTGCCCGGCGTGTGGGGATTATGGCCGATTCCGACTACCGGATCAAGGCCGGGATTCTTTATACGCTGCTGAAAGCCGCCGGTCAGGGGCACACCTGTCTGCCGCGGGAGGAACTGATGCGGCAGGCGTCGGAGCTTCTGCTGACGCCGATCGAGAATATGGAAAAGCAGCTGGCGGACATGCAGATGGATAAGCGGATTGTTGTGAAGGAGATGCGCTTGGCCGGGCCGCCCGTAACACAGCAGGTCGCGCCGGGCACGCCGGGCATGCCGCTGACTGACAGGCCGACGGGCGCAGCACAGGCCGACGGGCCGTATCAGCGGCAGGCGGTCTACGCATCCGCCTATTACTACATGGAATTAAACACCGCCCGTATGCTTCACGATTTGAATATCCGGGGGAATACGCCGGCCGAAGATATTCGGGAGCGCCTGGCCGGCGTCATGCAGAAGAGCGGCTTTCAGCTCGATCCCCTGCAGATCCGCGCGGTGGAAGAGGCGGTCAACTGCGGTCTGCTGATCATTACCGGCGGCCCCGGCACCGGCAAGACGACTACGATCAACGCGATCATCCGCTATTTTGAGATGGAGAAGATGGAGATCCTGCTGGCAGCCCCCACGGGCCGCGCCGCCAAGCGGATGACGGAGGCGACCGGCTATGAGGCGAAAACAATCCACCGTCTTCTGGAAATGAACGGCAGTCCCGCCGAGGACGGCTCCCTTTCCATGAAATTCGAGCGAAATGAAGAGAATCCGCTGGATGCCGACGTGATCATCATCGACGAGATGTCAATGGTCGATATCCAGCTGATGCATTCCCTGCTGCGGGCAGTGAACGTGGGGACCCGCCTGATCCTGGTCGGCGATGTGAATCAGCTGCCTTCGGTCGGCCCCGGCAATGTCTTAAAGGACATGATTTCTTCCGGCTGTTTTCATGTCGTTATGCTGACCCATATCTTTCGCCAGGCAGCCGAGAGCGACATCGTCGTCAACGCCCACCGTATCCACGAGGGCCGGCCGGTGGATCTGGCCAGGAAAAGCCGTGACTTCCTGTTTATCCGCCGCGATACGCCGGACGCCATCATCAGCGCGATGATCACGCTGATGACACAGAAACTGCCCGGCTATGTGCATGCGCAGCCGTTTGATATCCAGATTCTGTCGCCGATGCGCAAGGGCGCGCTGGGCGTGGAACGTCTGAATACGATTTTTCAGGCTTATCTGAATCCGCCGGACGCGAAGAAGGCGGAGCGGGAAACGGGCGGCGTCATTTTCCGTGAAGGCGATAAGGTGATGCAGACGCGGAATAATTACCAGATCGAGTGGGTGGTGAAGAACCGCTTCGGCATCCCGGAAGATACGGGCATGGGCGTCTTTAACGGCGATCTGGGTATCATCCGTGAGATCAATCCGTTCGCGGAGACCGCGACCGTGGAGTTCGACGAGGGCCGTATGGTCGAGTATGAGTACGGTCAGATGGACGAGCTGGAGCTGGCCTATGCGGTCACGATCCACAAATCGCAGGGCAGCGAATATCCGGCGGTCATCATTCCGGTTCACAGCGGGCCGCGGATGCTGATGACCCGCAACCTGATCTACACCGCTGTCACCCGCGCCCGCACCTGCGTCTGCCTTGTGGGCGTGCCGCAGGCATTTCAGAATATGGCGGACAACCAGATGGAAGAGCAGCGCTACTGCGGACTTCGGGAGCGGATCCTGGAGATCGGCGGCTGAAGCTGCGGGGAACGGCGGGCGGTTCCGTACGGCTGCCGCCGCTCCTGCCGCATATCGGAAAGGAATTTATATAGGAGCAGAAGCCGAAGATGAACCTGAACCTGCCATTGGACCAGAATCTGTCTATAAACCTGCCGTCGCCGGTGTCGATCATTTTCCCGCGCCGCTGTCCGGTCTGCGGCGGTATTGTGCTGCCGCGCGGCGAACTGATCTGCCCGGAATGCGTGAAGGAACTGTCGCCGGTCCGTCAGCCACTCTGCTTATCCTGCGGGAAACAGATGGAAGGCGGCGGAACAGGCGAGTATTGCGGCGACTGCCTGCGCCATCCGAAGAGCTTCCGGCGTAATTTCGCACTGCTCAATTATAATGAAGCGGCCCGCAATTCGATGGTTGCGATTAAATATAAGAACAAACGTGAATATCTGGACTTCTATGCCGCAGCTGTCTGCCGCCGCTTCGGCCGGCAGATCATGCGTGTGCGGCCGGATTTTCTTGTGCCGGTGCCGATCCATTCATCACGCATGAAAAGCCGCGGCTATAATCAGGCCGGCCTGCTGGCCGACCGCATCGGCGCGCAGCTCGGGATACCGGTCTGTCACGGCGCGCTCATACGCACCAAAAAGACGCGCCCGCAGAAGGAACTGAATCCGGCGGAGCGTCTCCGTAACCTGCAGCAGGCGTTCGGGGCCGGGCAGCTGCCTGACGGCGTCAGCACGGTGATTCTCGTGGACGATATTTACACGACCGGCAGCACGATGGAAGCCTGCGCCCGGATTCTTCTTTCCATGGGAGTAAAGGAAGTATACGGGCTGACGCTCTGTGTCGGGCGGGGCGCGTGAGGGCGCACCGCCATATTTTTCATAAAAAATGATTGACGTCCCTTCCATTCTGTGTTATAGTAGGTAAGCGAATGGAAGAAAGAAGGCCTTTTTTTTTGCACTCATTTTATGGGTTGGCGCAAAAAGAAGACCATGATGCGAGACGGAAAGAAATCGGAGGTGGAAGTCGTGCGCACAAGGATCACATTGGCATGCACGGAGTGCAAGCAGCGTAATTACAACATGACGAAGGACAAGAAGACTCATCCGGACCGGATGGAGACCAGAAAGTACTGCAAATTCTGTAAGACACATACTTTGCACAAAGAGACGAAGTAATCATTTTGAGTGAAGGACGTGACGGTTATGGAGAAGAAGAGTTTTTTCAAGGGCGTGAAGACTGAGTTTGGCAAAATCGTCTGGCCGGACCGCGAGACTGTCGGCAAGGAAACCGCAGCAGTGCTGGCCTGTTCCCTTGCCCTGGGCCTGATCATCGCGATTCTGGATCTGGTGATTAAGTTCGGCCTTAGTTTCATTATGTAATCAGCAGATAGGGCAAGGGTGAGTCATATGGCAGAAGCGAACTGGTATGTTGTGCATACCTATTCAGGCTATGAGAACAAAGTAAAAGTCGATATCGAGAAGACCATAGAGAACCGCAGCCTTCAGGATCAGATCCTGGAAGTCTCTGTCCCCATGCAGTCAGTCGTGGAGATTAAGAACGGTGTGGAGAAGGCAGTCGATAAGAAGATGTTCCCCGGCTATGTGCTGATCCACATGATTATGAACGACGACACCTGGTATGTGGTGCGCAACACCCGCGGCGTCACGGGCTTCGTCGGCCCCGGTTCCAAGCCGGTGCCGCTTTCCGCGGAGGAGATGGATAATCTCGGCTTTATGGGCAAAGGACTGCTGGTCGGCTTTGAGGTCGGAGAGACCGTTGTGGTCACCTCCGGTATCTGGAGGGATACGGTCGGCGTGATCCGTTCGATCAACGAGCGCAAGAAAACCGCGACGATCAACGTCGAGATGTTCGGCCGCGAGACGCCGGTCGAGCTTGCGTTCACAGAATTGAAGAAGATGTAACATGTAACAAGTGGGAGGGTTATCCCCCGACATTACCACATTATTTAGGAGGTGCCTGATTATGGCAAAGAAAGTAACCGGTTATATCAAATTACAGATTCCGGCCGGCAAGGCAACGCCTGCCCCGCCCGTGGGTCCCGCACTGGGCCAGCACGGTGTGAACATCGTGCAGTTCACGAAGGAATTCAACGCCCGGACCGCTGACCAGGGAGATCTGATCATCCCGGTGGTCATCACCGTCTATGCGGACAGAAGCTTCAGCTTTATCACGAAGACCCCGCCGGCGGCCGTGCTGCTGAAGAAGGCCTGCAACATCAAATCCGGTTCCGGTACGCCGAATAAGACCAAGGTTGCGACCATTTCCAAGGACGAGGTCCGTAAGATCGCGGAACTGAAGATGCCCGATCTGAACGCGGCCAGTGTGGAAGCCGCCATGAGCATGATCGCGGGAACCGCGAGAAGCATGGGAATTGAAGTGGTGTAATTTTCCGGCAGGCGAATCAATCGTTAGAATTAATCCGTGGGAGGGCAATCCCCGACACTACCACAAGGAGGTTTATTTGATATGAAAAGAGGAAAGAAATACGCGGAAGCTGCGAAGCTGATTGACCGCATGACACAGTATGATACCGAGGAAGCGATTGCGCTGGTGAAGAAGACGGCTGTCGCGAAGTTCGATGAGACCATCGAGGTGCATTTGAGAACAGGCTGCGACGGACGTCACGCAGACCAGCAGGTCCGCGGCGCTGTCGTCCTTCCGCACGGAACCGGCAAGACCGTCCGTATCCTGGTATTTGCCAAGGGCGCGAAGATCGACGAGGCGCAGGCTGCCGGCGCTGATTATGTAGGCGGCGAGGAGCTGATCCCGAAGATCCAGAAGGAAGGCTGGCTTGATTTTGACGTCGTTGTGGCTACTCCCGATATGATGGGCGTGGTCGGCCGTCTGGGCCGTATCCTTGGCCCGAAGGGTTTAATGCCGAACCCGAAGGCCGGAACCGTCACCATGGACGTGACCAAGGCCATCAACGATATCAAAGCCGGTAAAGTTGAGTACCGTCTTGACAAGACCAATATTATCCATGTGCCGGTAGGCAAGGCTTCGTTCACGGAAGAGCAGCTGTCGGATAATTTCCAGGCGCTGATGGATGCCATCCTGAAGGCAAGACCGGCCGCACTTAAAGGTCAGTTCATCCGCAGTGCAACCATCACGTCGACGATGGGCCCCGGTATCCGTCTGAACGTAGCGAAGTTCATGGGCTGATGCCCGGCGGACCGCCTGCGCGGGCGCCTGCGGATATGCAGAGCGCCGGATGCGCGGATTGCCGTAAAATCCGGTTGACAGACCGGAGATGCATGTGATATAAGTATATAAGTATTGAAAGCCGAAGACAGCAGGTGCCGTAAGGCATAAGTTGGATACGCCTGCCGAGGACTGATACTTCACGCAAGTGTATGTTACGGACCGTCCTGTCTTTTGGCAGGACGGCTTTTGTGTTTGGCCTCTCAATACTGAATATAAAAAGGAGGTAAACCATTCATGGCAAAAGTGGAATTAAAGCAGCCAGTCGTGGAGGAGATCGCCGGTGTACTTGACGGCGCCCAGACCGCGGTTCTGGTGGATTACCGCGGACTGACCGTGGAGCAGGACACCCAGCTGCGCAAGCAGCTTCGTGAAGCCGGCGTCACTTACAAGGTCTACAAGAACACCATGATCCGCTTCGCTGCGAAGGATACGCCGTTTGAGGCGCTCGGCCCGATTCTGGAAGGCCCGACCGCTATGGCCGTATCGAAGACCGACGCCACCGCTCCCGCCAGGATCCTCGCCGAATTCGGCAAGAAGACTCCGGCTCTGGAGATCAAGGGCGGTGTTGTCGAGGGTACGTACTATGATGCAAAGGGGATGCAGGCCATCGCCGCCGTGCCGTCCCGCGAAGTCCTGCTGGGACGCCTGTTCGGCAGCATGAAGTCGCCGATCAGCAATCTGGCCCGCGTGCTGAACCAGATCGCCGAGAAGGACAGCGCGCCCGCTGCAGAGGCATGACTTTCTTAGCGAGCAGGCTTTCTGAGAAAGCTTCTGCGAGGTTAGAAAGTCAGCCGTTCGGCGACCCCGGGGAGCCGAACATCCTTAATATGCGCCGCAGGCGCAGAAGAACCATAAATCTATATTCAAAATAATAACGGAGGAAATCAAAATGGCAAAGTTAACAACAGCTGAGTTTATCGAAGCGATCAAAGAGTTATCTGTTCTGGAACTGAACGAACTGGTAAAGGCCTGTGAGGAAGAGTTCGGCGTATCCGCAGCTGCGGGCGTTGTTGTAGCGGCAGCCGGCGGCCCGGCGGCTGAGGAAGTCGAGGAGAAGACCGAGTTCGATGTTGAGCTGACCGAGGTCGGCCCGAACAAGGTTAAAGTTATCAAGGTTGTCCGTGAGGCGACCGGCCTTGGCCTGAAAGAGGCGAAGGATGTCGTCGACAGCGCTCCGAAGGCTGTGAAGACCGGCGTTTCCAAGGAAGAGGCCGAGGATCTGAAGACCAAGCTGGAGGCCGAGGGCGCGAAGGTTACGCTGAAGTAATCCTGCTCCTTTTAAGAGAATACGCAAGCCCAGTATACTCCCGGAATCCGAGATGGTTCCGGGAGTTTTCCGAATTTTCCGAAATTATTAAATTCAGAAACAGATGCTTGACAGAAATGAAAATCTATGATATCTTCGAAATGTATTTTGAATGATCTATTGATTCACATATTTTTGTAAGTCAGTTGGGCGTTCAACTGCTTTACAAAAATATGTGAATTTTTTTCAGGAGAAATGCGCACTATTTATAGGAGGTGTACCAGTATGAACAAGGGTACCGTGAAGTGGTTCAATGCAACGAAAGGTTATGGCTTCATCACAAACGATGAGACCGGCGAGGAAGTGTTCGTGCATTTCTCCGGCATTGTAGCTGATGGCTACAAGACTCTGGAAGATGGCCAGAAGGTTACGTTTGACGTAGCTGAGGGCAACCGCGGCATGCAGGCTGTGAACGTGAAGGCGATCTGATCCGGAAGAAGAAGCGGCTGCGAAGAGACGTACTCAGTGGGGGCGTCTCTTTTTTTACGTCCGTTTACGTGTCTGCCGCTGTTCTGAATCTTCTCCCGCTGCATATACATATTATGACGGAAGTGCGGGGGCGACTGTCTGTATGCGAAAATGGCCGGTATGCCGCAGACTGGCGGCGGTCTGCCTGTGGGGAATCCTGACCGTATTCCTTGTTGCGGATTTCTGCGGGAACCGCGGCGGAGGCAGCGGCGCCGGCGTATTAACGGGAACGGGCAGCATACCCCGCGCGGGAACGGTTGCTCTGACATTTGACGACGGTCCGCACGCCGTCTATACGCCGAAGCTTCTGGACGGTCTGAAGGAACGCGGCGTCAAGGCTTCATTCTTCCTGATCGGCCAGAATATTGACGGCAATGAGGAGATCGTCCGGCGGATGCGGGCGGAAGGTCATCTGATCGGCAACCACAGCCAGAATCATATGCAGCTGACAGCCGGTGCGGCCGTGCAGGTCCGCGGACAGATTGAAGCGGTGAACCGGAAGCTTGAGGCGGTTACCGGCGAGACGCCCGCCTATATCCGTCCGCCTTACGGCTCCTGGAGTGAAGAACTGGGCGCTCTGGTTCCCATGACCGTTGTGCTCTGGAATCTTGATCCGCAGGACTGGAAGCTTCTGGACTCCGGGGCCGTCGTCCGCTATGTGGAAGAACACGTGGAGGACGGCAGCATCATTCTCCTGCATGACGTTTATGAGACGTCGGTTGACGCCGCTCTGACGATTGTTGACGATTTGAGGCGAAAGGGCTATGAATTTGTGACAGTTGATGAACTTCTGATCGAATAAATTGGGGAAAATAACGCTTCCCTTTTGCCTGATATTGCGTTATAATAGTCACAATATCGCGGATCTTATTTATTTCATTATCCGATGATTCGTATAAGAACCCCTGTATGACATAGAAACAGATAGAGAAGGAGATTCAAATATGCGTGAAAAACTCAAATCATTACCGCTGGCCGAACTTAAGGCGATTGCCAGGCATCAGGGCCTTAAGGGCGTCAGCGTCATGCGGAAGGCTGATCTGATCGATCTGCTGTGCGCGAAGGCGGAGGAGCTGGAGGCGCAGGCTGCGGCAGACGTACAGGCAGACAGCGCTGCAGGTGAACGGACAGGGGCTGCTGTGCGTGGACAGGCAGCCAGTGAAGCGGCCGGACGGGATGGATATGCCGCGGATGGAGAGAATGCGGGCAGCGCCGCAGGCACGCAGGAAGGCGCTGTTTCTGAATCCATGCAGGGATCTGCTCAGGCGGAGAATCCGTCAGCTTCCCGGCATACGGATGGGGGAGCGGAGAACCGCAGGAAGAACGATGGACAGACCGGACAGCGGCGCGGCCCGGGCCGTCCGCCCCGTAACAATACGGCCAGACAGCCCTATGCCTACAGTTCCGCGGCAAATCGGACTGATTCCCGCTCCGGTGCAGCCCCGTTCAAGCCGTCGGGCGCCCGGACAACCTCTTACGCCCCGGGAAATGACGCCTCCCGGCCGGCTGCAGCCCCGACGTCCAGAAGCGACGCGCCGCAGGCAGCGTCGGCGCCGAATGCGGAGAATACCGCTCAGATTTCGGTGATACGGTCCGAAGGTCCCAGGGTCTCCGCGTCCAGCATTACGCCGCAGATTATGGCGCAGTTCCCGGACCAGACGGTACAGGATGTCATTGAACTGGACAGCGGTATTGAAGCCAACGGCATTCTCGAGGTCATGCCGGACGGCTTCGGCTTCATCCGCTGCGAGAATTTCCTGCCGGGTGAGAATGATGTCTATGTGGCGCCGTCCCAGATCCGCCGCTTTAACTTAAAGACCGGCGACATCCTTGCCGGCAGCCGCCGTGTCCGGACCGCGTCCGAGAAATTCGCGGCCCTGCTTTATATCCGTTCGGTCAACGGGTATCCGTTGTCCGTGATTGAGAAGCGTCCCAGTTTTGAGAAGCTGACGCCCATTTTCCCGAATGAGCGTCTCCACATGGAAACGCCCGGCCGCTTCAATTCCACCGCGATGCGTGTGCTGGATCTGCTCGCGCCTATAGGCAAGGGGCAGCGCGGAATGATCGTTTCTCCGCCGAAAGCCGGCAAGACGACGCTTCTGAAGCAGGTGGCCCAGGCAATCACGACCAATCATCCGGACATGCACCTGATCATTCTGCTGATCGACGAGCGCCCGGAGGAAGTTACCGACATCAAGGAGTCGGTTGTCGGGCGGAATGTGGAAGTTATTTATTCCACGTTCGACGAGCTGCCGGAGCGTCATAAGCGCGTATCCGAGATGGTCGTCGAACGCGCCCGCCGTCTGGTTGAACACGGGCGCGACGTCATCATTCTTCTGGACAGCATCACGCGGCTGGCCCGCGCGTATAATATTGTCGTTCCGCCCAGCGGACGCACGCTTTCCGGCGGTATGGATCCGGCGGCCCTGCATATGCCCAAGCGTTTCTTCGGCGCAGCCCGCAATATGCGCGAGGGCGGCAGCCTGACGATTCTGGCGACAGCCCTGGTCAATACCGGAAGCCGCATGGACGATGTGGTTTACGAGGAGTTCAAGGGAACCGGCAACATGGAACTGGTTCTCGACCGGAAGCTGTCCGAGAAACGCATTTTCCCGGCCATCGATATCCTGAAATCCGGCACCCGCAACGACCAGCTGCTTTTAAGCCGTGAGGAACAGGAGGCGGTAGACATCATTCACCGCGCCACGAACGGCTTAAAGGCCGAAGAATCGGTCGAGCGGCTTCTCGACCAGTTCGCCAAGACCCGGACGAACCGCGAGCTGATCGATTACATCCGGAGAATGCGCTTTATCTGATGGATGAGGGCAGGCGCATCCGAGGCAAAAGGCAGCTGCAAAAGTTGAAAATTAGTGCTTGCATAATCAAATCTTATATGATATACTAAATAGGCTGTTCCGCAGAAGCAGGAAGCGAATTTGTTCGTTCTTCTCTGCGATACGGATGTAGAAAAGTGATTTTCATATCACGATTGCATAGAAGAATAGATTTGAGAGGTGATTAAGATGAAGGAAGGAATCCATCCGAAGTATTATCAGGCCAAGGTTACCTGCAACTGCGGGAATGAGTTTGTGACCGGTTCCACGAAGCCGGAGATCCACGTAGAGGTGTGCTCGAAGTGCCATTCATTCTATACAGGTCAGCAGAAGGCTGCGGCTGCCCGCGGACGTATCGATAAGTTCAACCGCAAGTACGGCATCGGCGCGGCGAATTAGCAGAAACAGAGAGAACAGGGTTGAGGCTGAGTGGATTTCCGCTGGGTCTCGCCCTGTTTTTGTATTTCCATGCGGGCAGGGCGTCGGTGACGTTCTGCCTATATTTCCGTACAGGCAAAACAACCGGCGACGCTTTACCCGGATTACAGGAATCATAACAGTCATATCGCGGAAGGAGTACCGACCATGAAATATTCCGGCATCGGCGGCCAGGCCGTCATTGAAGGAATCATGATGAAGAATAAGGACGATTATGCCGTGGCGGTTAGGAAGCCCGATGGGCAGATCGAGGTTGTGAAAAACACCTACGTAAGCATCACGGAGAAGGTCAGGCTGTTCTCCCTGCCGTTTGTACGCGGGATTTTTCAGTTTGTCGATTCCCTGATTCTCGGACTGCGCACACTGACGCTGTCGGCGGACTACTTCGCGGATGGGGAGACAGAAGAGGAGCCGGGGCGTTTCGAGCGCTGGCTGGACCGTGTCTTCGGGGAGAAACTGGAGAAATACCTGATGCCGGTGGTCATGGCGTTTTCTGTCGTTGCGGCGGTTCTGATTTTCATGGTGCTGCCGCTTTTGCTCAGCCGGCTTTTGAAGCCGATTGTGCCGTCGGATGCGCTGCTGGCGTTCTTTGAAGGAATGCTGCGGCTGGCGATTTTTATCATTTATATCAAACTGATTTCGAATATGGAGGACATCCGCCGCACCTACATGTATCACGGTGCGGAACATAAATGCATCAACTGCGTTGAGCACGGCATGGAACTGAACGTGGACAATGTGCGCGCCAGCTCCAGACAGCATAAGCGCTGCGGTACCAGTTTCCTGATCATTGTCCTGCTGATCAGCATTGTGGTGATGATGCTGGTGCGGGTGGACGGATTGTTGATGCGTATCGCGAGCCGCATCCTGCTGCTTCCGGTGATTGCGGGTATTTCATATGAGTTTTTGCGGCTGGCCGGGCGGAGCGATAACTGCATCGTGAATTTCTTAAGCAAGCCGGGGCTTTGGATGCAGAATATGACGACCCGGGAGCCGGACGACAGTATGATTGAAGTGGCGATCGCTGCCGTGGAGGCGGTTTTCGACTGGAAGGCTTATCTGAAGGAGAATTTTGGTTGGACGGAGCAATGAAATCGCCGCAGCCGGACTGTGGATTCGCAGAAAGCACGGCACGGCAGTGTAACGGGAGCCGGATGACGCTCCGGCAGCTCGAACAGATGGGCGAGCAGGCGCTGGCGGCCGCGGGGGTGGCGGAGGCCCGGCTGGATGCGCACCGGCTTTTGCTGGATGCGTTCGGGCTTAATGAGGCACACTATCTGCTGGAACGGATGAAACCGCTGGAGGAGGCGGCTGCAGATGGTCATGGAAGGGTGACCGGAGCGCATGAAGCGGCAGTCTCCAGTCCGCAGAAGCGGATTGCGCGCTTCCGGAACATGATCGACCGCCGCGCCGCACGTATCCCGCTGCAGCAGATTCTGGGGCAGCAGGAATTCATGGGGCTGGTATTTCAGGTAAATGAGCATGTGCTGATTCCCCGGCAGGATACGGAGACACTGGTGGAACTGGTGCTCTCGGAACAGAAAGACCCCTCAAAGAAACTGCTTGATCTGTGTACCGGTTCCGGCTGTATCGCCATCAGTCTGGCTGTGAAAGGCGGCTATACCGACGTGACGGCCACTGATTTGTCGGCGGAGGCGCTGGAGGTAGCAGAACAGAACGCAGAAGAGTTGTTGACGGGAAAGCGGAGCGCAAAAACACCGGAGGCGGCAGAACGTAACGCGAAAACGTCGGAGGCGGCAGAACAGAACGCAGAAATGCTGGCGGGCGGCACCGGGCGGAAGATAGCATTCTATCGCGGCGATCTTTTTGCAGCCCTGCCGCAGGACAGCCGTTACGATGTCATTGTTTCCAACCCGCCGTATATTCCGACATCCGTGATTGACAGTCTTCAGCCGGAGGTTCGCGACCATGAACCCCGCATGGCGCTGGACGGCGCGGAGGACGGTCTGGCATTTTACCGCCGGATTGCTGCGCAGGCGCCGGATTGGCTGAACCCGGGCGGCGCGATCTATCTGGAAATCGGCTGCGACCAGGCGGCCGCGGTGAGCGCGCTGCTGGCGGCGGCCGGATTTACCGGTATCGAGGTATTTAAGGATTTGCCCGGTCTGGACCGTGTGGTGCGCGCGTTTCGTTAGAACTGCCGGACTATGGCCAGCCGGAAAGCGCGAACTGCCGGCCCGTGGCCAGCCGGAAAGCACGAACTGCCGAACCGTGGCCAGCCGGGAGTGCCGGAAAGCGTGAGACCGCCGGACCGGCGCCGGCGTGCAAAACAGCGTAGTTTTGGCGGCACTGCCGCATATTACAGGAGGAATATCATGTTTGACCGTTTAGACGACATTTTGATCCACTATGAGGAGCTGATGCAGGAACTGAACAGTCCTTCGGTCACTGAAGATCAGAATCGGTTCCGGAAGCTGATGAAGGAACAGGCGGATCTGACGCCTCTGGTGGACACCTATAAAGAATACAAGAAGGCCAATCAGGATGCGGCCGACAGCCTGGCGCTCCTGGATGAGGAAAATGACGAGGAAATGCGCGAACTGGCTAAGGAGGAACTCTCCGATGCCCGGGACCGTATCGCCGATCTGGAGCAGAAGCTGAAGATCCTGCTTCTGCCCAAAGACCCCAACGATGACAAGAATATCATTCTTGAGATCCGCGCTGGCGCCGGCGGTGAGGAAGCCGCCCTGTTCGCGGCCGAACTTTACCGGATGTACGTCAATTACGCCGAATCCAACCGATGGAAGGTAGAGATGGTCAGCGTCAGTGAAAGCGGTATTGGCGGCTTCAAGGAAGTTGTAGCCATGATTACCGGCAAGGGTGCTTATTCCAAACTCAAATACGAGAGCGGCGTCCATCGCGTCCAGCGTGTGCCGGAGACCGAGAGCGGCGGCCGCATTCACACCTCTACGGCCACGGTGGCCGTCATGCCTGAAGCGGAAGAGGTGGACGTACAGATCGACATGAAGGACTGCCGCATCGACGTGATGCGCGCGTCCGGCAACGGCGGCCAGTGCGTGAACACGACCGACTCCGCCGTCCGCCTGACCCATATCCCCACTGGTATCGTGATCTACAGCCAGACAGAGAAGTCCCAGCTGCAGAATAAGGAGAAAGCCTTCCGCCTGCTCCGCTCCAAGCTCTATGACATGGAGCTGGAGAAGCGGCAGAATTCTGAGGCGGAAGAGCGCCGCAGCCAGATCGGCACCGGCGACCGCTCCGAGAAGATCCGCACCTACAACTTCCCGCAGGGACGCGTCACCGACCATCGGATCAAGCTGACTTTGTACCGGATTGACTCGATTATGGATGGGGATATTCAGGAATTGTTGGATAGCTTGATTGCTGCTGACCAGGCTGAGAGACTCAGCCAATTGAATACATGATGTAGATATGTGGGAGGTTGACTTGAGAGAGCAATATACACTGTACTTGGATGAAAGCGAAACGCATACTTTTAACCCAGCGATAGGTGGTGGAGAGAACTATCATTTTTGTATGGCAGGAGTTATTGCAAAAAAAGATGATAGTT
>CANQFR010000044.1 GCA_947599905.1 uncultured Lachnospiraceae bacterium
CATCAGATAAGCGCGGAGAGAGCACCCTGCGAAATAGACAATATTAGAATGGCTGTATACGGTTGATGAAGCCGTATACAGCCAATTTGTTTCTGTGCGAACTTGTTTCCGTGCAAACTTATTTCTGTGCAAACTTATTTCCATGCAAACAGAGGGCAGGGCCGGCGCCGTCCGGATTACAGGTCAAGCTTTAAGTCGCCTTCGCGGATCCAGCCCAGGCGCCGGAGAATCTCGCCAAATATCCATGTGAGGACGGCCGGCAGCAGGAAGCAGACGAAGAGGATCCCAAGCCACATCTTTGCGCCGCCGTCCATGGCGGTCAGTATGCCGATCGGACCGACGAGACCGCAGGTACCCATGCCGGAGCCTTCCGGGATATTTTCCAGTCGGAAGAGCATGGTCGCGACCGGACCGGTGACCAGCGAGGTGAGCGTAGGTGCGATCCAGATCCGCGGATTCTTCACGATATTGCCCATCTGCAGCATCGAGGTGCCGAGCCCCTGCGCCAGCAGGCCGCCCATACCGTTTTCGCGGAAACTCATGACGGCGAAGCCGACCATCTGCGCGCAGCAGCCGGCTGTCGCCGCGCCGCCCGCCAGTCCGCCGAGGCCGAGCATCATGCAGATGGCGGCGCTGCTGATCGGCAGGGTGAGCGCAATCCCAATCAGGGCGGATACCAGCATTCCCATGAAGAACGGCTGCATCTCCGTGGCAGTCATGACAAGATGTCCGAAGCCGGTCATGAAGGCAGAGACGCCGGGGCCGATGAACTGGGCCGTCAGGACGCCGGTGAGAATCGTTACGCAGGGTGTGACCAGGATGTCCACACGGGTCTCTTTGGAGACCAGTTTGCCGAGTTCCGTAGCCAGGATCGTCGCCGCCAGCGCGCCGACCGGACCGCCGAGGTCGTTGCCGGCGATGCCGACAGCGGCCGCAGAGAACAGCACCAGCTGCGGCGCATGGAGCGCATAGGCGATGGAGATGCCGAGCGCGGCGCCGGTGGCGTTCCTGGCGTAACCGGACATGGTCGTAAACAGCGCGATGCCCGTGCGCTCTCCGAGCGTGCCGAAGATCGTGCCGATCAGAAGTGAGGCGAACAGGCCGAAGGCCATCGCCCCCATGGCGTCAATCAGGTACGTTCTTGCGGTGATATGTACGTTCTTGCGGTCAAGAAATGCTTTTACAGCGGATAATTTCATAGAAATCTCCTTTCTGCCGCGGGCGCGCGGCAGCGCAGTTATTTTTATTAAGCACGTATTTTACCACCGAACTTCGCAAATATCTATAGAAAATCTCCACAATATCTATAATTTTTTTGCCCGGCGAATAGGATGGATTGAAAGCGGCAGTTGGCGGGGGAATGCGGCATGAAAAAGGAAGAAAACGGAAAATGGGAGCGGGAATGGCGTATCGGTTATATGGCGGCCGCTGTGATTGCGGCGTTGCTCTGCTGTCTGTACGTGACCGCGGGAGCGCCTGACAGGCGGGCGGATACGGCGCATGCAGGAACAGTGGGAACAGCGGTTCCTTCCCCGCTTGCAGATGCGGAAGCTGCTGATGAAACCGGTGCGGACCGGCTGACGCTCTACGCGCAGTCCGCGGTCCTGATGGATGCAGATACGGGACGCGTGCTCTATGCCAAGGACGCATTTACGGCGCGGCCGATGGCCAGCACGACGAAGATCATGACCTGTATCCTTGCGCTGGAGTATGGGGATCCGGATGATACCGTCACGGTTTCTTCTTACGCGGCCAGCCAGCCGAAGGTTCATCTGGGCGCGCCGGCGGGCCGCAGGTTCCGTCTGGGAGACCTGCTCTATTCCCTGATGCTGGAATCGCACAACGATACGGCGGTCATGATCGCCGAACATATCGGCGGCAGCGTCGGCGGCTTCGCGGAGCTGATGAATGAAAAGGCGCGGATGCTGGGCTGTACGGATACCTGGTTTGTGACGCCGAACGGCCTTGACGGGACCTCGGAGGGAACGGACGGCGCCGTGCGCGCGCACAGTACGACCGCCAGGGATCTTGCGGCGATGATGGCCTACTGTGTCTGGCAGTCGCCGAAACGGGAGGAATTTCTGAAGATTACCGGAACGCAGAATTATTATTTTACGGATCTGGAAGGGAAGGGCAGCTATTCCTGCTGCAACCACAACGCGCTGCTGAATACGGACGGCGGCGTGATTTCCGGCAAGACGGGGTTCACGGGCGGTGCCGGCTACTGTTATGTGGCCGCGCTGGCGGACGGGGACAGGCGTTACAGCCTGGCGCTTCTCGGCTGCGGCTGGCCGCCGCATAAGACGTATAAATGGAGCGATGCGCGGAAACTGTTTGCCTACGGGACGGATCATTACGAAAAGACAGACGTCTTTCGCGAACCGGAACTTCCTGTACTTTTGGTGAATGACGGCCTTCCGGCCGGCGGGGATCTTGCGACGGCGGCGGAACTGACGCTTACCTGTAATCTCCGTGAAGAGGAGAAGTCGCTGCCGGTTCTGCTGAAAGAGGGAGAGAAGGTCGAAGTCAGCACGGAGCTGCCGGATGCCGTCGATGCGCCGGTCGTGCAGGGAATGGTGGTTGGTCAGATCACGTATGTTCTTGACGGCAGGGTGATACGGACCGATCCGGTGTACGCGGCGCAGTCCGTGCCGAAAATCACCGTGAAATGGTGTATGCTGCATTTGCTGGAGCATTTTCTTCCATAGAATTCTGCGGATTCCGCCGCCGCTTCGTCATTTCCCTCTTGCGGGAGGCGCGGTTTCGCATTATAGTAAGGGAGAGCCGTCTGCGGGGCAGTTTGGTTTGCTGTACGCTGCCTGCAGGGCAGCCGGCGGAAAAACATATGGAGAATGGGGATTATTTATGTACAAATGCTGTATTTTTGATCTGGACGGGACGCTCTTAAATACGGTTCATGCGCTCACCAGGACGATGAACCTGACGCTTGCGGAGTTTGGACTGCCGCCGGTTCGTGAGGAGGAGACGAAGCGTTTCGTCGGCGACGGCTACCGGAATTTCGTAATCCGCGCGTTTGAGTCCCGGGGAGCCGGCGGGGCGCAGACCGAGGCTGCCTGCGCCGTCTATCTGCGGTATTTTCAGGTTAACTGCCTGTACCGTGTGGACGCCTACGACGGCATCCGTGAGCTTCTGTGCGCGTTAAAAGAGCGCGGTATCCGGCTCGCGGTTGTCAGCAATAAGGGACAGGCGGAGGCATCGGAGAACATCCGGCAGATCTTCGGGGAAGACTGTTTCGATCTCGTGTTGGGCGAGCGCGAGGGGATTCCGCGCAAACCGGATCCGACAGGGGCGCTGTATGCGGCGAAGACGCTGGGCGCAGCCCCGTCGGAATGTCTGTATCTGGGGGATACGAATACGGATATGCGCACCGGGATTGCGGCCGGTATGGACACGGCGGGCGTGCTCTGGGGCTTTCGCGGCCGGGAAGAACTGGAGGCATTTCATCCGCGTTATCTCATAAAAGATCCGATGGAAGTGCTGGATATTTTACGGGAGGACGCGGGCGGCGGGCAGGTCGGCAGAGGCTGATCGGGCCGTTTTCGGGCCGAAATAGCGCCGTATGGCAGCCGTGGGAGTGCCTGTGTGGGCTGTTTTTCCCATTTTTTAGCCGGAATCGGCCGCTTTGTGGGGGAAATCCGCAAAAAAATATTTCCAATTTATGAAAAATGTGTTACAATGTA
Organism: uncultured Lachnospiraceae bacterium; assembly: GCA_947599905.1. GTDB lineage: Bacteria > Bacillota > Clostridia > Lachnospirales > Lachnospiraceae > UBA3402. The sequence goes on from CANQFR010000044.1 coordinate 3,702, forward strand.
CTGACCAACAGGAAATTAATGGAAAGGTACACGAAACACAAAGGACGATTGCATATGAAAAAATTGGGAATATGCCTTCTGTGTCTGTGCCTCTGTCTGGTCATGCTGAGCGGCTGCCAGCGTTATGAGCGGCTTGAAGTGACCGCTCCTTCTCCGGTCGTCGTGAGCCGCAATTCCGATGAAGCGGGGAGCGGGGAGACAGCAGACGCGGCAGAGGAGACGGATGGACAGACGGAGACGTCGGCCATCGTGCAACTGACCACAGAGGCAGAGACGGAGCCGCCGCTTCCGGAGCGGGTTCCGGTGAAGGTAAAAGGCGTCTACCTGACCGCTTACGTGGCGGGGACGACGAGCATGTTTGATGAGATCATCAGTCATATCGATGAGACAGAGATCAACACGGTGGTCATCGATGTGAAAAATGATGAGGGAAGAGTCACATTTGCGATGGATTCGCCGATCGTAAGCGAGGTGGGATCCGTGCAGAAGCTTATGGACGTGGAGTCCGTGATGGCGAAGCTGAAGTCGCGGGGGATTTACACGATTGCCCGTATCGTGGCTTTCCGCGACCCGTATCTGCCGGAGCAGCGCCCGGATCTGGGGCTGCATCTGGCGGACGGCAGCCTTTACCGCGACAACAAGGGTCTGGCCTGGGTCAACCCTTATAAGCGCGAGGTCTGGGATTACCTGGTGGAGGTCGCGGTCGAGGCTCACAGGGCCGGCTTTGACGAGGTGCAGTTTGACTATATCCGTTTCTCCACGGAGAAGGGAATCAATAACGTGGTGTATGACGATGCGGACACGCAGGGCATGTCCAAAAAGGAAATCATCACCGAGTTCGTGGAGTATGTTTATGGGAAATGCCTTCAGGAAGGCGTTTTCATGGCGGCGGATGTGTTCGGCGCGATCATCGGCGGCGGCATCGATTCCGACAATGTCGGACAGTCCTACGGCGATATGTCCGCGAGTCTCGACTATATCTGCCCGATGATTTATCCGTCCCATTACGCGGACGGCAACTTCGGCATCGAGCATCCTGACACGCAGCCTTACGATACGATTCTGGCGGCGCTGCAGGGATCGAAGGCCGATCTTCGGAGTTATGCGAGGAACGGGGAGCATCAGGCCGTCGTGCGGCCGTGGCTGCAGGACTTTACGGCCTCGTACCTGGCGAATTACATCGACTACGGGCCGGAGCAGATCCGTGCCCAGATTCAGGCGGTTTATGACGCCGGATACGATGAGTGGATGCTCTGGAGCGCTGCCTGCAGGTATCATTGGGACGGGCTGAGAACGCCGGAAGAAGGCGAGGCGGAGATGCGGGAACTGGAGGCGAAACGCGCCAGTCAGGCAGCTGCCGCAGCCGTTACTGAGACGCTGCCGGCGGCGACGGAGACGGAAAGCGGATCCGGCGCAGCGGCCGGCGGGCAGGAGAGCGGTTCGGCGGTGAGCGGGTCATAAGCTGGCCGGGACGGAGCCGGAATCCGTTGCTGCCGGCGGCAGCGTAGTCTGGGACTGCGCCGGGAACGGATCCGAAGGAGGGATGCGGAATATGGAGAGAATGCCGAAAACGGGAGACAGATACCAAAAGTCCGGGAAGGAACGGTATCAGGTCGCCGCGGTGGCGGAGCATACGGAAACCGGGGAGAAGCTTGTGGTTTTTCAGGCGCTCTTCGGGGACTTTCAGGTATATGCGCAGCCGCTTGACCGGTTTGCGGAGCAGATGCAGCCGGAGGATCCGGCGGCTGATGCCAGACCGGATGGCGGCGCCGGTCAGGACGGACCGGGAGACGACAGGCTTTCGGGACTGAATCCGCTGCTTTTGGATTTTCTGGAGGAAGAGGATTACGGACAGAAGCTGGCGGTTTTCGCGACCATGAGAAGGACGCTCAGGCAGGAGGATCTTGACGTGCTGTTTGAGACGCTGGAGTTACAGCCGCCGCCCGGTGGGGATCTTTCCGCCCAGGCGGACGCCATTGAGGCATATCTGAAGATGCAGTGGAAATTTAACGGAACGCGGCTGCGGTAAGCGGCCGCGTTTCTCCTGCTTGCGCAATTTCCCGATTTGTATTATGATAAAGAGGCAGGGTTTCCGCCAGACCGGTTCAAGCGGCGTCTGACGGAACGTATCAGGACAGGGAGGGATTCCCATGTTTCAACTGGAGGAGGAACTGAAAAAACTGCCTGCGCAGCCCGGCGTCTATATCATGCATGATTCCCACGACAGGATTATCTATGTGGGCAAAGCCATCAGCCTGAAAAACCGGGTGCGCCAGTATTTCCAGAGCAGCCGCAACAAGACGGCCAAGATCGAGCAGATGGTGTCGCGGATCGCGTGGTTTGAGTATATTATCACCGATTCGGAACTGGAGGCGCTGGTGCTGGAGTGCAATCTGATCAAGGAGCACCGGCCCCGCTACAACACGATGCTCAAGGACGACAAGACCTATCCCTATATCAAGGTAACGGTCGGTGAGGAATTCCCGCGCGTCATGAGCTCGCGGTCATTGAAAAAGGACAAGAGCAGGTACTTCGGGCCGTATACCAGTGCGGGAGCCGTGAAGGATACGCTGGAGCTGATTCACAAGCTTTACCGGATCCGTACCTGCAGCCGGAACCTGCCGAAGGATATCGGGAAGGAACGGCCCTGCTTAAATTACCATATCCACCAGTGCGACGCACCGTGTCAGGGGTATATCAGCAAAGAAGAGTATGCGAAATCCATTGCACAGGTGCAGGATTTCCTGAACGGCCATTATGACGTCATCCTGAATATGCTGAAGGAGAAGATGCAGGACGCTTCGGACCGGATGGATTTTGAGAAGGCGATCGAGTACCGGGATCTTCTGGAGAGCGTGAAGAAGGTGGCCCAGAAACAGAAGATCACGAACGGCAACGATACCGACGACCGTGATATCATCGCGATGGCAAAGGATGAGACGGACGCTGTCGTGCAGGTATTTTTCGTGCGGGAAGGCAAGCTGATCGGCCGCGACCATTTCCATGTGAATATCGCGACGGCGGAGGATACGCGGCAGATCCTGACCAGTTTCGTGAAGCAGTTCTATTCCGGCACGCCGTTTGTGCCGCGTGAGATCTGGGTGCAGACGGAACTGGAGGATTCGGCTGTGATCAGCCGGTGGCTCGAGACGAAACGGGGACAGAAGGTACGCATCGTCGTGCCGCAGAAAGGACAGAAGGAACAGCTTGTAGAGCTGGCGGAGCGCAATGCGGCGCTGGTGCTTTCCCAGGACAAGGAGAAGATCAAGCGCGAGGAACTGCGCACAATCGGGGCGATGAACCAGATCGCGCAGCTGATCGGCCTTGACGGGATCCGGCGGGTGGAAGCCTACGATATTTCCAATACTAGCGGTATGGAATCGGTGGGTTCGATGGTCGTCTACGAGGACGGAAGGCCGAAGCGCAGCGATTACCGGAAGTTTCGCATCAGGTCCGTGAAAGGCCCCGATGATTACGCCTCTATGCGCGAAGTGCTGACGAGGCGCTTCAGTCACGGCGTGAAGGAAGCCGGTGCATTGCGGGAACGGGGCGAGGAAGCGATGGCCGGAAGTTTTACCCGTTTTCCCGATCTTCTGATGATGGACGGCGGGCGCGGCCAGGTAAATATCGCCCTGGAGGTGCTTGACGAACTGGGACTTGAGATCCCGGTCTGCGGTATGGTCAAGGACGACCGGCACCGCACGCGGGGACTGTATTATAACAATGTCGAGGTGCCGATCGACACGCATTCCGAGGGCTTCCAGCTGATCACGCGGATTCAGGACGAGGCCCACCGGTTCGCGATCGAGTACCACAGAAGCCTGCGCGGAAAGGATCAGGTACATTCGATTCTCGACGACATTCCCGATATCGGTCCGGCCAGACGCAAGGCGCTGATGCGGACGTTCCGGTCGCTGGAGGCGGTGAAGGAGGCGTCGGCGGAGGAGCTGGAGCAGATTCCGGAGATGAACCGGAAGGCGGCGGAGAGCGTGTACCGGTTTTTCCATCCGTAAGCGCCCCCGGAATTCCGTAAGCGCCCCGGACTTCGGCCGGGAGACTGCGGGACGGAAGGGCCGGGAGCAGAATAAGAGAACAGCGAGCGCGCCGCGTGCCCGGCAGCAGGTGCGGCGCATCGCACGAATAAAGGAGACCAGACATGTACGGAGTGACGATTCAGGAACTGATCGATAAAATGGAACTGCGCAATCTGACCCCGGAGATCGACGCGGAAAAGATTGTCCTCACGCGGCCGGATGTGAACCGTCCGGCGCTGCAGCTGACCGGTTTCTTCGATCATTTTGATAATGAACGTGTTCAGATTATCGGCAACGTCGAATATGATTATATCAGGCAGATGGATCCTTTGAGGAGGCGCTCTGTCTATGACCGCCTGCTGTCGGAGAAGATTCCCTGTATGGTCTATTGCAGGAGTCTGATGCCGGACGAGGATATGCTGGAGCTCTGCAACCATTACGGGGTAGCGTGCCTGGTTTCGGATATGACCACTTCCGCCCAGATGGCGGAAATTATCCGGTGGCTGAATGTGAAACTCGCGCCCTGCATCACGATCCATGGCGTTTTGGTGGATGTGTTCGGCGTGGGCGTGCTGATGATGGGAGAGAGCGGCATCGGAAAGAGCGAGGCGGCGCTGGAACTGATCAAGCGCGGCCACCGGCTGGTGACCGACGACGCGGTGGAGATTCATAAGGTCAGCGAGGAGACGCTGTTCGGGACGGCCCCGGACATTACCAAGCATTTCATCGAGCTTCGCGGCATCGGCATCATCGACGTCAAGAGCCTGTTTGGCGTGGAGAGCGTGATCGATACCCAGGCGATCGACATGGTCGTCAAGCTCGAGGAATGGAACCGCGACGCGGAGTATGACCGCGTGGGACTGGAAGACCGCTATACGGAGATTCTTGGCAATAAACTGGTCTGCTACACGATTCCGCTGCGGCCGGGCCGCAACCTTGCGCTGATCATAGAGACCGCGGCAGTCAATCACCGGCAGAAAATGATGGGCTATAACGCGGCGCGGGAACTTCTCAACCGTGCGCAGGCGAAGCTGTCGAAGGGAAATTAGACGATATGAACGATGCGTTTTTGGGCAGACTGCGCTCCCTTCTGGGGGAGGACGCGGTTAAGACGGCGGAGAGCATGGCTTTACATACCACCTTCCGCATCGGCGGACCCGCGGAGATTTATGCGGTGCCGGCCGGTAAGGAACTGTTCATCCGCACGGTTTTGCTCTGCCGTGAACTGGGAGTCCCCTGTCGGATCATCGGCCGGGGAAGCAATCTCCTGGTCAGCGACGGAGGACTGCGCGGCGCCGTTATTTCCACGGAAGGTCTGGATGACGTCCGCGCGGAAGGCAGGCGGATTACCGCGGGAGCCGGTATTTCACTTGCGAAGCTTGCAAAAGCGGCGCAGCAGGCGTCCCTGACCGGCTTGGAGTTTGCCGCCGGTATTCCCGGAACGCTGGGAGGCGCGGTTGTGATGAACGCCGGCGCATACGGCGGGGAAATGAAGAATGTGCTGGTAAGCGCGGAGGTACTCCTGCCGGACGGGAGCGTGCGGAACATAGCCGCGGAAGAGCTGGCGCTCGGCTACCGGACGAGCAGCATTCAGTCGGACGGCTCGATTGTGCTGCAGGCGGAGATGGAACTTGCGGAAGGCGACGCGCCGGCGATCGGCGCCCAGATGGAGGAACTGGCGGGCCGGCGCAGGAGCAGGCAGCCGCTGGAATATCCCAGCGCCGGCAGTATGTTCAAACGCCCGGAGGGGTATTTTGCGGGCAAGCTGATCGAGGACGCGGGACTGCGGGGCTTTCGGGTCGGCGGCGCGCAGGTATCGGAGAAACACTGCGGCTTTGTGGTGAACCGCGGCGGCGCGAGTGCGCGCGACGTGCTTGCGCTCTGCGACGAGGTGAGCCGCAGGGTATACGAGCAGTTCGGCGTGCAGCTGGAGAGAGAAGTCAGGTATGTGGAATAAAGGAACCGGAAGGAAGAACAGCCGGACGTCAAAGACGGTACGGCGGGAAACAGCCGGTGATTGAATACAGGGTCGAGGTGTGTCAGGATGAAACTGGTCGTGGTGACGGGAATGTCGGGCGCCGGCAAGACGGTGGCGCTGAAAATGATGGAGGATATCGGGTTTTACTGCGTGGACAACCTCCCGATTCCGCTGATGCGGGAATTCGTTTCGCTTCTCGAGGGCAATCCGCAGCGTCAGTCGGAGCGGGTGGCGCTGGGAATCGATATCCGAAGCGGACAGGATCTTCCGCTTCTCGACGGCATTCTGAAGGACTGGAAGCAGGAGAACATCTCCTGCGAGGTGCTGTTTCTGGACTGTTCCGATGAGGTTCTGGTGCGGCGTTATAAGGAGACGAGGCGCAGCCACCCGCTGTCCGGCGCGGGCCGGATTGACCAGGGCATTGTCCGCGAACGGGAGACGCTGGCGTTTCTGAAGGCGGGTGCCGATTACATCTTCGATACCAGTAAACTTCTGACGAAGGATCTGCGCCATGAGATTGAGAAACTTTTTTCGGAGAACCGGCGTTTTGATAATCTGTTCATTACCATCCTGTCCTTCGGCTTCAAATACGGGATTCCCGCGGATGCGGACCTGGTCTTTGATGTACGGTTTCTGCCGAACCCGTTCTATGTGGAGGAACTGAAACAGCATACCGGGGAGGAAGCGCCGGTGCGCGACTATGTGATGCAGGGAGGCACGGCGGAGCAGTTTCTGGCAAAGCTTTATGATATGATCGATTTTCTGATCCCGAATTACGTGCAGGAAGGGAAGAATCAGCTGGTGATCGCGATCGGCTGTACCGGCGGCCGGCACCGGTCCGTGACTGTCGCCGACGCGCTCTTTCGTCATATGAGCCAGCTGCGGCCGATGGGGCTGAAGCTGGAACACCGGGACAAGGACAGAAACCGGCAGATCCCCACGCAGCCGTGAAAGTGAGGGAACGGCCATGTCATTTTCAGCGAACGTGAAGGAGGAACTGGCGCAGAAGCTGCCCGACGCCAGACACTGCAGGATCGCGGAAACTGCGGCGATACTGAGCTTCTGCGGGAAGGTCGCGATCGACGCGGACGACCGCTGCCGCGTCATTGTCTCCACGGAAAATGCGTCAGTTGCAAGAAAGTACTTTACATTATTGCAAAAAACATTTAATATAAAGACAGATATCATCCGAAGGCAGAACCCGTATCTGCGGCGAAGCCCGGTATATCTGGTAACGGTCGCGCAAGACGAAAGTGCAAGGAGACTCCTTCTGGGCACGAAGCTGATGCGAAACGACGGACAGGTCGAAGAGGACATTTCCGCTGTCAGAAGCCTCGTGATCCAGAATTCCTGCTGTAAGCGGGCGTTCCTGCGCGGTGCCTTTCTGGCGGCCGGTTCTATCAGCGACCCCGAGCGGTTTTACCATTTTGAGATCGCGTGTCTGACGCAGGAGAAGGCAGACCGGATCCGTGAGGTCATCGCCGCGTTCGATATCGAAGCGAGGATCGTGGCGCGGAAGAAGTATTATGTGGTCTACGTCAAGGATGGCAGCCGGATTTCGGATCTTCTGAATGTGATGGAGGCTCCTCAGGCCATGATGGAGTTTGAGAACATCCGGATCATGCGTGAGATGCGCGGCAGTGTCAACCGCAAGGTCAACTGCGAGACCGCGAATATTCAGAAGACCGTATCCGCGGCGGTGAAGCAGATCGATGATATCACGCTGATCAGGGATCTGATGGGGTTCGGCGGCCTGCCTGAAAGTCTGGCGCAGATCGCAAGGCTCCGGCTTGAAAAGCCGGAGGCAACGCTTACGGAGCTCGGGGAGTCCCTGGATCCGCCGGTGGGTAAATCGGGGGTCAACCACCGTCTGCGGAAGCTGAGCAACCTGGCGGAGGATTTGCGGGAGAAATGCGGTTCCGAACGGCCCGAAAACCGTCCGGAGAAATGAGGAGGAAGAAGTTATGCAGAAAAAATCGATTACGATCGAACTGGCGCAGGGGCTGGAGGCCCATCCGGTAGCGATGCTGGTACAGGTGGCCAGTCAGTATCTCTCCAGCATCTATGTGGAGTGCGAATCCAAGCGTGTGAATGCCAAAAGCATCATGGGCATGATGACCCTGGGACTGCTGCCCGGTGAGGAGGTTGTCGTGACGGCGGACGGCGCGGATGAGGAAGTGGCGCTTGCCGGTATTGAAAAATACCTGACCGAAGGCTGATGAGCCGCAGCAGCCGGTTCGTTTGCGTGAAGCAGCCGGCCGGTGCCTGAGAATCGGGTCGCGTGCTGAAAGCGGCCGGGGCAGTAAGGCAGCCTCAGGCAGTCAGTATTCAGAAAGTGTGACGGAAAGCTTACAGAATCTTGCAGTTTGTGTGCCGGGATGCGTTCAGACTGCAAGTTTTTTGTAGACAGCGGGAAGATAAAGAAGAAATGGGGTGACGCAGATGGCATTTACACATCTTCATGTACATACGCAGTACAGTCTCCTGGACGGCTCGTGCAAGATCGGCGAACTCGTCGCGAGGGCGAAGGAACTGGGCATGGACAGCCTGGCGATCACCGATCACGGCGTCATGTACGGCGTCATTGATTTCTATAAGGCAGCAAAGGCGGCCGGGATCAAACCGATTCTGGGCTGTGAGGTCTATGTGGCCCCCGGTTCCCGCTTCGACCGCGAGACGGTGCGCGGCGAGGACCGCTATTACCATCTGATTCTGCTGGCCGAGAACCATACCGGCTACCAGAACCTGATGAAGATTGTCACGAAGGGCTTCGTGGACGGTTTTTACTATAAACCGCGGGTCGATTATGAGATCCTTCGGCAGTATCATGAGGGCATCATCTGTTTAAGCGCCTGTCTGGCAGGCGAGGTGCAGCGTTTCATGGAACGCGGGCAGTACGCGCAGGGGAAGGAAGCGGCGCTTCGGTATCTGGAGATCTTCGGGGAAGGGAATTATTTCCTCGAGCTGCAGGATCACGGGATTCCCGCGCAGAAGACCGTAAACCAGGCGCTTGTGAAGCTCGGCCGGGAGATCGGCGTGCCGCTGGTCGCCACGAACGATATCCATTATATCAATGCGGAAGACGCGGCAGCACACGATATTCTTCTGTGTATCCAGACGAACAAGAAAGTCACCGATGAGAACCGTATGCGTTACGAGGGCGGGCAGTATTACCTCAAATCCGAGGAGGAGATGCGCACCCTGTTTTCCTATGCGCCGGAAGCGCTGGAAAACACGTATCGGATCGCGCAGCGCTGCAGCGTGGAGATTGAGTTCGGCGTCACGAAGCTGCCGCTTTTTACGGTGCCGGACGGCTACGATTCCTGGAGCTATCTGAACCATCTCTGCGACGAGGGCCTCGCAAAGCGCTACCCGTCGGATCCGGACGGTTCCCTGCGGGAGCGTCTGGATTACGAACTCGGCGTGATCAGGAATATGGGCTATGTCGATTATTTTCTGATTGTATGGGATTTTATCCATTTCGCCAAATCAAACGGCATCAGCGTCGGACCCGGCAGAGGCTCGGCGGCCGGTTCGATCGTGGCCTACTGCCTGGAGATCACGGATATCGATCCGATCCGCTATAACCTGCTGTTTGAGCGTTTCCTGAATCCGGAGCGTGTGACGATGCCGGATATCGACGTGGATTTCTGCTTCGAGCGCCGGCAGGAAGTGATCGACTATGTGGTGCGCAAGTACGGCAAGGATCAGGTGGTGCAGATCATCACCTTCGGTACCCTGGCCGCCCGCGGCGTAATCCGTGACGTGGGGCGCGCCCTGGATATTCCCTATAATAAGTGCGACGCCGTCGCCAAGATGGTTCCGCGGGATCTGGGAATCACGCTGGAGAAAGCGCTGAAGGGCAGTCCCGATCTGAGAAACGCTTATCATGAAGATGAACAGGTCAAATACCTGATCGATATGTCGATGCGGCTGGAGGGACTTCCGAGGCATGCTTCGATGCACGCCGCCGGCGTCGTGATCAGCCGGACGTCTGTCGATAACTATGTGCCTCTTTCCAGGGCGGCTGACGGTTCGCTGACAACCCAGTTCACGATGACGACGCTGGAGGAGCTGGGCCTTCTGAAAATGGATTTCCTGGGGCTGCGGACGCTGACGGTTATCCGGGACGCGCTCGATCAGATCGAGAAGAACTACGGGGTGAAGCTTGACCTGAGTACCCTTGATTACAATGACAAGGCCGTGATGGACTTAATCGGCAGCGGCCGGGACGACGGGATCTTCCAGCTTGAAAGCGGCGGCATGAGAAGCTTCATGAAAGAACTGAAGCCGGAGACGCTGGAGGATATCATCGCCGGTATCGCGCTGTACCGTCCGGGCCCGATGGAATTTATTCCCAAATACCTGAAGGGCAAGAACGAGCGGGAATCCGTCGTCTACGACTGCCCGCAGCTCGAGCCGATTTTAAGCGCGACTTACGGCTGCATCGTCTATCAGGAGCAGGTCATGCAGATCGTGCGCGACCTGGCCGGCTATACGATGGGAAGAAGCGACCTGGTGCGCCGTGCGATGTCGAAAAAGAAGGCGTCGGTGATGGAAAAGGAACGCCGGAATTTCGTCTACGGGAATGAAGAAGAGGGCGTTCCCGGCTGCATCAAAAACGGCATCGATGAGAAGACGGCCAATACGATCTTCGATGAGATGACGAGCTTCGCGAGTTACGCATTTAATAAGTCGCACGCAGCCTGTTATGCTGTCGTGGCGTACCAGACGGCTTACCTGAAATATTATTATCCGAAGGAATTTTTTGCGGCGCTGATGACGTCCGTCATGGAGAATACGAACAAGGTTTCTGAGTATATCCTGACCTGCCGCCAGATGGGAATCCCGATTCTGCCGCCCGATATCAATGAAGGCGAGAGCGGCTTCACGGTATCCGGCGGGGCGATCCGTTACGGGCTTTCGGCCATCAAGAGTATCGGCCGGTCGGTCGTGGATGCCATTGTCGCGGAACGCCGTGCCGGCGGGCCGTTCCGCACGATGGACGAGTTCGTGGAGCGCATGAGCAATAAAGAAGTGAACCGCCGGACCCTGGAGAGCTTCATCAAGGCCGGCGCCCTGGATTCCCTGCCCGGCAACCGCCGCCAGAAATGCACGGTGGCCGTGGACATGCTGGAGCAGAAGAACAAGGAAAAGAAGAGCGTCATGGAGGGACAGATGACGCTGTTCGATTTCGCCTGCGAGGATGATAAGCAGCATTTCCAGGTGACCTTCCCGGAAGTGGAGGAGTATACGAAGGAAGAGCTTCTGGCCTATGAGAAGGAGATGCTTGGTATCTACATCAGCGGCCATCCGTTAGAGGCGTATGAAAAGAGCTGGCGTGCCAATGTAACCGCCGTTACCACGGATTTTGCGGTGGATGAAGAGACCGACCGGGCGGTGGTTCCCGACGGGGCGCACGTCACGATTGGCGGTATGATCACGAATAAGACCGTCAAGCCTACGAAAAACGGCCAGATGATGGCTTACGTGACGCTGGAAGATCTGGTCGGCAGCGTGGAGGTGATCGTATTCCCGCGGGATTACGAGAGATATCGCGGCGTTCTCGATGAAGACGCGAAGATTTATGTGCGCGGCCGCGCGTCGATCGGCGACGAACCGATGGGAAAGCTCGTATGCGAGAAGGTGATTCCGTTTGACAGTCTGCCGAACCAGCTCTGGCTGCAGTTTAAGGACAAGGCGGCTTACGACGGTCTGTTTCCGCAGGTGAGGGATTGTCTCGCCGCGTCCGACGGACACGACGGCGTGACGATTTATCTGGCGAAAGAGAAGGCCCGCAAGGTCCTGCCGCCGAATATGTCCGTGTCCTGTGATAACGACCTGCTTTCGCATCTTTACCAAATACTTGGTGAAAATAATGTCAAAGTCGTGCAAAAAAACATTGAAAGTATGGGAAAAATGAATTAGAATAGCCTTGTGTGAGCCGGGGGACCGAAGGGTGTTTTCCGGCAGCGGATATGGATGCCGTTACTGCGCGGCAGTTTATGATGGAGGATGACAGGAGGGTTAAGATATGGCGAAAACAGTGAAGACGATCGGCGTTTTAACGAGCGGAGGCGACGCCCCCGGCATGAACGCGGCGATTCGCGCGGTCGTGCGTACGGCGATCAACCGCGGACTCAAAGTCAAGGGGATCATGCGCGGCTATGCCGGTCTGCTGGCCGAGGAGATCATTGATATGAAGACCAACTCGGTTTCCGAGATTATCAACAGGGGCGGTACCATTCTCTACACGGCCCGCTGCATGGAGTTCATGACGCCGGAAGGACAGCGCAAGGGTGCTGAGATCTGCAGGAAGCACGGCATCGACGGCATTGTCGTCATCGGCGGCGACGGTTCCTACCGCGGCGCGGGCAAGCTTTCCGCCCTCGGGATCAATACGATCGGCGTGCCGGGTACGATTGACCTGGATATCGCCTGTACCGACTATACCATCGGCTTCGATACGGCCGTGAACACGGCGATGCAAGCCATCGACAAGGTCCGCGATACCTCTACCTCCCATGAGCGCTGCAGCATCATCGAGGTTATGGGCCGTCATGCCGGCTATATCGCGCTGTGGTGCGGTATCGCCAACGGCGCCGAGGATATCCTGCTTCCGGAGAAGTACGACGGCAACGAGCAGGTGCTGATCAACCATATCATCGAGAACCGCAAGATCGGCAAGAAGCATCACATCATTATCAACGCCGAGGGTATCGGCCATTCGACTTCCATGGCGCGGCGAATCGAGGCTGCAACCGGCATGGAGACCAGGGCGACGATTCTGGGCTACATGCAGCGCGGCGGCGGCCCCACCTGTAAGGACAGGGTTTATGCCTCGATCATGGGCGCCAAGGCGGTGGAGCTTCTCGCGAACGGCGCGAGCAACCGCGTGATCGCTTATAAGAACGGCGAGTTCACGGATTTTGATATCCAGGAGGCCCTGGCGATGCAGAAGGATCTGCCCGAGGATCAGTACGAGATCAGCAAGCTGCTGACGCGCTGACGGGGGGCGAGGCCCTTGGTTGCGGCTTTCTGACGGGTTGTGAAGTCCCTGACCGGGACTCACGGCAGGGCGTAAAGTCCCGGCCGCGGCTTGCGGGCACAAACAGTGGAGGAATACTTTGGAGAGAACCGTTTTATGCGGCGCCAGCGCCTACGAGGAGAAATATTATTTCAACCAGAAGTTTGATTCGCTGCCGGAGAGCATTAAGGAGGAGCTGCAGATCTTATGCGTGCTCTTCACCGAGGATGTGGGCGGCGTGCTGACGCTTGCGTACGATGAGAACGGCAATCTGGAGTTTCAGGTGATGGCCGCGGAAGACGATTTTAATTATGATGAGATCGGCAGCGGCTTAAAGATCCGGCAGTACCAGCGGGAGAAGCGCGAACTTCTGGAATCGCTGGAGCTTTACTACCGGGTGTTCTTCATGGCGCAGAAGGAGCCGGGGACGGCAGAATAGAGAATGACGATATGCTCCGACCGGGACGGTTTCGGCCGGAGCATCTTTTATCTGACGGAGAGCGGGAACGGACGGAGCGTGATGGGAGAGATAGGAAAACTGCGTATCGGCAGTGTGGAACTGAAGAATCCGCTGCTTCTGGGGCCGATGGCGGGAGTGACGGATCGGGTCTTTCGGGAACTCTGCACGGAGCAGGGCTGCGGGGCCGCCTATACGGAGATGGTCAGCGCCAAAGCCCTCTTTTATCATGAGGAAGCGTACCGGAGGTTTATCCGGGGCGGATGCGAAGCGGAAGCTCCCGGATATAAGCAGGCCGGGGAAGGGCCGGCGCAGTCTTCGCCTCAGCAGGCACCTGTATCCAGAGGCTCTGATAAGTCGCTTATCCTCATGCGGACGGCCCGCGGCGAAGGCCCCCTGG
>CANQFR010000045.1 GCA_947599905.1 uncultured Lachnospiraceae bacterium
AGATAAAATAGAAATGTTGAGATTTTAATTTGCAGTATTTGTGCGGGAGACTGGAACTTTAATTTGCCGGCTGACACTCAGGCGCCGGAGCTCCGGCAGCCGGGTGAGGGGAACCCTGAGCTGGATGACGTTGGGGACTACGATACGGCAACGCCGCTAAACGCGAATTACATCGAGAACTATGATACGGCTACGCCGTCAAGCGCGGATGAACCTGAGCTGTCTTCGGGAAACGGGAATAGCGGCGGATTTGCAGGTGACGGATGGTGGGACGACGATAACGGCCTGTATGATGAGATTCTGCTGGATGCGACGCCGTCTGAGGCGGTGCAGGTCACGGTGGATGTTGAGAACATGGAAGGGATTGAGGACATAGAGCCCGGAGAAGGGGAATACTATGTTGACAATGACGAGGAGTTTACAATCGTTGTGACGCCTCAAAAATACTATAAGGTCAGCGCCGCGGTCACTCCTGAGGAGGTTGATTGTCAAGAAACGCGGGCAAAAGACGGAACGTATACGTATACGCTCTCGAATCTGCAGGAGGAAAATACAGTGACCGTTACTGCGGAGTATCTTGAGGCGGTGGCGGCTTACTATGCAGTCGTGGAGGAAGTGGAAGCTTTCGGTGATGTAACGGTGGACAATATAGAAGAAGCGGTTACTTTGTATAAGAAACTTACCCCGGCCCATGATAGTGCGCAGAAAGAGCTGGGAACGAATACAACGGCATTAGATACAAACTATACAAATGTGAGAACTTCATTTGCGGAAAAAATCAAAGCCGTCTGGAAAGGTGACAGTGATAACGGCTGGTACCTGATACTCACGCATGAGGCGCAAGGGGATGACACATTTACCCCTATAAAAGAATATATATATCTGCCCAAGTCCGAAGAATATCTGGCCGCTCTGGCCGAGTACGAGAAACATCAGTCTGAGCCCGAGACAGATGCGTCTGAGTCTGGGACAGACACGCCCAAAAAGACAGCTGCGCCAAAAGATACGCTGAAAAAGGATGATCCGAGGTTAATTGCCCTTCAGAAGACTTTTGAAGGGAAAGTATACAATGGAAACAGTATTGATGACAAAGGCAGAGATTTGCCCGGGGCCGGAGGTAATGAGTTTGACAGACCGGTTGAAGTGACATTCTATTATACGGACGCAGCAGGTGACGGCTGGTCGTTTGATCCCGAAACGGGAACTTTGACATTGACCGGCGATGTTACAACGACTGGAGCTGATCATCCATGGGCTGCATTTGCAAATGAAATACATACAATCAGTGCGCCGGGATCTGCCAGAATTAAAATTTGTGATGGCGCCTTCAATATGTCTCCGTATACGACGGCGAACAGTAAAAACACAAACGGCGAAATTACTGAAATGAAAGGCATCAATAAAGTAGATTTGACAAATGTTGAATCGATTGGAGAGAATGCCTTTAACGGATGCAAGAGTCTGGGGGAGGTCAAATTAAATGATGTAGGAAGAATTGGGTGTGCCGCTTTCAAAAATTGTACAGCGCTGACAAACGTTAGTTTAACGGCTGTAAAAGAAATTGGAGATTTTGCAGAAGATTCCAGCAAAGACGCCAGCGAAGGAGCTTTTGAACTGTGCTATAAGCTGAGTGAATTAAAATTAGACAGAGTCCAGTATATTGGATCGAATTCATTTCGTTCATGTCTTTTAAGTAATTTGGAGATAACTGGTGTAATAGGAATAGGTAGCAGGGCGTTTTATGATTCGTGCCTCAATCTGAAAAAGATTGAGATCCCCGATTCCTGTCAGTTTATAGGTGCAAATGCTTTTTCCGTACAAAAGGCCAGATTAAAGACGATTAATACTCTAATTGAAATACCGGAGAACAGCAGTCTTACGTTAGGTTATAGTAATATATTCAGTAAGATGCCGAACTTGATTGCCCGGATGGAAAGTCTGTGGGATAAGACATTCAGCTTAAATCCGATTACAACACCTGAGTTATCCGTACCGGAAGGATGGACTGACAGCAAAGATGGATTGAAGAATAGTACGGGACAGGATGCTACACAGTTAACAAAGGCAGCTCGCTGGACAGATGACAGTAAGACAAAAGCGGAGATAGAGCTTCAGTTTGCGCATTCGAAAACTCCGGGAAAAGATATCCTGTTCCTGTTGGATTACAGCAATTCTATTGCATATCCGGCGAATTATAAGGACTCGAAGCTGTATAACATTCAGTTTAAGACAATTGATTTAATCGAGGATTTGTTTGCCGAGGGATACGACAATCGGGTTGGAGTCATCACCTTTGGAGGCCCTAAGAAAGCTACATATCAGGATGATGGTACCGACGGAACTGTGAATACTGCGGATTTTACTACGAACATAGAAGAATTAAGAAGTTTTGTATCAACAGATTATTCAAAGGAAGAAAATACGAGTTATACCAAGGCTTTCAATTCTGCAAAAGCAATGATTGAAGGACGCGGCGATGATAGCAGGGATGTTAAAATCATCTTCATTTCTGATGGCGTACCTTATAACGAAGGCAGGGCGCTTCCGTATGAGGGTGATATTAAGAATGCGGTTGACGCTGTAAAAGCACTGGCGAATGTAGAGATTTTCTCCGTCCTGCAGGCAGATTCTTCAACCACAAACGCTGATGAGAGTATGATGCTTCAGATCGCCAGCGCTCCGGAATATTATTTTGAGGCAGAGGATACCGAATCCTTCAATGATGCAGTAAACGCAGCAATCGCTGCTGCATACGGCACCTTTACGGTAACGGATACGGTCGGAGCGGATTTTGATCTTGACACGGCGAGTGTTGTGGCGAGAAGCTACGATGCGGATGGAAAAGCGACTGTGCTTTCGGACGAGATGCTGTCTTCCGTAAGCTTCAGCAAGGATGCTGATGGAAACGATGTGATTACATGGGAACTGCCGGCGCTGGCCAATACCCGGTATACGCTGACGTTCACGGAGAATCTGAAGCCTGACGATGCAGGAAAGTATCCGGCTGGTACATTTGATACGAATACCGGAGATGCGGAAGTAAAGCCGCTTGGTGCAAATGAGGCGGTCAATACAGTATCGACGCCGCAGCTTAGCCGTGACAGCTATGGCATTACGGTTCATTACCTTGAGAAGAATACGAATGCAGCGCTGGCTGAGGACGGCAAGTATACCGGCAATGAGAATGAGGCGTATGATATCAGCGATCTGCTGAATCTGCAGATTGAAGGATATCAGATTGACAGCTATCTGACAGTCGAGGGTCAGACGCCGCAGATGCAGGGGACGCTGACGGAGGATATAGAGATTAATGTGTATTATGTTAAAGCTCCCGAACCGACGGACCCCGAACCGACGGACCCTGAACCGACGGACCCCGAACCCACGGTTCCCGAACCGACGGACCCTGAACCGACAGCTCCCCAGCCGACGGAACCTGAACCCACGGCTCCCCAGCCTACCGAACCTCAGCCGACAGCTCCCCAGCCCACTGAGCCGGAGCCGATAAGGCCCAATCCGCCCAGCTATACGACACCTTCACCGACTCCGTCGCCTTTGTCTCAGGGGAACGGACCGTTTGGCCCGGTGCAGATTTCGGACAATGAAACTCCATTAGGAGCTGCCCCGATCCAGATTGAGGATACGGCGATCCCGATGGATGCGGCGTTGGTTTCCATTGATGATGAGGAAGTGCCGCTGGCTTCCGCACCGATGACCGGCGATGAGAGGCCGCTTGGTATGCTTGCACTTATTGGCGCGCTGGCATTGGGGCTGATGGGAGTCTTCGGTATCCTGAGCTTCAGGAAGAAGGAAAGCGAGTAGGTAAGATTGCGGACAGTCAGATTCTCAGATAAGATATCATGCAGATAAACAGAATCAGCAAAAGCGCATGGGCGAAAGATGTCCGTGCGCTTTTGCGTTAGTATCCATTGACATTACCCCTGATGTCGTGTAGAATAACGGTATGATGGTGTACCTTTGGAGGGGTATGTTATGCGAAAGACGGACGCAAACAGGAAGAATTTCATTGGACTTGGGGTTATGGCCGCGGCCGCGGTAGTTGTGGTCGCGGTATCCGGGCCGGTTCAGAAGGCGCTCAGCGCCATTATTCCGGCTCCTGCGGGAGTGATCGTGTATAAGCAGGTGGATGCGCCTGTGCCTGCACGGGCAAACGGCGTCATTTCCGCTGATGAGTGGAAGAGCATTTATCCGGAGATCGTAGCGTCCTACCGGGCGAATGACGATAATCATTACCGGGTAGCCTATACGGAGGAGAATCCGTATATTGTGTCCCTCTATGAGGGCTTCGGTTTCGCGAAGGACTATACGAGCGCTGTTTCCCATACCTATACGCTGGAGGACGTCGCGGAGACGGAGCGTCCCCATCCTCTGGCCAACTGCCTGACCTGCAAGACGCCGGATTATACCAAGCTGGTCAATGACATGGGCGTAGAGGCGTATAAGTATGATTTTAACGAAACGCACGCGCAGATGGCGGAGAATATCAGCTGTTATAACTGCCATGAGAATCAGGCCGGTAACGGCGGTCAGCTGGTGGTTACCCACTCCTATGTGAAGAATGCTCTGGGCAGTGAGATGGATTCCATTGATCCGTCCACGCTGTCCTGCGGACAGTGCCATATCGAGTATTATTTTGCTCCGGAGACCAAAGAGACGATGATGCCGTACACGAGTGTGGCATCCATGGATCCGGAAGCGATTCTGGCATATTATGATGAGATGGGCTTCTCCGACTGGACGCAGGAGAGTACCGGGACCGCGATGCTGAAAGCACAGCATCCAGAGTTTGAGACGTATCTTGGCGCGGGCAGCGCCCATGTGGGCTTCGGTATGAGCTGCGCTGACTGCCATATGGCGGTGGTCACGGAGAAGGGAACGACTTACACCAGTCACAAGTGGGAGAGTCCGCTGGCGAATCAGGCGATTCTGGATACCTGCGTACAGTGCCACGGCGAGACGGATATGGCGGAGAAGGTGAAGGCGATTCAGACGGAGATCACCGGACGGGAGAATGCGATCGGACAGAAGCTGGCTGAACTGAAGGATGCCCTGGCGGCCGAGGTGGCTGCCGGTGAGATGAGCGAGGATCAGCTGAATGAGATCCGCTCGCTGTACCGCAGCGCCCAGTGGTACTGGGATTTCTGCTATGTGGAGAACAGCGAGGGCGCCCATAACTCGGCGCTTGCCGGGAGATGCCTGGATAAGTGCGAGGAACTGATGGCAGAAGCGATGGAGCTGCTGGGGCTTTGATAAGGAAATGATCGGACGCGCCATGTGAATGAGAAGGGAAATGAGGGCCGGGGGCGAAACTGCCGGCTCTTGTTGTATATACGGTTCGGCGCCGCAGAAGGCTGCGGTGCGGAGGAGATTATGATGGATCGATTAAAGAAAGCAGGCCGTTTCCTGTGCTCGATGAAATGCGCTGTCATTCTTCTGGTAATTCTGGCACTTGCCTGTACTGCCGGCAGCCTGCTTCCGCAGGGACAGACGGCGGCTTATTATACGGCGAATTACGCGGAATCCCTGGCGGGGGCGATCCTGCTGTTCAGGTTGGATGATGTCTTCCACTGCTGGTGGTTTGTGGGGCTGACATTGTTTTTGTGTGCCAATCTGCTGGCCTGCAATGTTCTGCGCTTCCCGGCGCTTATGAAGCGGATGAAGGAAGGATTTACCGCGGTGAAGCGGATCGCCGGGTGGGATGGCGTCCCGGCAACAGTGACGGCGGAAGAGCCGGAGGAAATATTCAGGAAGCTGGGATTTCGGAATGTGACGCGTGGAGTTATGGCTGCGGCGAAAGTGGCACAGACGGGAGGCGCGGAGACGTTTGTCCCGTCAGCTGCCGAAGCGGCACCGGTTTCGGCGGATACTGCCGCAGCGTCTGTCCCCACGCGCTATGCGGTCCGGCACCGCGCCGGCATCTGGGGCGCGTGGCTGTGCCATCTGGGGATGCTGGTGGTGATTGCCGGCTTCGGGCTGGGACAGATGTTTCAGGTTCAGTATTCGGTCTACGGAGTCCCCGGGCAGACGAAGCCGGTCGGAGATACCGGTTATACGCTGCGAATCGACGATTTTCAGGTGAAACTGCGCGAGGACGACACTGTGGAACAGTATGAGACGGCCGTGACGGTGTCGGGCAACGGGACAGCCGGTGAGACCGGAACCGTCAGCGTCAATCACCCGCTCACCCTTCATGGCATGAAATTATATCAGAATTCCACAGGCTGGGCTGCAAACGTGCAGATTTTCAAAGACAGCGAACTTCTGCAGGAGGGTGTGATCTGCGCCGGGGAGTATGCGCTGGTCGAAGATATGGAAGGGCTGGCGGTCGTGCTGAATGCGTTCTATCCGGATTATGTCCGCGGCGCCGACGGGATGCCCATGACGGCGTCACCCGCGCTGAATCACCCGGGCTACCTCTACACCCTTTACTACCACGATCAGATTCTTGGAATGAATGTGCTGACGGAAGATGAAATCATAACGGTGGAGGATTACGGAATTCGGTTTACGGATCCGCAGCAGTATACGCTGATCCAGGTTAAGCGCGACCCGTTTACGCCGTTGGCCGCCGCTGGAGGACTGCTGGTCATGCTTGCGTTGGTGCTGGCCTTTTATCTGCCGCCGGAGGAAGTATGGGCTGTTCAAAGAGAAGACGGAACCTGGGCGCTGGCAGGAAAGAGCAGGAAGGCCGGGGCCTATTTCCTTGAGGAACTCGCAAAATACGGCGCAAAACCCCCGGTGGTTACCGAGGACGATCTGGCGGCGCGGCAGGAGTAAAAGTATCATGGAGCGGCGCAGGACGACAGGATAAGAGCAGTTGAAACCATAGAAACAGCAAAAGCAACAAAGACAACAAAAACAACAAAAACAACACAGAAGGAACAGGCAAGGAGAGCATATTATGGACAGCAGCGGGTTTCTCGCAATCGAAAACGCATTATTCACGGCGGTCATGATCCTCTATCTGATCTCGATGGCGCTGTATTTCATCTTTTTCGCTATGAAGAATGAGAAGGCGGCCCGGATTGCCGGCTGGGTCATCACGCTGGCATTCGTACTGCATACGGCGGCCCTCATTGTACGCGGCGTCGGCGCGGGGCGGCTTCCGCTGACGAATCAGTACGAGTTCGCAACCAGTTTCGCCTGGGGAATCTGCCTGTGTTTTCTGGTCTTCGTGAAGAAGTACCATTTTCAGGCACTGGGGACCTTTGTCACGCCGGTGATCTTTCTGCTGATCGGCTACGCCGCCATGCAGAGCCGTGAGGTGCGGGAACTGATGCCGGCGCTTCGAAGCAACTGGCTGGGCATCCATGTGTCCACCGCGATCATTTCCTACGGTGCGTTCGGCGTGTCATTCGCGGTATCGCTCCTGTTCCTGCTCAGGCAGGGCCGTGAGAACCATGATTTCTGGAAAAAGAATATTCCGGACTATGACAGGCTGGATATCATCAGTTACCGGGCCGTGTCGCTGGGCTTCCTTTTCCTGACTTTCGTCATCATCACCGGGGCCATCTGGGCCGAGCGCGCCTGGGGCAGCTACTGGTCCTGGGATCCGAAGGAGACCTGGTCGCTGATTACCTGGATCATTTACGCGCTTTATCTGCATCTGCGGCTGAATAAGGGCTGGCGCGGCAGGAAAGCCGCGTGGTTTGCGGTGATCGGCTTTGTCTGTGTGCTGTTCACCTATATCGGTGTGAACACCTGGATTCCGGGAATCCACAGCTATGCGTAGCAGCATGCAAATAGCACAGGAAAAGTTCCTGCGAAAGCGCAAAAAAGTCACATAAAAAGTTCTCGTAAAAGTCTCGTAAAAAGTTCTTGCGAAAGAACTTGACAAACGAAAACAGATAGATTAGAATATATTTTGCTGTGAAGATATCGCTGATATCGGAGCGGCGAAGGATATGTGTGCGTAGCTCAGCTGGATAGAGCACTTGGCTACGGACCAAGGTGTCGGGGGTTCGAATCCTCTCGCGCACGTAAAGCCCCGGGAATGTTCCGGGGCTTTTCCTTTTGAATCCATATCTCCGGCTGTGGCCTGTCCCGGCATGAACATCGTGATGCGGGGAGACGAATATAAGGAGGAGATGTTATGAACCGGGAGCGGGGAAAGGAACGGATCAGTGAGATTGATGCAGCCAGAGGGTTTGCACTGTTTCTGACTGTGTTCGGTCATGTCCTTATGCGTAACGAGTTATGGTTTAACTGGATTTTTTCGTTCCATATGCCGGCGTTCTTCTTCCTCTCCGGCATGACGTTCCGGCCGGAAAAGGCAGGGGGATTCGGAACCTTCGTAAAAAGCAGGTTCAAAAAGAGGCTGGTGCCGTATTTTGCTGCGATCGCGGCCGGAGCCGGAATCTGTCTTTTGAGGCCGGCCTACCGCGCCGTGCTTCTTCAGTTCGACTGGAAATATCTTGCTGTCTGGGCGCTGTATTATGCGCAGCCCAAAGAACTTTATGTTGGTCAGGTCTGGTTCCTTGCCGCTCTGTTTGTGACGGAAATCCTGGCTTACGGGTGGCTGCGCTTATTCGGGAAAAGGAACCTTCTGATCAGGGGCTACACCATTCTGCTTATCGCCTGGCTGGGGAATCAGATCAGCCGGATTAATCCCTATCTTCCTGTCGGCCACCGCCTGCCCTGGAAACTGGATGCCGCGCTGACGGCGTTCGTATTTCTGATACTGGGCTATTATGCCGCGCAATGCCGCCTGATAGAGCGGCTGAGGCGCTGCGCGTGGCTTGTGGGGCCTTTATGTACCTGCCTGAGTTATTATTTCGGCGTCCGGCTGTTCGGCTATACCAATCTCTGCGATTGCGTTTATTCCCCCGCGCCCTACTACTATATGGCGGCGCTTTGCGGAACCGCAGCACTGCTGAGCGGGGCGTCGATCTGCCGGAACTCGCGGTTCTGGCAGTATTGCGGGAGGAATTCGCTGGTGATGTTCATAGCGCAGACCTTTGCCATCTATTGGGTGCTTGAGGCGGTAGCGGCTGTGACGGGAGTTATGTATACGCCGATGGCCGATATCCCCGGGGACAAATTCGCACTGGCAGTTTCCGTCTGCGCGTTTGCGCTGCTGCTCGCGTTTGCCGCGCTGTGGAACCGCTGCTGCAAAATGATAGCGGCCCGTGCGGGCAAAGCGAAAAAAATGCAATGATTTCTTGGAAATGATGTTGCGGGAAACGGCGGAAAACGGTATAATTGAACCAGCAGATTTTGTATACAAATAATACAAATTATTTCATAAGGAGGCAATAACATGGATATTCGCTATTCAGCCAATCAGAAGGACGTCAAACGCTACACGACCGAGGAACTGAGAAATGAGTTCCTGATCACGGATCTGTATGCGCCGAATGAGGTACACGCGGTTTATTCCCATGTGGACCGTATGGTGACGATGGGCTGCATGCCGACGACGGAGCAGGTTTCTATCGACAAAGGCATCGACTGCTGGAAGAATTTCGGAACCAATTTCTTCCTGGAGCGCCGGGAGATCGGTATTTTCAATATCGGCGGCCCCGGCAGGATCGTGGCGGACGATGAGACATTTGCCATGGGATATAAGGACTGCCTGTATATCACCAAGGGGACGAAGACGGTTCTGTTCTCCAGCGACGACCCGGCGAATCCGGCGAAATTCTATATGGTGAGCGCGCCGGCACATACGTCCTATAAGACGACGTTTATTTCGATCGAGGATGCCGCAAAGCGGCAGCTCGGCAGTCAGGCCACCTGCAACAAGCGGACGATCAACCAGTTCATCCATCCGGATGTGCTTAAGACCTGCCAGCTGTCCATGGGTATGACCGTGCTGGAGGAGGGCAGCATCTGGAATACAATGCCGTGCCATACGCATGAGCGCCGCATGGAGGTCTATATGTATTTTGAGGTTCCGGAGGATAATGTGGTCTTCCATATGATGGGCGAGCCCACCGAGACCCGCCATATCGTTATGAAGAATGAGGAAGCGGTTATCAGTCCGTCCTGGAGCATCCACGCGGGCGCCGGCACTTCCAACTATACCTTCATCTGGGCAATGGGCGGTGAGAATCTGGCCTTCGATGACATGGATAATCTGAAGAATACGGAACTGAAATAAATGGAGCGTGAAACCGGCCGCTGAGAGGCTGTCCGGATATGCCGGCAGCCGGGCAATGCAGAAGAGAATGGGGCGCAGTCTGCCAGCGGCCGGGCAGTGCAGGAAAGAATGGGGCGCAGTCTGCCGGCGGCCGGGCAGTACAGGAAAGAATGGGGCTGCAGTCTGCCGGCAGCCGGGCAGTGAAGGGAAGGATAAGGCAACAGCCTGTCGGTGAACGGTAACATTGGAATGACGTACAGGCAGTGAGGAATCTATGGACGACGCGGCGTATAAGAATCGGGAAGATATGGTATATCAGGTTCTGAAACAGGAGATCCTGGATCTGGAACTGAAACCGGGACAGCTGATCAAGGAAAATGAGATCTGCGAGCGGTTTTCTGTCTCCAGGACTCCTGTCCGCGATGCCCTGCGCCTCCTGCAGGAACAGGGCTTTGTCGTCACGGTTCCCTATCGGGGCATCTATGTGACGCTTTTAAGTCTCAGCAATATCAAGCAGATGATCTATATGCGGGTGGCCGTGGAGACCATGGTCATGCGCGATTTTTCCAGAATTGCGACACCTCTTCTGATGGAGGACATTTATTATCTGATCCGCAAGCAGAAGGCCCTTGTGCAGACAGGGGATTTCAAGCCGGAGCAGTTTTACCGTCTGGATGCGGATTTGCACGCGTGCTGGTTCAATGCGACGAAGAAAAGCCGGTTGTGGGCGATGCTGCAGGAGCAGCAGCTGCATTATACCCGCTTCCGTATGCTGGACTTCGTGACAGAGACGGATTTTACGAGGATTATCCATGAGCATGAGAACCTCGTGGAAAAGCTGGAGCAGAAAGATATCGCGGGGATGGAGACGGTTCTGAAAGACCATCTGTATTTCAGCATGAAGCGGATGCGGCACCAGATCGATGTCGAGTACCGGGATTATTTTGAGAAAGAAGATCCGGTGGGGAAATTTGATATCTGAGCGGAAACGACCGGAGAGCGGGTCTGGCGGAAAGATGGACTGCCGGAAAGCAAGGCGGCCCGGGAAAGCGCGGGCAGAAGCTCAGGACAGGGCGAAGAGCATGAATCACATGCGGGAGGAGTAAGGGAATGAACTGGAAAGCGATCGAACAGAAACTGAAAACAGCGCCGGGATCTGTCGGCTTTTACTATAAGAATCTTGTGGACGGGGAGGAGAGAGATTTCCGCGGTGATGAGAAATTTTACGCGGCCAGCGTGATCAAGACCTATATCATGGCGGCGGCGTTCGCGAAGATCGAGCGGGGCGAGCTGGAACAGGATAAGATCATCGCGATGAAGAAGGAATACTGCGTGCCGTCCTGCGGCGCGGTCGCGTATATGCATGAGGGGCTGGAAGTAACGGTCATGGATCTGATCACGCTGATGATCATTTTCAGTGACAATACGACAACCAATATGTTGATCGACCTGATGGGCATGGAGGAGATCAATGCCGAGGTGAAGGCGCTGGGCTACGAGGATCCGTGGCTGCGCCGGAAAATGTACGACTGGGAGAAGGCGCGCCGCGGCATCCAGAATCTGATTACACCCCGGGGCGTGGGGAGGATCCTGACCGACATCTATGAGGGCCGGGTGGTGAGCAGGGCGGCCAGCGAGAAGATGCTGTCGATCTTAAAAGACCAGCAGTACGACAGCAAGATGCCATTCTATCTGCGGGCGCTTGACGACGCGCCGGTGGTGGCCCATAAGACCGGCGAGGATACCGGAATCACCCATGACGTGGGTATCGTGTACGCGGAGAAGCCGTTTGTAGTGTGTTTCTGCGGCAATGAGACGGACACGCCCATGTTCGAGCGGGTGATGGCGGAGATTACGTATTATCTGTATCTGGAGAATTCGCCGGAGCTCCTGACGAAAGGAAATGTGCGCTGGGAGGAGATTTACCGGCAGTTCGCGGAGAGGAGAGATGAGTATGAAGATCACAAAAATTGACGTGGTAGAAGTGAATATTCCGCTGGTAACGCCGTTCAAGACGGCTCTGCGGACCGTGGAAACGGTAAATGATATTGTGGTGCGCGTATCGACGGATACCGGAGAGACAGGCTTCGGCGAAGCGCCGCCTACGGCGGTCATCACCGGCGATACCAAGGGCTCGATCCGCTGTGCCATCGAGGAATTCATTGCGCCGAGCATTAAGGGCATGGATATTGAGAACCTTGACGGCATTATGCGGAAGCTGCACAGCTGTATCCTGAAGAATACGTCGGCAAAGGCGGCGGTGGATATGGCCGTCTATGACCTGTTTGCGAAGTCCTGCGGAAAGCCGCTTTATCAGGTGCTGGGCGGCAGCCGGACAGAATTTGAGACGGATCTGACGATCAGCGTCAATGAGATTGACGAGATGGTTTCAGACAGCCTGAAGGCTGTGGAGCAGGGCTTCGGGATCCTGAAGATCAAAGTGGGCAAAGAAAGTTTGAAGGATATCGAGCGTATCAAAGCCATCCGCGACGCGGTGGGGCCGGGTGTGAAACTGCGCATCGATGCCAACCAGGGCTGGACAGCCAAGGACGCTGTGCGGATCATCCGCTCGCTGGAGGATATGGGCATCGAGATGGATCTGGTGGAACAGCCGGTATCGGCCCATGATTTCGCGGGGATGCAGTATGTGACAAGCCAGGTGAATACGAAGATTCTGGCGGACGAGAGCGTATTTTCACCGGAGGACGCGATTAAGCTGATACAGGGGCGGGCGGCCGATCTGATCAATATTAAACTGATGAAGACCGGCGGTATCTATGAAGCGCTGAAAATCTGCGTGATTGCCGAGAGCTTCGGCGTGGAGTGCATGATCGGCTGCATGCTGGAGAGCAAGATCGCGGTCAGCGCGGCGGCCCATCTGGCGGCCGGGAAGGGCGTAATCACCCGAGCGGATCTGGACGGGCCGAGCCTTTGCCGGATTGATCCGTATACGGGCGGGCCGGTCTATGAGGGCAGCCGGATCATTATGAATGAAACGCCGGGCATCGGCATCACGGCGGTGCCGGGGTTTTAAGTGAAGGAGGAATCAGCCGGGATGAGATATGGAATCGTGAAACGGTCGCTCTGTACGGTTTATGAGGAAGCCTCAGAGAAGATGGTGTCCGACGGACAGGTGCTGTCGGGAATCGCCGATGAGGTGATGCACGGAATGATCGTGGCGATCACCGGGGACGCGGTGGCGGAGAGATATCCGGAGGCGGAAAGCCGTGCGGGGATGTTTCTGCCGGTGCGAACATTTTATAACTATACCGGATATCTTCCGGTGGAGGATGTTCTGGAAGTGCCGCCTGAAGCGGCGAAAGAATGGGAAGCGTCCGACCTGTGGGTGGTGAACGGCATCTGTGTGGATGTGATGTCGATCCCGGATGTGCAGGGCGTGAAGCTGATCAGCCTGTTCCGCGGCAGTCTGGTGAAGGTTTTGAACTGGGAGTCGGAGCGGGAAGGCTGGGCCAGAGTGGAACTCGCGGACGGCCGCATCGGATATATGCGAAACCAGTTCCTTTCGGAAAAGGAATTTTCGCAGGCGGGCGCGTGGCTTGACGAACTCCCGCAGGCGGAGATCACCGATGAAAATGCGTTCCGGCGTGCGGTGATGGAGACGGCGAAGAGTTATTTGGGCGTTCAGTACCGCTGGGGCGGCAAGACGACGGCCGGCATCGACTGCTCGGGACTGGTCTCGGTCAGTTATATGCTGAACGGCATCCTGCTCTATCGGGACGCCAAGATCATGGATGGGTTTCCGTTAAAGGAGATCAGGAAGGAAGATATGAAACCGGGCGACCTGCTGTTCTTCCCGGGACATGTGGCCATGTATCTGGGCGACGGCCTGTACATCCATTCTACCGGCAAGATCGGAAGCGGCGGCGTGGTTTATAACAGCTTAAATCCGGACAGCCCGATTTACCGGCAGGATCTGGTTGCCTGTATGAAGGCGGTCGGGAGTATTTTTGCGTAAGAACCCAAGGATGCAGAGTGCAATTCAGGTTGTCATAAGACGATTATGATGAAAATATGAGGAGGAGATCAAACAAATGACAGATGCAAGACTAACACTGGAGAAACGGATTGAGGCGGAACTGAAAAGCTACGACGGGTTTATGGGCATTTATGCCGACGATTTCCACGGCAATATCATTTCCGTGGGAGCGGATGAAAAATTCGAGACGGCAAGCACCGTGAAGACCTATATCCTGGCGACCCTGTTCGACCAGATCGGGAAGGGAAAGGCAAGTCTTGACGACATGCTTACCTATCGCGAAGATCATTTCGTGGACGGCAGCGGCGTGCTGATTTCGCTGGATCCGGGGGCTGTGCTGCGGGTGAAAGACGTGGCGACGCTGATGATCATTGTCAGCGATAACATTGCCACCAATATCATGATCGATTATCTGGGGATCGATACGATCAACGCCTGCATTCAAAAGCTCGGCTGCAAGGATACGGTGCTCCACAATCCGATTCATTTTGATCTGTATGATAAGCTCGGAACCACGACGCCCAGGGATTACGCCAGTATTTTTACCAGACTGGCGAAAGGCGAACTGCTGAGCCCGGAGCTTGACGCGCAGATGGTGGAGATCTTCAAGAAGCAGCATTACAACAGCATGATCACGAAGGATTTCCCGCAGTTTTTTATGGATCCGGACAATACGGACGACGTGATCTTCAAGGTGGCTTCCAAGAGTGGAAGCATGGACGCCTGCCGCAATGACGGCGGCATCATTTTCACGCCTTACGGGCCGTATGTGCTGGTGATGATGAATAAGAATTTCAGCGACGCCATGTACTATGCGGATCATCCGGCTACCGTGTTCGGCGCGCGGGTGAGCAGGATGTTTCTGGATCAGTTTCTGGCGCTGGAGGGACGGTTCGTGCTGTGAAAGAAACGGCGGCTTGTGTGACGGATGGCGCGGGGCATGCTGCGGCGGCGAAAAATGCTGACCGGCAAAGCATAGCAGCCGCGCCGCGGCGGCCGGCGGAAGAACGTCTGGAATACGAGATCGTTCGCTCCCGCCGCAGGACCGTTTCCCTGCAGGTGACGCGGGACGGCCGCGTGGTGGTGCGGTGCCCCATGCGGACGCCGGCTCGGCACATACGGGAGTTTGTGGAAAGCCACGCGGACTGGGTGCGGGAGCATGTTGAAAAGGCTAGGGAGCAGCAGGAAGACCGCCCCATTTTCACGGAAAAAGAGATCCGGCAGTACCGGGATCTGGCCCGGCGCGTGCTGACGGAGAAGACGGAATTGTGGGCGGCACGGATGGGCGTTACCTACGGGCGGATTGCAATTCGGCAGCAGGCGACCCGGTGGGGCAGCTGCAGCACGAAGGGGAATCTGAACTACAACTGGGTGCTGATGCTGGTGCCGGAGGAACTGCAGGATTACGTGGTGGTGCATGAATTGGCCCACCGGCGGGAGATGAATCATTCACCGCGGTTCTGGAAAATCGTGGCGGAACAGATTCCGGACTATGCGGTCAGGAGAAAGCGGCTGAAGGAGTATGTGGGGTATACGGATATCCAGACTGCGCCGGATGGGTGGGGAGATTTATGACTTCAAAATGGATGGTATACGCGAAAAAAGCAGATTTTGACGGGTTGGCGCGGCAGTTCGGAATCACGCCGGTGACGGCGCGGATCATCCGCAACCGTGACGTGGTCGGCGAGGAGGCGGTCCGGCGGTACCTGTACGGGACGCGGCGGGATCTCTATTCGCCGCACCTTCTGAAGGACGCGGACAAGGCGGCGGAGATCCTTCTTGGGAAGATCGCCGCGGGGAAATGGATCCGCATCGTGGGCGACTACGATATCGACGGCGTCTGCTCTACTTATCTGCTGTACACGGCGCTGAAGCGGCTTAGCGCAAAGGTGGATTATGAGATCCCGGACCGAATCAAGGATGGCTACGGCATCAACGAGCAGATCATCGAGGCGGCCGCGGCGGACGGCGTTGATACGGTGCTGACCTGCGACAACGGCATTTCCGCGGTGCCGCAGATGGAGTACGCCAGACAGCACGGCCTGACGGTGGTGATCACCGACCATCACGACATCGCTCAGGACACGGACGGGAAGGACATCCTTCCGTGGGCTTCGGCGATCGTCAATCCGAAGCAGTCCGACTGTACCTATCCGTGGAAAGAGATCTGCGGCGCGGTGGTGGCCTATAAATTGATTCAGATTCTCTATGAGCGGGTTGGTATTCCCGCGCGCGAGTGGGAGGAAATGCTGGAATTCGCGGCCATCGCCACTGTGGGGGATGTGATGCGGCTGCAGGACGAGAACCGGATCATCGTAAAGGAAGGCCTAAAGCAGATGCCGCGGACGAAAAGCGTCGGACTTAAACTGCTGGTGGAGAAGAACAATCTGGACATTTCCAATCTGAGCGCCTACCATATCGGCTTCGTCATCGGCCCGTGCCTGAACGCCGGCGGTCGGCTGCAGACCGCCAAGCTGGCGCTGCGGCTCCTGCTGAGCCGGGACGCGGAGGAGGCGGATGCGCTGGCGCAGGAGCTGAAGCTTCTGAACGACCAGCGCAAGGATATGACCGCGCAGGGCCTGGAGCAGGCGGCGCGGCAGGTGGAGGAGCATTTTCAGAACGATAAGGTCCTGGTTGTCTATCTGCCGGACTGTCATGAGTCGCTGGCCGGGATCATCGCCGGGCGGCTCCGGGAGCGGTACAATAAGCCGTCGTTTGTCATCACGAAGTCCGAGGACGGCGTCAAAGGCTCCGGCCGGTCCATCGAGGCGTACCATATGTTCGCGTCGCTCTGCGAGGTGAAGCAGCTGTTCACCAAATTCGGCGGCCACCCGATGGCGGCCGGGCTTTCCATGGCGGAGGAGGCGGATGTGGAGCGGCTGCGCCGGCAGCTGAACGAGCGGGCGAAGCTGACGGAGGAGGATTTCATCCCGAAGCTGTGGATCGACGTGCCGATGCCCATGGATTACGTGACGGAGGATTTCATCCATGAGCTGGAGCTTCTGGAACCCTTCGGAAACGGGAACGAGAAGCCGCAGTTTGCCCAGAAGGGGCTGCGGATCCGTTCTGCACGGGTGCTGGGGAAGAACCGCAACGCGGTAAAACTGGCCGTGATCACGCCGGACGGGACGCCGATGGACGCCATGGTGTTTACCGACGGGGACGCGTTTCTGGAGGAAATGGGAGACAGCCGCGTGATGGACGCCATTTACTACCCGACGATTAATGAATATAATGGGAACCGGACGATCCAGGCGGTGGTGAAGGAGTGGAAATTTGCGTCTGGGGTTGAAAAACCCCATGCGATTGGATATAATGGGAAAAACCATAGTTAAGCATACAGAAAGGCGGATAACACCATGGTAAATCAGGTAATGGATTTTCTTGAGCAGCAGGATCCGGAGGTTGGAGCGGCCATTAAGCAGGAGGCGGCCCGCCAGCGGCGGAACCTGGAACTGATCGCGTCGGAGAATATCGTGTCGGAGGCCGTGATG